>NZ_JBHXTM010000023.1:31485-128987 GCF_042677325.1 Streptomyces sp. NPDC127117
TTTGTTCTCCCCCCCCCGCCCCCTCACCATCGACTGTCGCCCCCCCCCCCCCCCCCGGGGGCCCCCGGGGCGCCGCCCCCCCCCCCGTTTCCCCCCGCCGGAGTACCGGACGATCCCGACTCGCCGCAGAGGAGGAGCCGACCCCCGCTCCGCCCCTCCTCTGCGGCGGCCCATCGGATCCGCGCCCCCGTATGCAAGACCCCGAGTTCACTCGTCCGCGCCATTCGGTCCGGGACTGCCGGTACCGAGCGGCACAGAGCGGGGGCGGCCGTGACACCGGACCGCCTGGATCTGCCCGCCCGCCGACGTCGCCATGCACGGCTGAGCGCCGCCCCGACCACGCTGATCGGCGCCTGCGCCGAAGCGGCGGGCGCGGTGTACGAGCCGATCGCCGCGGCCCCGCGCGGCCAGGAGGCCGTGGACGTGAGCCTCCTGCCGTGCAAACAGGTCAGCCTCGTTGCCACCACCCTGCTGGACCTGGGCCCGGCCCGCACCGAGGACGACGCCCGGTGGCAGGCCGCCGTGACGTGGGCGCGGAAGGAGGCCCGGTGGACGTACCCCGCACGGTGCGCCGTGGCGAAGGCCCAGGAGCTCACGGAGCCGGCCGGCCCGCCGGGTGAGCGGGGTGTGCCGCTGCTGACGGTGTACCAGTTCGCCGCGATGGACCTGATGAGCGCCGGCGACGAGATCACGTTGCGGTGGCGGACCGATCCGCAGGAGGCGGACGCCCGGCTGCGCGAGCTCGTGGCCGGCGGCGAACTCGCGGCGGATGAAGTTCTCGACGAGGCAGTCGACTCCGCGGCGCTGACCGGTCTGCCGGCGCGGCAGGAGGCGCGCACCGCGTCCGATCCGAGCACGGCGGCTGAACTCTGCCTGAGCGCCGTCCCTCACATCGCGCTCGCGGTCACCCTGGCCGGTGCCGACCTGGACTGATCGAGACCAGGTTCTGCTGTACGGCGGTCAGCTGCGCCCAGGTGTATGCCCTGCGCCGCGCTGTGGACTGGACGTCGGGCAGGGTTGCGCCGGTCCCGGTGCAGGAACAACGTTTGTCGGCGTTGTTCGGAGGCGGTCGGTGATCACGAGGCTCCGAAATGCCGAGAAGAAATGACGGCGGTGCGTTGGTGGGGTCTGAGGAATATTCACGTCAGGGGCGCGTGCCTCCGGGCGGACGCCGACGGTCACCCCGTTCGATGCGGTGGCTTGTAGAGGTCGTCGAGGCGGAGTGGCGCGGGCTGGGGCAGGGGTGTGCCGGCTGTCGGCAGGCAGGACTGGAGGAAGTAGGCGAGCAGGCGGCGGGATGCGGCCATGGAGGCTGCCGGGGAGTCTCGCAGGACGCCGTTGTTGGCCAGCAGCAGGAGGGTGACGTCGCTGGGGTCGAAGTCCTTGCGCAGTTGTCCGGTGTCCTTCGCGCGCTGTACCAGCTGGGCGAGGGATGCCTCGGCGCGGGCACGCTCGCGATGGGCGTCGGGCGCGTCGGGAAACTGGGAGAGGAACGCGGCGCTGAACCCGCGGTCCTGGGCCTGCATCGTGCACACCTTGGTGAGGACGTTGCGAAGTCCGTGCCAGGGGTTGTCGTCCTGAAGGGCCTCGTCGAGGGCTGTGACGCACTGGCTGAGTTGTTCGGAGAACGCGGCGGCGATCAGCGAGCCGCGTGTCGGGAAGTGCCGGTAGAGGGTGGCGGCACCCACACCCGCTCTGCGGGCGATTGCGCTGGAAGTTACGTCGGTGCCGTTGAGGGCGTACGCCTCGCGGGCGGCCTGGAGGAGCCGGGCGCGGTTGTGCCGGGCGTCGGCTCTCTGCCCCGGGGCGGAGGTGCCGGGGGCGGAGGGGGGCGGGTTCCGAGGCAGTTGGGCAGGCATGTCTCCCACTTAATCACAAGCGGAAGGGGGTGACCGTTTAGCGGGTTAGCGTGATCTGGTGCCGCTGTGCCCCGCGGTCAGCTCTCTGCCGCAGAGGTGAGCGGCTGCGAGTTCACCTGCTGAACGATGTGCCACGTGTACGGAGGTTTTCCATGTTTGCTGTGCAATACCACCGCTATGGCGGTTCCGAGGTCCTTTGCGTCGAGGAGGTCGAAGAGCCACACGCCGGCCCCGGTCAGGTCCGCATCGCGGTGCGTGCCACCGGCGTCACTCCAGCTGATTGGTACCTGCGCTCAGGGATGCTGCGGGACATCGCCACCGTGGACTTCCCCCATATACCGGGCATGGATGCCGCGGGAATCGTCGACGAGGTGGGAGAGGGGGTGACCGGCACCGCCGTGGGAGATGCGGTCTTCGGTCTCGTCCCCTTCCTGGATCAGGGAGGCGCCGCAGCCCAGTACGCCGTGCTGGAGGCGTGGGCGTCCAAGCCTCGGTCGTGGTCTTTCGAGGAAGCGGGTGGCGCTGCGGGCAATATCGACTCGGCCACACGTGTACTGGACGCACTGGAAGCCGCCGAAGGCATGACCTTGTTGATCGATGGTGCCGCCGGAGGCGTCGGCACCATCGCCGCGCAACTCGCCCAGGCCCGCGGCCTCACCGTGATCGGCACCGCGAGCGAAGGCAACCACGGCTTCCTCGCCCAGCTCGGCGTCGTACCGGTCACCTACGGGGCGGGGCTGGCCGATCGCCTTGCCCCACTGGCTCCGCTCGGTGTCGATGTGGCTCTGGACGCGGCTGGTAAGGGCTCTCTTGCCGAACTGGTGGCCATCGCCGGCGACCCGCACCATGTGGTGACCATCGCGGACTTCGACGCCGGTCGGCACGGAGTGCGGTTCTCCCGCTCCGAAGCCGGAGAGTCGCCGGGCTGGGCAGGACTGCCGCTGGCGGCCGACCTCGCCGACCAGGGCCGCCTCACCGTCCCGCTGCACGCCGTGTTCCCGCTGAAGGAGGCCGCCACAGCTCATGACGTCAGCGCCACCGGCCACGCGCGCGGCAAGATCGTCATCACCGTGCCCTGACACGGCGAACGATTCGGCCCGCAACCAGCGGCCCGCAGCAGGGCGGCCACAGCCACGGTGACCTTCGCCGGGACGACCCGGGCCAGACCGCACGCCGGCGCCGGCCACCACGGCTGTATCGACCCGAACTGCCATAGCCCGCACTGGGGCCGGTGTCCGCCATCGGCCACTGATTCGCCGTCGGCGGCGTCCTTGCCGCGCAGGGGCCGCAGTCCGCCGGGCAGGTCGGGAAGCCGGAAGGAGTAGCGGCCTGGACCCCGGCGAAGTCCGCCGGCCCTCGTCTCCTGGATCTCCCCGGCTGCATACGGGCCGTCCCGTCACGCTTGCCGTACTGCTACGTTCGCCTTGACCTGCGGATACAGACACAGCCGCTCGACATTGCCTTCGGTGCGCATCGCCGTCCGGTCGTGCATTCTTCTGGGCCGGTCGGCCCCGGACCACAGCAGGCGTCCCGAGCCGTCGCTGATGGTGGTGGTCTTGGCGGTGTTCTGCTTCTTCTTGCCGGATACGAACGCCTTGCGGCCGGGGCGGCCGGCCCGGGGGCGGCGGACCTGGGTCTCGGTGCCGTCGACGCGCAGCCCGACACCCTCGGCCTCGGCGTAGGCAAAGACATCGGTCAGGATGCGCGGACGGATGCGGGCCGGTCGGGGACAGCGAAGCCGCGGACAGCCGGCAGCGGGCGGATCTCGTGGATGGCGCGGGTGACGGTTGGGCGGGAGACGCCGTGGAGCTCGGCCAGTGCCGCGTGCGGCAACTGCAGACGCAGGTGGACCACGGTGGCCAGGACCCTGTCGGTGAAGACCAGCTTGTGATCCGGCCCGGCTCCGGCGACCCGCTTGCACTCTCCGCCACGAAGCTCACGCAACTCGGACTCGCACCGCCCCAGCCAGGGGTCGGCCAACTCCTTTATCAGAACGCCGAGATGTGCACGCTCAAGGCCGCAGAAGGCAGGATGGGAAAAGGCCGCACGGGCTCGGTAATGCGTCACAACATCACCAACCCGTGTGGCCACCGTCACGTCACCGTTCTCCGGCGGCCCGAGCGACGTAGGACTTCGCGACCAGTTCCTCCACCAGAGAGCTCTTCGCCCTCGAGTAGTCCCGTCTACCCTGACTGTCGGCACGGAACCGCTGTGCGAGGGCCACCTTCAACGCGCTGTAGCGCCGGACTTCATCGGGCCGCTGACGTAGGCAGTCACGGAGCAAGACGTGATCAAGGTGTGGTCTGGAGCCTGTGACCACGCTATACAGGTGATGTTCGGGAGCCGCAGGAGGGGCTTGAAAGGCCTCCCGCCCCGGAATCCCCAGATCGCCTTCGTGCCGGTAGCCCTGCTCGGCAAGCCGGGAGATCAGCTCGGGCATGGTGGCGTCCTCGGCCACCACAATGTCGAGGTCGATGATCGGCTTGGCGGCACATCCGGGCACGGCTGTGCTTCCGACATGCTCGATGGATACAGCCAGGTCCGCGATGTGAGGTGCAAGCCGCTGCCGCAGGTCCTCAAACCGCTCGGGCCATCGGAGGTCGTAGTCGTCGACCACGATCATGCCAGTCATGTCAGCCAGTCTCGCAGTATCGCCAGGGCCCGTTGAATCGCTCTGACGGCCCTGGCCATCGCGTACCGAGTCGTTAGGGCTCGAAGAGAATCAACATGCTGATTCGATCTCTGTCGAGCTGCTGTTCGTGAGGAACGCGGTGACGTCGGCGGGCGTGCGGAACCTGGTTGTCGAGGGTGGGATGGTGTGGCCGTGCTCGGCCAAGGAGGGCGTACCCAGATCGGGCGAACGTCGTGCGGGTTGGTGTGGATGTCCCATTTTCCTGCCCGGGCTGCCAATTCGGATTCCTGGCCCCGGTAAGGGCCCAGCAGATCGTGGTCGTAGGTGCGGTGATGGATAGGGGTACCGCGTTCAGTGATTGCCTGCCACCGCACCGACAAGATCGGCTACACGACTTGGCGACACACCACTGTGGGAAGCTCACGTCCGCCGTGCCCGAATGCTGTCCGGGCTTGCCAAGTACCTTCTGGTGCAGGCGTGTTGGAATGACTCTATGGATACTCTCGCTGACGGAACCACGCGCCTGAGCCCGGACGAGTTCGCGCACCGCCTGCGTGCCGAGATCGAGCGGTTGAGAGACGAGGCGACGCGCCAGAGGAAACTCGCCTACCGCCGGGCCGAGTTTTGGGCCAAGACGGACATTGCCCTGGGTTTCCCCGCGGCCCTGCTCGCGGGCACGGCGGGAGCGGCAGGGCTGGCCTCGGCGGACGTGCGAGTTCCCGCCGCCCTCGCCGCTCTGGCCTCTGCCGGGTTCGCGGCGGGAGCGGGCTTCCTGCGCAGCGACGCCAGGTGCCGCGCCAACAAACGCGCCCGGCACGCATGGGCCTCGGTCGAGGCCAGGGCCATGGTGGCACTGACCCAGGAGCACGTGACCCACGAGGACCTTGGCGACCTGCTGGAATGCCGCCAGGCTGCGCTGGCGGCCTACGACGGCGAGGAGCCCCAGCCTGGGGCGTCGTGATCCGCAGCCCTTGGGCTGCCGCCCCGTGTTGACCACCTGGACCACGGCGGCGTCGCCTCGTTCGTCGCTGCCACCATTTACCTGCCCGCCCTCCGCCGCCAGCGCACCAGCGCCGCATGGACGAACTGGTCCAAGGACCTGCGCGCCGAGCTGTACGCCCGCTCTGCGAACGGGCCATCTGCCCGGCCAACCTCTACGCCGACCACCCGCCGCACAACCCCCCCTAAGGTCCTGATGTTGTACACCCTATTCGGGGCGCCTCCGGGGGCCCGGCCGGCGCCGCGAGGGTTGCTGTCGGGGCGCCGGCCAGTCACTGGCCGCTGTCAGGCGGCGGGCTGCTGCTGGGTGACGCAGTGGATTCCGCCGCCGCCGGTGCCGAGGCTGTCGATGTTGAGCTGTTCGATGGCGCGGTCCGGGTAGAGGCGGGCGAGGGTCGCCTTCGCTGCCTGGTCCGCCGTCGTGTCGCCGAAGTGAGCGGAGATGACGGCGCCGTTGCAGAGGTAGTAGTTGGCGTAGGAGGCGAGGAAATTCTGGTTGGTGGAGCGGATCTTGTCGTAGTCGGGGCCTTGGAGCTTTGCCACGTTCATCGCGGTGCCGTTGGCCGTCTTGGATGTGGACAGGATCTGGTACTGCTGGCGTGCGTCCTTCGCGAACGCGTCGTTGTCCGATGCGATGGGCATCTGGACGAGTGCCTTGCCGGCGGCGAGGAAGCGGGACGTGGCGTCCACGTGGTCGTCGGTGATGTCCTGGCCTTTGACACCGTCGAACCAGATGACCTCGGTGGCGCCGTACGCATCGCACATCGCCGTCTCCAGTGCGCTCTGCGACATCCCGGGGTTGCGGTTTCTGTTCACGAGGCTGCTGCGGGTGGCTATCAGGGTGCCGTTGCCGTCCTGTTCGATTGCGCCGCCCTCACCGACGAGGTCGGCGTAAGTGAACGGTGCGCCCGCGTAGGCGGCGATCCGCTCGGCGACGAGGGCGTCCTTGGCGTGGGTCTGCTTGTTGCCCCAGCCGTTGAAGCCGAGGCCCACGGCGTCCAGTCCGCCGGAGCCGTCGGTGCGGAAGACGGGTCCGGTGTCGCGCATCCAGCAGTCGTCGACGGGGATGGAGCTGATGACGGTGACCGTGGAGCCGCACATCGAGCGGGCCTTGGAGGCGCTGACGGAGTTGGCGCACATGACGACCGGTTCGTACTTCGCGATCGTGCGGGCGATCAGAGCGATGTTGGCCTGGACACCGCTCAGGTCGCTGCCCCAGATCGCGGTGCGGTCCGGCCAGGCCATCCACGTACGGGTGTGCCGCACGTCCTCGGCCGGGGCCTTGAAGGTGCCCGCGGCCTTGGCTGAACCGGCCCAGCCCTGGGTGGTCGTCGCGACTGCGGCGACGGTGGCGGTCAGCCCGGCCGCCGCGAGGAATCCGCGCCGGTTCAGGCCCCGACGTGCGTGGCGGCCGGCAATGTGATCGTTCATGATGGACCTCCTGTTTCAACTGGGTTGCGCAGTGGGTTCGTTGGCAGGCGCCGTGCGAGTGTCCGAGTCGGCCGTGCGTCGCGACCAAAGGGCGACAGGCACGGCGTGACGCCCGTTCGCAGTGGTGCGCGCCTTGTGGGCAGGGCCCGCTCACCCCAGGGGCACGAGGTCGCCCCAGGGGCCGTCAGAGTGCCCGGCGGGCGGCGGTGATGGCCTCGGGGTTCCAGCCGGGTCGGGGGACGGACTCCAACAGGAGTCGGGTATAGGGGTTTTGTGGCGTAGAGAGCACCTCGGCCGTGGGCCCGGCCTCGATGACGCGGCCACGGCGCATGACGAGGATCTCGTCGGTGACGCACCGGACCACGCCGAGGTCGTGGGTGATGAACAGGTAGCCGATCCGGGTCTCCTCACGGATGTCGGCGAGCAGGTTGAGGATCTGGGCCTGGACGGAGACGTCGAGCGCGGCGACCGCCTCGTCGAGGACGAGGACTGCTGGTTCGACGGCGAGGGCCCTGGCAATGGCGACGCGCTGGCGCTGGCCGCCGGAGAGCTGCCGCGGCCGGGCGTCGGCGGCGCGGGTGCCCAGGCCGACCTGGTCGAGGAGCTCGCGGATGCGCCGGTCGTGGTCGGTGCTGGGGAAGTGCAGGCGCAGGGTCTCGCGCAGGACGTCTTCGACGCTGGTCCGGGGGTCGAGGGAGAGGTACGGGTCCTGGAAGACCATCTGGACCTCGCGGGCCCGTGCCAGGCGCTGGGGGCGGCCGCTGCTTCGCGAGCTGCGGACCTGGCCGCGTACCAGGACCTCCCCGTCGTCGGCCCGTTCCAGACCGACGACGATCCGGGCGGTGGTGGTCTTGCCGGACCCGGATTCTCCGACGATGCCCAGGGAGCCGCCCTCGGGGAGGGAGAAGGACACGTCATCGACGGCGCGGACCGTCCCGTAGGCGCGGTGGAGGCCGACGGCCTCCAGTACGTGCTCAGACATCGACGGTGCTCCCTTCGAGACGGTCGGTGTGGTGGCAGGCGGCCTGGTGGTTCGGCAGGCCCGGTGCCCGAAGCGGCTCGGGGGCCTGCCGGTCGCAGACTTCCGTGGCCAAGGGGCAGCGGGCGGCGAACGCACAGCCGTGCAACTCCTGTCGCAGGTCGGGGGGCCGGCCGTCGATGGCGGCAAGTCGCCCCGCAGGGGCCTCCAGGCGCGGGGTGGAGGCGAGCAACGCTGCTGTGTACGGGTGTCGCGGCTGCGCGAAGAGGGCTTGCGCGGGGCCGCTCTCCGCGATCCGTCCGGCGTACATGACGTAGACGCGGTCGCTGATGGCGGCAGCGAGGTCGAGGTCGTGGGTGACGAAGAGCAGGCCGGTGCCGAAGCGTTCACGGAGTTCGGTCAGCAGGGCGATGACCTCGGCCTGGGTGGTGACGTCGAGCGCGGTCGTCGGTTCGTCGGCGAGCAGGAGGGCCGGGTCTCCCATCAGCGCTGCCGCGATCATGACTCGTTGCAGCATGCCTCCGGAGACCTGACCGGGGTACATGTGGAGCGCGGAGCCGTCCAGGCCGACCGCCCGGAGGAGTTCGGTGGCCCGGACGGTGGCGTCCGGCCGGCTCATGCTCCTGGTCAGGGTCACACTCTCGATGAGGAAGTCGCCGATGCGGCGCAGCGGGTTGAGGGCGGCACGGGGGTCCTGGAAGATCATGGCCACCGTGTCGGTGCGCAGGGCGCGCAGCTGGTCGGCGCTCATGGTGAGTACGTCCTGGCCTCCTACGCGGACGGCGCCCTCGACGGTGGCGCCGGGCGGCAGCAGGTTCAGGGCGCTGCGCGAGGTGAGCGTCTTCCCGGATCCGGACTCGCCGACGAGGGCGACGGTCTCCCCGGTGCCGATGTGGAGGTCGACGCCGTCCAGGACCGGGCGGGCGGTGCCGGGCAGGCTGATCCGCAGCCCCTGGATGTCGAGTGTGTACGCGGATGTGGTCGGGTCCACCGAATTCATGGGGTCCTCCTGGCGACGCGGTCGGCCCAGCGTTCGCCCACCACGTTGAAGGCGACGACCGTCAGCACGATGAACACGCAGGGCAGGATCGCCGACAGCGGGTAGCCGTACTGGATGGCGGTCTGGCCGTCGAAGACCATGCGGCCCCAGTCCGGGGTGAGCGCGGGGATCCCGAGGCCGAGGAAGGACAGGCCGGCGAGGTCCATGAGGGCGTATCCGAAGTTGATGGTGGACTGGGCGAGGACGACGGGGGCGATGTTGGGCAGGATGTGGCGCAGGCAGATCTGGAGCGCCGAATGGCCTTGGACCTGGTAGGCGCTGACGTAGGGGCGTTTGCGTTCGGCCAGGACGAGGGAGCGGGTGAGCCGGCTGACGTAGGGCAGATAGGCGACGGAGAGGGCGACGACGGGCGCGAGCAGCCCTTCTCCGTGGACCGAGATGATCAGGATCGCGAGGAGCATCCCGGGAAACGCGAAGACCAGTTCGGTGCTGCGCGAGAGAACCGAGTCGAGCCAGCCGCCCCGCCAGCCCGCTGCCATACCGACCACAACGCCGGCGAGCGTGGAGAAGACCACGACCCCGAGCGGTCCCAACAGCGAGGTGCGGGCGCCGAGAAGGAGCCGGGAGAGGGTGTCACGCCCGGCGGCGTCGACGCCGAGCCAGTGTTCGGAGGAGGGAGCAGCCATCGCGTTTCCGAGGTCGACCGCATTGGGGTCGTAGGGCGCCACCCACGAGGCGAGGAGCGCGGCAGCCGTGACCAGGGTGACGAGGGCGAGGCAGACCGGATACAGCGGGGACCGGGCGGTGCGGATCCTGGAGAGTCCGGGTCGGCGGGTCAGGACGGCGGTCATACCGAGGTACTCCTCGTTCCGAGGGCGATCCGCGGGTCGACCAGGGGCAGCAGCAGGTCGACGATCAGGTTCACGGTCATGAAGAGAGCGACGATGATCAGGGAGACGGCCTGGACGGTCGGGAAGTCCTTGGTCGTGGTGGAGAGTTCCAGGAGCTGGCCGACGCCTCCGACACTGAAGGCGGTCTCCACGAGGATCGTGCAGATCAGGAGGGTGGAGACGATCAGCCCGCCGGTGGTGAGGACGGTCCCCAGGGAGTTGCGGACGACGTGGCGGCGGATGACCAGCCGTTCGGGGACGCCGCGGCTGCGGGCTACGGTGACGTGCTCGCTGTCGAGTGCTTCCAGCATGGTGGAGCGGGTGACCCGGGCGAGCATGCCGATCAGGTAGAGCGCGAGGGCGATCGCGGGGAGCGTCAGGTGCCAGAGCTTGTCGCCGAGGCCGTCGCCGGCACCGCTGCTGGGGAACCATGCAAGCTTCACGGCGAACAGGCCCTGAAGCAGTACGGCAGCGACGAAGGACGGGGTTCCGACGGCGAGTGCGGTGCCGACCAGGATGGTGGAATCGATGCCGCCCCCGCGCACGGCGGCGATCCGTCCCAGGACCAGGCCGATCACCACGACCACGGCCAGCGCCATGACGACGAGCAGCAACGTGGTCGGGAGGCGGTCGGCCAACAACCGTGAGACGTCGGTGCGGTAGGTGATGGAACGCCCGAAGTCCCCCTGCACGATGTCGCCGAGCCAGCGCAGATACCGGACGAAGAACGGATCGTCCAGGTGATATTGGGCCTTGACCGCGGCGAGGGCCTCCGGCGAGGCCGAACGGCCCGAGAGCAGGAAGCCGGCCGGGTCTCCCGGCGCCAGGTACATGGCGCCGAACACCACGAACGACGCACCGAGCAGGGTGGCCGCCATCTCCGCCAGCCGGCGTACGGCGAATCTCAGGAAGCTCACTTCGCGGCCCCCACATCGGCGGCCCACGGGTAGTACATGTACGAGATGGTGGTGGGGGCGCCGGTGATCCTCTTGTTGAGGAAGACCGAGGTGGGCCACTCGGCGACCGGTATCCACAGCACCTGGTCGGCGGCCTGCTTCTGCAGCTCGGCCTCGATCTCCATCCGCTGTCCTCGCCGGTAGGCGGCGGTGGCCCGGTCGACGAGCCTGTCGTAGCCCTTGTCGCTGTATCCGGCGAAGTTCAGGTAGGCGCCTGTCCGGAAGTTCGCCAGCAGGTCCAACGGGTCGCTGATGTTGTAGTACGAGGTGTACGGGAACAGATCGATGCCCTCGCGCGCCTCGGGATCGGTGAACAGGGCGGTGAAGGCGTTCGGAGCGATGGTCTTGAGGCGGATGTTCAGACCGATCTGGGTGCCGGCTGCCTGGACCGCGGTGGCGAGGAGAGAGACGTCCTGGCCGATGGGGCTGGTGGCCACGGTGAGCGTTTTACCGGTGGCACCGGCCTCCTTGACCAACGCTCTGGCCTTCTCGATGTCCTGCTTCGGCGGCGGCAACGCACCGAGCGCGGCCTTCCGGGTCGGCTTCGAGGCCGCTGCCCAGACGGCCCGGGGGGTGATCGAGCTGGTGCTGGTGCCCGCGCCGCCGAGCCCGGCCTTGACGAATCCGGACCGGTCCAGGGCCAGGGACAGCGCGCGACGTACCCGGACGTCGCCGAGCGGGCCCCGCATGTCGGTGACGTCGACGTTGACCGTGGTCAGGCCCTCGCCGAAGTACAGGGAGCCCACACCGCTGTCGCGCAGGCGGCCGTAGCTCTCGGTGGGGATCAGGTAGCCGCCGTCGGCCTCCCCGCTGAGCATGGCGTTGACGCGTGCGGAGGGGTCGGTCAGGATCCGGATCACGGCCTTCTTGGACTTGGCCGGCTTCCCCCAGTAACCGTCGAAGCGGTCGAGTTCGATCGACTGCCCCTTGTCCCAGGCACCGAGCTCGAACGGCCCGGTGCAGGCGAGTCCCCCGGTGGTGCCGTAGTCCTTGCCCGCCGCCTCTACGCCGGCCTTGGAGGCCACCACGCCCGCGGCAGTCGCCATGTACTGCGGAAACTGGGAGTCGGGCCTCTTCAGCTCGACGGTGACCTGCAGCGGTCCGGTCTTCCGTACGGAGGCGACGTTCTGGAAGATCTGGGCCCAGGCCGCGGCGTTCTTCGGATCCATCTGGCGGCCGAGGCTGTAGACGACGTCGTCTGCCGTCATCTCCTTGCCGTTGTGGAACCGCACACCCGCGCGCAGATCGTAGACCCAGGTCCTGGGGTCGGGGTTGGACGCCTTCTTCGCCAGGCCCGGCTCCATGGTGAGCCCTGGTGTCCAGCGCATCAGGCTCTCGCACACGTTGGACAGGACTGTGTTCTGCGGGTAGTCGAACGCCGCCGTGTAGTCGAGCGTGGGCGGTTCCGCGTAGACGGCCCAGGTGAACGAGTCGATCTCGTCGCGGGCCTCCGGCGTGGAGGCCGAGAGCTTGAACTCGGTGCCGGTGCCGGAGTCCTTGGGCGGGCCGGAGCAGGCGGCGAGGGTCGCGAGGAAGGTCAGGGCGGCCGTCGTCGCGGCCATCCGTCCGCGCCTCGCGGGGGGACGTCTCCTGCCGGGGAGTTGGGGTGTGGTCATCGTCGCGCTCTCATTCCGGGGGCGAGGGCCGGCGGACCGCCGGAGCGGTCCGCCAGGAGCAGTCCGTACTCGATTCAGGCGCTGGTGACGGCGGGGATCTGCTGAGTGATGCAGTGGACACCACCGCCACCGAAAGCGATCGCGGGCGCCCGCACTCCGACGACCTTGCGCCCTGGATACGCGGCGGCAATGACCGCGAGGGCGTCGCCGTCCTGGGGGACACCGGCCACTGGGACGACGACGCCTCCGTTGGCCACGTAGTAGTTCAGGTAGGACACCTCGACCTCCCCCTCGGCCATGTCGACGAACGCGGTCTGCGGGATGTCGGTGATCTCGAACGCCCGGCCGTGGGCGTCCGTGGTGGCCTCAAGAACCGCGCGGTTGGCGCGCATCCGGGCATAGTCGGGGTGGTCGGGGTCGTCGGGCAGGGAGACGACGACCTTGCCGGGAGCGGCGAAGGCGCAGACGCCGTCTACGTGGCCGTCGGTCTCCGTGTCCAGCAGACCGCCGTACGGAAGCCAGACGACCTTGTCGACGCCGAGCCGGGACTTCAGCTCGGTCTCGATCTCGTCCCGGTTCAGCCCCGGGTTCCGGTTGGGGTGGAGCAGGCACTGTTCCGTGGTGATCAGCGTGCCCTCGCCGTCGACGGTGATCGCCCCGCCTTCCAGGATCATGTCGGAGGCGATGCGCTCGACGCCGAGGTGCTTGAGCAGCAGGGCGCTCACCCGGTCGTCGGAGTCGTACGGGTGGTGCTTGCGGCCCCAGGCGTTGAAGCGGAAGTCCACCCCGGCGCGATTGCCGTCGCCGTCGAGCACGAAGAGCGGGGCGGAGTCGCGGAACCACGAGTCGTCCAGCGCCATCTCCACGACGGTGGCCTCAGCGCCGCACCTCGTCCGGGCCTCCTCTCCATGGCCGGGCGACGCGACCATCGTCACCGGCTCGAACCCGGCGATCGCGCGGGCGACGTTCGCGTACTCCTCCTTGACGTCGTCCAGCACGCCGCCCCACAGGTCCTCACGGACGGGCCAGGCCATCAGGCACCCCTCGTGCTCGGACCACTCGGCAGGCATACGGAATGCAGTCATCACGGATCTCTCTTCGTTTCGCCAGAAGTACCCCCGTCGGCGGCGGCCGGCTCGGCCTGGCAGCAGCACAGGATGGGTACGCGGTGTGAACAGCATCTTCTCTTCGACTGAAAATTCAGTCAAGAGCAGGGTTGGTGTGGATCCTCCTCAACCGAAAAGGCGTCCGGTCGAGGCTGATTGCACCGATTCATGCCACCGACGAACCTCCCTCCTCGGACACGCGATCGAGGAAAGATGGCCCTGGGTACAGATTTGAAAGTTCAGTCAGCCAGCAAGGGTCACAGAAAATACAGCCGGCTCAGAGAGACCTGTTGCACCGGCTCCGAGCGCATCGGATCTCCGTCGAGGGTCACGAGGCCGCTGCGCGGGTCGACGTCCACCTGCCCCAGCCGGGCGTTGTGCAGCATGTCGGCGGGGCCGATACCACGGGTTCCCTCCACAGCCACACGCCTGCGCCGGGTGGCCATCATGCCGTGCGGCCTGCCGAAGGAGCCGGATTCGGCGGCGGCGCGGCTGACGAAGGCGACGGAGAGCTCGGCCGGAGCGGCTCCGTGGGCGCCGAACAGCGGGCCCAGGACCAAGGGCTCACAGGTGTCGGTGGCGGCGTTCGGGTCGCCCGTGACGCCGTAGGCGGGGAACCCGGACTTGAGGACCATCTGTGGTTTGGCCCCGAAGAACGGCGGGCGCCAGAGCACGATGTCGGCCATTTTGCCGATCTCGATGGAGCCGACTTCGTGGGCGAGGCCGTGGGCGATGGCGGGGTTGATGGTGAGCTTGGCGATGTAGCGCAGGACACGGGCGTTGTCGTCGCCCTCGCCGTCGCCCTCCAGGGGCCCGAGCTCGGTCTTCATCTTTCCGGCCATGGCGAACGTGCGCCGGATGGTCTCTCCGGCCCGGCCCATGCCCTGGGCGTCGGAGGAAGTGATGCCGATGGCACCGAGATCGTGCAGGACGTCCTCCGCGCCCATCGTCCCGGCCCGGATCCGGTCCCGGGCCATGGCGGCATCGCCCGGCAGGTCCGTCTTGAGGGCGTGGACGGAGACGATCATCCCGTAGTGCTCCGCGATGGCGTCCCGACCGAAGGGCAGGGTCGGGTTGGTGGAGGAGCCGATGACGTTCGGCACGCCTGCCATCTTGAGGACGTTGGGGACGTGTCCGCCGCCGCAGCCCTCGATGTGGAAAGCGTGGATCGTCCGGCCTTCCAGGACGCGCAGGGTGTCCTCCACCGACAGGCACTCGTTCAGGCCGTCCGAGTGGAGGGCGACCTGCACGTCGTGCTCCTCGGCGACCCGCAGCGCGGTGTCCAGGGCACGGGTGTGCGCGCCCATGTCTTCGTGCACCTTGAATCCGCAGGCACCTCCCTCGGCCAAGGCCTCGACCAGGGGCGCTTCATGGGAGGCGGATCCCCTGGCCAGGAAGCCGATGTTGACGGGCCAGGCGTCGAAGGCACTGAACCCGAGCTTCAGCGCCCATGCGGAGTTCACTCCGACGCCCCAGCTCGGCCCGATCTCCTGGCCGATGACCGTGGTGACGCCGGAGGCCAGTGACGCCTCCATGATCCGCGGGGAGAGCAGGTGGACATGGGTGTCGATCGCACCGGCGGTGGCGATCAGGCCCTCGCCCGGGATCATCGTGGTGCCCGTTCCCACCACCACATCGACGTCGTCGAGGGTGTCGGGGTTGCCGGCCCGCCCGATGGCGTGGATCCGTCCCTCACGGATGCCGATGGACACCTTGCGGATGCCGAGCACGGCGTCGATCACCAGGACATTGGTGATCACGACATCGCAGGTGTCACGGACGGCCGCGGCCCTCAGATGCATTCCGTCCCGGGCCGTCTTGCCGAAACCGGCCAGGAACTCGTCGCCGAGGGCCTGTGAGTCCGATTCCACCCGGACGACGAGCCCGGAGTCGCCGAGCCGGACCCGGTCCCCCGCACGGGGGCCGTGCACGGTGGCGTACTCGTGCGGGTCGATGTGCCGACTGCTGCCGGGCACACAGTAGGCGCTGTGCCTGGTGGGCCTGCTCATCGCTCTGCTCCTTCCGCTCCCAGGTAGCCGCAGGCGGCAGCGCGCTCCAGGGCCTCGGCCTTCGCACCGGGCGCGTCCAGCGGCCCGTCGACCAGGCCCGCGAAACCGATAACGATCCGCTCTCCGCCCATCGCAACGAGCCCGACCTCGACAACAGCCCCGGGATCGAACCGTGTGGACGACCCGGCCGGGGCCGCGAGCCGCATGCCGTACGCGGCGGCACGGTCGAAGTCCAGACGGGGATTCGCCTCGAAGAAGTGGAAGTGCGACGTCACGCTCACCGGGACCGGGGCCGAGTTGCGGACGCGCAGGGTGATCACCGGTTCCGGCTCCGGCAGGGCGATCGCGTGGGGAAGGACGGCGCCGGGTGCGCCGTCGTCGTGCTCCACGTCGCCAAACGGTGCGCTGATGACGGCCAGGCGGGTTCCGTCGTCGAACACCGCCTCGACCTGGATCTCCGTCACGACATCGGTGACGCCGGGGAGTACGTTGTCCGGGCCGAGCACGCCGCGCCCTCGATCCAGTGCCTCGGCCAGATGGAGGCCGTCGCGTGCGGCCTCGCACACCGTATCGGCGATCAGCGCGGTCGCCTCCGGCACATTGAGACGCAGCCCGCGCCCCAGACGCGTCCGCGCGAGCTCGGCAGCCGTGAAGAGCAGCAGCCGGTCCCGCTCAGTGGGGGTCAGAAGCATGTCGCCCCCTGACTCGCGGGCCTGGTCACACGCATCGTGTTCCTTCCTCTCTGCGGAATGTTCAGACGTGAAGCGTGCGATCACTGTGACACTGACTGAAATATCAGTCAAGATCTCGGTTGTGCCGCCGCCTTCGCTGATACCGAGGGGCGAACCTTGGGAGCCCCTCGGTCCGGGCTCAGGCCGAGCGCAGGGCATCCGTCGGCGACGCCCGGGCCGCTCGCAGCGCTGGATAGATGCCGGCGACGGCGGCCACCAGAACGGAGACCGCGGGACCGGCAACGATCGTGTAGAGGGGGACGGAAGTGGGCCAGCCTTGGGCCAGGGCGTAGCCATAGACGGCGACGCCTCCCACGACCAGCCCGCCTATTCCGCCGATGAAGCCCATGAGTACGGCCTCCAGCAGGAACTGAACGGTGATCTGCCCGCCCCTGGCCCCCAGCGCGCGTCGCAGTCCGATCTCGCCGCGGCGTTCCATCACGCCCACCACCATGGTGTTGGCGATCCCGACGCCACCGACGAGAAGGGCGACCCCGGCGAGAGATAGGACCAGCCCGGTGAGCGCACCCTTTGCCTCGCCGCGTGCCGTGAGGAGGTCGGAGGGCCGGCTGACGGCGACCAGGTTCGGGTTGGCCGGGTTCGCCGTGGCCCCGGCCACGGCCTGCACGCCCGGGACGCGCTCTGAATGGGACCGCAGGTAGACGGTGGCCGCGGTGCCGTCTGCGCCCAGGTGTGCCGTTGCCTGGGGCCAGCCGACCAGGGCGGCCGTGCCGAGCTCGCGAGCCAGGTCGTTGGGCGCCAGAATCCCCTTGACAATGTACGACTGTCCGCCCAGCCAGACCCGCTCGCCCGGCGCGGTCACGCCGAGGCGCTGTGCGGCCTGGTCGCCGAGCACAGTCACGGGCAGGTTCTCACTGGCCTTGTCCAGCCACGTCCCGCTCCGCAGGGTGGCGTGCAGGACGTCAAGCAGGTTCAGACGGGCGGCCAGCACGCTGATGCTGCCGGTCTGCTCCTTCGGTACCAGGTCGTTGCGGTAGACCTCGGCCTTGGTGGCCCCGGTCGCGGTGACCTCCTGTACCGGGGCGATGTTGGCGAGCATCTTCTCGGCGGTGGGCGGCAGCGGAACGGGTTGCTGGTTGGGGTCCTTCCCCGGGGCGACGGTGATCAGGTTGGAGCCGAGCCGGTCCAGACGGGCCAGCAGGTGTGCCTGGTTGGACGAGGAGATCCCGGTCACGGCGATGACGGCGGCGATGCCCAGACAGATACCGAGGGCCGACAGCGCGGAGCGCATCTTGCGTGTACGCGGCCCGATCAGGCCGAGGCGCAGCAGGTCCGTCGGGCGCAGCCGGATGTGGCGCGGGAGGGATGTCATCGGGTGGCTCCTGCGGGATGCGGACGGTCTTCATCGAAGTCGATGCGCCCGTCATGGATGCCGATGCGCCTGGGAAGAAAGGCGGCCAGGTCACGGTCGTGAGTAATGACGACGACGGTGGTGCCGCTGTCATTCAGCGCGCACAGCAGGTCGACGACTGCCTTGCCGGAAGCGCTGTCCAGCGCACCGGTGGGTTCGTCGGCGAGCAGCAGTGCGGGCCGGCCGACGAGGGCGCGGGCGATCGCGACGCGCTGCTTCTCGCCGCCGGAGAGCTGGTCGGGACGGTGGCGGAGACGATGCCCGAGGCCCACCTGGCGCAGGGCCTCGACGGCCGCGTCGCGCCGCTGCGCGTGGGGGACGCCGCTGTAGAGGAGGCCGGTGGCGACGTTCTCCGCCGTCGTGAGCCCGGGGAGCAGGAAGAACTGCTGGAAGACGAAGCCGATCCGGTGCGCGCGCACAGCAGCCAGTTCGGGGTCGGAGAGGCCGGACAGGTCTCGTCCTTCGAAGCGCAACTGCCCGGCGGTGGGCCGGTCGAGCAGGCCGAGGATGGCGAGGAGGGTGGACTTGCCCGAGCCTGAGGGGCCAACGACGGCAAGGAGTTCACCGGCGCCGATGGTGAGGTCGATGCCGTGCAGAATGCGCAGTGGGGGCGCTCCCGGGTACTCCTTGGTGATGCCGGTGAGCTCCAGCACGGGTGCTCGGCCCTGTGTCAGTGGTGGTGTCACTTGGGGATCACCACCTGGTCGCCGCTCTTCACGTCGCCGGTGATCTGGGCCTTGGCATCGGCGACCAGTCCCAGTTGCACCTTGACCAGCCGGTTGGTGGTGCCGGCTACCACCTGGACGCCGTAGCCACCGCCGTCCAGGGCTAGCAGGGCGGTGACAGGAACGATGAGGGCGTCGGCGGCGGTGTCACCGACGACGCTGACCGTCGCGGAGGAGGGCCCGGCCCTCTTGGCCCGGCGCTGGTCGTCCAGCACGATCGTCACGGTGGTCTTCGGCGAGCTGTCACCGGAGCCACCCGATCCGCCGTCCCCTGCGTCGCCGTCGCCCTTACGGATCAGGGAACGGATGCGTCCCTTGACGCTGCCGCCCTCGGCGAGCTTCACCACTGCCTTGCCGTTGGGTTTGAACCGGGACAGCTGATTCTCGGCGGGCTGTACGATCGCGACCAGGTCGGTGCTGCTCACGGTCAGGACCGCGTCTGCCCCCAGGGGCGATCCGAGCTGCGCAGCGACCTTGTGCACCCGCACCTCGGACTGCGGCAGCATGACGATGCTGCCGAGCTCGACCGTTCCGGTCTGTTTCACACCCAGGGCCTTCTGCCAGCGCTTGACGGCGGTGGCAGTGCCCCTGGTGAATTTCTCGTCGACGGCGATGCCGAGACCATCGGCGTGGCCGAGCTTGATCAGGTTGCGCTTGAGCTGCTCGACATCGGGGCCGTCACCGGCGCCAGGGCCCAGGTCTCGCCACAGGGGCCGGTTCCCGGTCATGAGGACGACGGGGCGACCATCGACCTCGTAGAGCCGGCCGCCCGACTTGACGACGGAGCCCACGGCGGGCAGTGCGGTGAACGTTCCATGGCCGGAGGCGACGATGGGGGTGGGCGCGTCGTAGCTGAGCGCCCCGGCGACCTGAATGCTGCTGGACAGCGATCCCTTCTCCACCACCACGGTGTCGTGGCTGAGGGGCGGCTGCTCGGCGACGGAGCTCTGGTGCTCCCACGGGCGCGTCGCGCCCAGGGCGGCGGATCCTCCCACCGCGGCGATGAGGACGAGCGGAGCGACGATCCTGCGGCGCTTCCTGGGTGCGGTGCCGGACGCGAGGTCGGCGTGGACGGAAGGCTCAGCGGTCTGAGGCATTGTCACTGGCCGATCTGGTAGCTGGGAGCGGGAAGCTTGCTGCAGGCCGGCTGGATCGCGTCCCACTTGGCCGCGTCGAACGACTCCCGCGGAATGTTGAGGATGCCGGTCCTCGGGTCGGGGTCGGGCAGGTCGGGGTAGCCGTTCTTCCGCCCGCACGCGACCCAGGCACGCGCCTGCTCGACGAATTTCTGGTTGGTCTTCTCGGTGGTCTGCTGGATGCCGGGATTCTTCGCGTCGCAGACCTTGACCGCCGCTTCGTACGTGGCGACGGAACCGCTGTCGCCGGTCCCGGTGGCAGGGATGACGATGTTGCCGTCCTTGTCCTGCTGGACCTGGTTCTGTCCCTCCTTGTGCATGCAGTTCACCCATGCCCGGCGGATCGCGTTGTCGTCCTGCGGCTTGCTTGAGCCCGACCCGTTGTCTCCGGCGACCTTGGGAGCGGAGTCCTGTGAGGAACAACCGCTCATCGCCAGTGCCGCGGTCACGGCGGCTGCCGCCATGAGGGACCGCCCGGTTCGACTGCGCATGATCTGCTCCTTGTGGATCTCGACGATGACGTACAGCAGTTCTACGGAGCGCCGGGTTAGCCACGGGTGAGCATGCTCCTAACCGCTGGCTAACGTGCGCGCGGGCATCCTTGAGGAGAGGTCTTCGCAGACAGGACCGCGCAGGGCGCGGGTGAGTGGAATGGGATGGAATGCGCGTGCTCATCGTCGAGGACGAGGTGGAGCTGGCCGCGATGCTCGCCGAGGGCCTGCGTGCAGAGGGCATGGTCTGCAAGGTCGCCCATGACGGTGCTCGCGCGCTTGAGATGACGGCCGCCGCCGAATACGACGTCCTGGTCCTGGACCGGGACCTGCCGCTGCTGGGCGGGGACGCCGTCTGCCGGGCACTGAACACGGCTGGCTATCCGGCCAGGATTCTGATGCTCACCGCCGCCGGCGCCCTGTCCGACCTGGTCGATGGCCTCGGTCAGGGCGCCGACGACTACATGGCAAAGCCGTTCTCCTACCTTGAGCTGATCGCCCGGCTGCGTGCGCTCGGCCGGCGTGCCTCCACCGGCAGCACCGCCACCGTGCTGAGCCGTCACGGCATCAGCCTGGACACCGTCCGCAGAGTCGCCGAGCGCGACGGCCGGCCGCTCAAGCTGACACCCAGAGAACTCGGCGTGCTGGAGCTGCTGCTCGCAGCGGACGGCGCCCCCGTCACCACCGAGGAGCTGAGGGACCGGCTGTGGGACGCGGCACTGGATCCGGCCACCACCGCCGTCCGGGTCACCGTGCACTCGCTGCGCCGCAAGTTGGGCCAACCGCCGCTGATCAACCACGAACACGGCTTCGGGTACCGGCTGTGAACGGCCGGCACCGGGGCCGTACCGATCGCCGCCCCGCACCGTACCGGCTGCCCCTTCGCGGTCGGCTGGCCCTGGTGACGACCTCGGTCTTCGTGGTCCTCGGCGCCGGACTGCTTCTGCTGAACTGGCTGAGCTCCCGGCAGCTCATCGAAGACAACCGCTACCTCGTCGTCCCGCCGGCCGATCTCATTCCGGCGGCCGAGCCGCCCGGCGTCCCGAACACCGGTTCCCTCGATCCCGCTCGGAGTCCTGTCCCCCTGCCGCCGGGCATCTCCAAGCCCGTGCCCACCACTCCCGCCGAAGCCTTCGAAGACTTCCAGCACAGCGTTCTCAACGACCTGCTCGTCCGGTCCCTGCTCCTGCTCGTCCTCTTCACCGCCCTCGCCGCACTGCTCGCCTGGTGGGCCGGCCGGCGTTCACTTCACCGGCTCACCCAGGTCACAGGGGCCGCCCGCCGGATCAGTGCCGGCAGCAACCTCGACGAGCGGCTCGGTCTGAGCGGACCGCACGACGAGGTCCGCGAGCTCGGCGACACCTTCGACGCCATGCTCGACCGGCTCGACCGCAGCTTTACCGCTCAGCGTCAGTTCACCGCCCACGCCTCGCACGAACTGCGTACTCCACTCACGCTGCAGCGCACCGCGCTGGAGATCCCTCTGGCGCAGGGCCGCGTCCCCTCGGACCTGAAGCCCGCCCTCCAGCGCGCGCTGGACGCCAACGCCCGCACCGAGCGTCTGATCGACGCACTGCTGACGCTGGCCCGGGGCGAGAGCGAGACCCTGACGCCGGACCCGGTCGATCTCGCGGACGTCGCAGGGGATGCCGTGGAGGATCTCACCGAAGAGGCCCGGACCGTGGACGTCCGTATCACCACACACCTCGCACCTGCACCGGTCGCGGGCGACCCCTCTCTGCTCCGGCACATCGCGCTGAACCTGCTGGCCAACGCTGTGCGCCACAACCACCCGGGCGGCACGGCGACGGTGGCGACCGGCGTCCACGAGAAGCTCGCCTTCATCGAGGTCGTCAACACCGGCCCCGTCCTGGACCCCGGAGAGATCCCGACCCTTTTCGAGCCGTTCCAGCGCGGCGCGAAGCACGGGAGCAAGGGCTTGGGGCTGGGACTCGCCGTGGTGCGCGCGATCACCCTCACCCACCATGGGAAGGTCACCGCAACCCCCCGCCCCGGAGGCGGACTGGCGGTGCGGGTCCACCTGCCTCGTCGGAACCCATCCGGGCCCCCGGGAAAAGGGTGCGAGTAGCGGGCCGGGGGCGCCGACGCGAGTCGTCAGCGGCTCAGTCGTTCGACCTCGGCGTCGATGGCGTCGCTCATGAGGGTCCGGGCGTGGGCGATCTGGAGCGTGCCGCTGAGCCAGCGCATGCTCAGACCCTCCAGGAGGGCGGTGAGCCGCTCGGCGGCCGCCGCGAGGGCCACTGCCGGGGCCATCGGATGAACCCGTCCCAGCAGGCCCGCAACCTCCTGGACCCAGACCAGGGTGGCCCTCGCCAGTTCCTCACGCAGGGCTCCGTCGAAGACGGCGCTGGCCCGCAGCTCGCCCCAGGCGCTGCTGTTCTCCCTGACCTCGGTCGTGTCCTGGAGTTCCAGCAGGAGCGTCCGGTCCAATTCCTCGCGCGGGCTGAGGGGTTCGGCGTCCGGATCCCGGCAGGTCGTGTAGCGCTCGGCACGGTCGCTGATGAACTCAAGCGTCTGGCGCAGGATCCCGGTGCGGTCCTTGAAGTGGTAGTAGATCAGCGCGGTGGACACGCCTGCCTCAGCGGCCAGTTCCTCCACGCGCAGGCCACGGACTCCGCGCCGGGCAATCACCCGGGCGGCAGCTTCGAGGATCTGAGTGCTGCGAGACGCCATGGTCCGAACCCTACCGGGCCACTCCTGCCTGCGTAATCACGGCCCTGACCGACTAGATGGGGGGTCGGGCCTGTTGCACGCGATCTTGGCCGACTGCCAGCCTCTGGCCTGGAGCGGGCGTGGGTGGCGGAGACGGGGCGGGCGGCGCCCATCGGGGGCACAAGAAGGTGCCGGTGTTCGTGAAGGCTTGTGCCGGCCCGCGTCACCGCATGCTTCCATTCCCTTGCCAGAGGGGCTGGCAGTCGGCCCCGTCGACGAGAAGCACCACCCGCGCATCGCGGCCGGCCCGTAGCTGCCGGCCACACCTTCCACGGTAGGCGGCGCGGCCGCATCCGCAGCCGTGTCCTGCGCTCTGGAAGGGCCGCGGGAGACGATCGTGACCCAGACCGGGCGCTCGCCGTACTGCGTAGCGCGGCGATGACCCGGCGGTTTTCGGTGAGCGCGTCCTTCGCGATCCGACGCGCTCTGCCGACGCGTTCCGTCGCCTGGGCCCGGTGTCAGCCACTTTCGCGGCGGCGGCTCATGACCACCGTGACGGGGCCTTCATCCGGAGCAGCCTCGACCAACCGCACGATGACGATGCTCTTCTCGTCCGGGCTCCGGAGACAGAAGGGACGCTCGTCGGCCAGTTCGTCGAACGGAAGCGAGGTCACCGGTTCCGTCTCCATGCCCCGTACGCAGTCGGTGGGGCTCAGCACATATCCGGAGGCGACGAAGGCACCACTGTCCTCGGGAAGGACGAACTCGCCGTCGGCCACCTCCAGATACCACTCGGCGGTCTCGGTGGGGACGACCTTCCCGGCCGCGAGATCGAATTCGTAGCCGGGGTCGGGGGCAGTGAGTTCGGCGTCCGAGTAGTCCGGCACGTACGCGGGCTCGGACGAAGGTGAAGGGGAAGGGGAGAACGGGCGGGGCGAGGGGGTGTGGGGTCGGCCGGACGAGTCGGAGGAGTCGTCTGCCGTGCCCTTGGGGTGGTCCAGGATGTAGTAGGCCGTTCCTCCGAGGGCCAGGAGAAACGCGGCCGCGAGTACGGCCGCGGGCCGCCGCAGTCGGCTCCGGCGGGCACGATGCGGGGCGGGATCGGTCCGGTCACCGCTGTCGGGGGCTTGTTGCGCACGAGCCGGGGCGGTGGGGGTGGCTGCGGCGAGCGTCGGCTGGGTGTGGATGTGTCCCGGCAGATCGCCCTGTGCCCCGATCTCGCTGCTGACGCCGCGCGGGAGCCAGCCGTCGGTGAACCCCGGATGCGCTCCCACGGCAGGATGGGCGCGTACGGCGTCGATCAGCTCGTGCGGAGCGGGCCGGTTCCCGGGGTGCTTGGCGAGACAGCGTCCCAGCAGGCCGCGCAGGTCCGGAGGCACCCTGGACAGGTCCGGCTCCTCGTGGACCACCCGGTAGAGCACGGCGGACTCGGGCCCGCTCCCGAAGGGGAGTGCTCCCCCGGCCACGTAAGCGGCGAGCGCACCGAGTGCGAAGACGTCGGTCGCAGGGGTCACCGTCAGGCCCGTCGCCTGCTCCGGCGCCATGTAGGCGGCGGTGCCGATCCGCAGCCCGGTGCCGGTCAGGCCGGTGGCGTCGGCCGCGCGGGCGATGCCGAAGTCGATGACGCGGGGGCCGTCCTCGGCGATCAGTACGTTCGCCGGCTTGAGGTCCCGGTGCACGATGCCCGCCCGGTGGATGGCCTGAAGCGCTTCGGCGATGCCTGCCACGAGCAGCAGAACCGTGCGCACCGGCAGAGGGCCGTGGCTCTCGACCACCTGTTGCAGGGACGGACCGGGGACGTATGCGGTGGCCAGCCACGGCGTGGGGGCGTCCACGCCAGAGTCCACCACCTGAGCGGTGAACAGGCCGTGGACACTCCGGGCACTGGTCACTTCGTCGGCGAAGCGCCGGCGGAACTCCGGATCGGCGGCGAATTCGTCCCGCACCGCCTTGAGGGCGATGGGCCGCCCGCCCGGGGTGTGGGCCAGATACACGACCCCCATCCCGCCGGCGCCGAGCCGGGCGTGCAGGCGGTAGCCACCTATCTCGCGGGGATCGTCGACCAACAGCGGAGCGTGGGCGAACTGCACCCCGGTAAGTTGAGTAGACATGCGGTGACTCTTTCGGCGAGGGAGGCCAAGGCGCCGGACAGGCTGATTGCCGCACGGGCACCGGCACACGGTGGCGCGACGGCCGTGGGCCGCCTCGGAAGATGATCGTGCCGCTAACTAAAGTTTCAGTCAACATGACCTGGGGCGCCGCTCAGTCGTTGCGCGAGGGGAGCGACGCGGGCCGACACGGCTTGCACGCCACCGCGACCTTCGGCCGCACTGGCCGGAGCCCACCCGATCCGGACCGCCGAACTCACCGAAACCCTTCAGCCGCAGCCGCAGCCGCAGCCGCGGACCGCGACTGCAGCGACCCATGCCCGCGACCTCAAGCGCGGGGCCACCACAGCCGCACCCGAGGTGCGCACTTTTTGACTGACTTTTCAGTCCGTGTCAGAGTCGGGGTAGCGATCGGCTCCGTCCGCATCGCATCGTCGCCCCCCACGGGTGCGTCGCCGCTCGTCGAGCGCCACGCCATGCCGACAGATACTTGCCCCCTCACGATGATCGGAGCTCACCGTGTCTTCCCTCCTCCCTTCCCGTCGCTCAGCTCTGCGCACATTCGCCGGAATCGGCGCCGTCGTCCTCGGCGCCTCGGCCTGCGGACCCGGTGATGAACCGACGGGTTCCGCGAGCACCGCCGGTGACCAGGACACGGCGGCCAAGGGGCTGCGCATGGGTGCCGAGTGGGAGAGCCACGCGCGCACGTTCATGTCGTGGCCCGCCCTGGATTCGGTGTGGGACGAGGACCTCCGCTACGTACGCGAGGACATCGCACGCGTCGCCCGCGCCGTCGCGGAGTACGAATACGTCGTGATGATGGCCAGGCCCGACCAGCAGAAGGCCGCCCAGAAGGCGTGCGGGCGCGATGTCGAGGTCATCCCGCTGGCCGTCGACGACCTGTGGGCCCGCGACACCGTGCCGGTTTTCGTGGAGCAGGACGGCGACGTCGTCGGTGTCGACTTCAATTTCAACGGGTGGGGCAACAAGCAGGTACACACCAACGATGCCCGGGTGGGCCGCAACCTCCTCGCGAAGTACGGCATCCCCCGCAGGGCGGCTTCCCTGGTCGCCGAGGGCGGCTCCTTCGAGACCGACGGCGAGGGCACTCTTCTCCTCACCGAGAGCTCGATCGTCAACGACAACCGCAACCGCGGGAAGAGCCGGGACCAGATCGAGGCCGAGCTCAAGCGGACCCTGGGCATCAAAAAGGTGATCTGGCTGGCCGGCGTACGTGGCCAGGACATCACCGATGCACACGTGGACAGCCTCGTACGGTTCACCGAGCCCGGTGTGGTGCTCCTGGACAAGGCGCACCCCGACACACCCGTCGATTCCTGGTCACGCGCGGCCGACCAGGCGAAGGCCGTCCTCAGCAAGGCGACCGACGCCAAGGGCCGGTCCTTCGAGATCGTCGATCTGCCGCAGCCCGACCTGTACGAGATCACTGGCGAAGGCGACGACTTCGTCTCGACATACGCCAACTTCTACGTTGCCAACGACTCCGTATTCCTGCCCAGGTTCGGGGACCGGAAAGCCGACAAGCGCGCCCGGAGCATCCTGCAGGAGCACTTCCCCAAGCGTGACATCGTGCAGGTCCAGATCGACACCATCGCCTCCGGTGGCGGCGGCATCCACTGCTCGACGCACGACGAGCCCGGCGAGCCGGTTGACTGAGTCCGACCTGCCCGACGGAGCAGCTGTGGTCACGATGCGAATCCCCCGCTGCCCGTCAGACGGAGGCGGCAGCATCTATCTACCCGGCGCAGACCCTTTCACTGCAGACCTCGTCCTCGGTGTGCGGCGACCCCGCCTTCCCGGCCCACGGTCGCATCGCGACCGTCGCGTGCCCGTCACTCTGACGGTGGGGTCAATCGCAGACCGTCCTTACGACGCCTACGACGCGGATCTTGAGTTCGGCGCAGTGCAGGGCGAAGAAGCCCTGACCATCCGCATGACGCTGCCCAACAACGACGCACGGTTCGCGGCCCCCTTCGATGCGTCCGAAGCGGACGGCTCGACGTTAGCCTCGCCCGCTTCGCCAGGGTCCTCGCCTGCACCGTGTTCATGATGGCCACCATGTGCGGCTTGCCCTCGCCGTACTCATCGGCGCGTGGTTCCTGCACAGTCGGCGCAAGAGCCTGCCGAGGCCCGGCCTTGACCCCAGACGTGACAGCGACCGGCTCAAGCGGACCACCTCCGGCTGACTTGACACCTGTCGCGACTTCGCGCGATCTAACTGAAAATTCAATCAATATGCGACATTGTTGTTTCAGGCCACTAGGAGGAAATTGCGTGTCAACGGACCGCCGAAGGACCATCTTGGAAGGTGCCGCCCGAGTCATAGCCCGGCGGGGGGTCCGCGGGCTACGCATGGAAGAATTGGCGGCCGAAGCCGGGGTGTCCACCGCGCTGATCTATTACCACTTCAAGGACCGGGCCGGCACGCTGCGCCAAACCTTGGAGTTCATCAGCGATCGGGCCGAACGGTACACGTCCAATGTGGACGGCGCCGCCAGGCCGTACGGCGCCCACGAGGAGCTGGAGCAGTCCCTCCTGCTGGAATTCCAGGACCTCCCCGAAGTCCGCGAGAACAGCACGGCGTGGGGCGAGCTACGCGCCAGCGCGATCTTTGAACCCGAGCTGCGCGGAGACCTGGCCAGAGCATCACTGGCTTGGATTCACGATGTGGCGGACCTCCTGGGCCGCATCCGGCCGACAGCTCCCGCACCGGATCTCACGGCGTCCGCAGAGCGGCTTACCGCTCTCCTGGAAGGGCTCAGCACGCGCTGGCTGAGCGGCGCCCTGCCCCTGGCTCACGCCCGCGAGCTGACGAGCGAAGCGATCTCGGTGGAGATCGAGCGGCTGGGTCGCTGACTGCGGGCCCAGGGTGCGGTCGACTCCGTCGGGCGGGTATCACTGAGCCATACTGGTGTCGGCCGGACCTTTTCCCACAAAGCGATGCAGCGGTCCGCGTACAGTGTGGCCCCTGCTCGTTCACCGCAACACGCCTGAGTGAATGCAGCTTGACGTGTCGTCAGGAGTTCTCTGCTGTGGTCCACCGCGCCAACTTTGCGCGTGGAGCCAGATCGTCGCCCCCTCCAAACGAAACCTCCGCGGAAGCTGGGCCGGGGAGACAAGAAGAAGTGGTCCAACCGAAGGCCCGGAACATCAGAATCGCACTTTCGGTCCCGCTCTCCTGCATTTGTGAAGCACTCTGGTTCAGCGACCTGCTGAGACTTAGCGTCCGCGGTACTCTGCCCCAGCCAGACCGGCTTCACGCCAAGACCGTCGGCCTGGCCACCGGCTTCGACGCCGTCGGCCATGCGCAATCGGTGGCCTCACGGAGCAAATTGTCCGCAAGCTGCGGACCCAGCCCGGCAAGGCCGCCAAATCCTCCTGTTCGGCGAGGGCGGAGCCCGCGGCAAGTGGCAACTGCTGGCCGCCTGCCACAACCTCCGCAAGATCTTCCGACATGCCGGAACCGCCGGGCTCGCCGCCCTGGCCAGCCGAACACCGGCAGCGCAGGACCCCGCCACAGCCTCTCAGGTGCCAACGGGATGGCCACGACCAATCCCATCGATCACTGCTTACCGGCCGCTTGCCCGTTACTGATTCCCAATGACCGTTGTCAAGCGAGCGGCACGCCGATCGATCTTGTTCGTCCTATGTCGGCGGCGACGTGTGCGTGCAGCGTTCCAGAAGCCGGTGATACCGCTCAGGGTCTGCCTCGATGATGAGCCTGGCCTTCTCATGACTGTTCCGGAGTTCGGCGGGGTAGTCCGCCGGGGCGAGGCTGAGTTCCAGCGAGAGGTCCTGGCGTGTCTGTGGGTCTTCGCAGGCCAGGAACGCGGAGAGGCAAGCCGATCGGTAGTCGTTGCGGAGATCCGTCAGCGCCTCCAGTGCCGCTTTGCTCTCCTCCGCCGGTACTCCCCGGCGCAAGTCCCCCATGGAGGCGTACTGAAGTCCCGGGCGAGCGAAGTACCAGGCCATGCTGGCACCGACCTTTTCGCGGTTGGAACCGGTCCGCATGTAGTCGATGATCGCTGCCTGGATCTGGCGGTGGCCGCAAGCCGTCACCAGGGGTTGGATGAGTTGCCGTATGCCGCTTCGGCATTGATCGTGCACTGCAGCCTGAGTGAGGAGGCCGACGTGCTGCCGTGTCACCGCGGGATCCTGGGCCGTGGCCTCGCCCAGCTGGTATCGCTTCACCTCGTTGCGGTGGTACTGGTGCGCGCCTTCCATGATCGCGGGCAACTCCCAGTCCGGGCAGAAGATCGCAAGGAGCTCGTCCAACAGCGGTTCGAAGCCGACTTCCCGCCCGGCTCGGTCGGGGAGTATTTCTACTGGCATTCCGTGGCCCCCCTGGTTCAGATCGCCTCAGCCCGATGAGAGCCTCGACTCAGGCTAGGCGTCAGACCGGCCTGAGAGTTGGCGAATCGGCCATCGCTAGAACCTCCGGAAGTCCCGCGCTGAAGTAGGTGCTCACGCAGCCACCGGTTCTCGTTGGGGTGGTTGAACGGTGTACTGGCGTTGGTCGCGGATGAGAGCCCATAGGACGTCGAGGCGGCGGCGGGCGAGTGCGAGGATCGCCTGCTTGTGGCTCTTGCCCTCGCTCCGCTTACGGTCGTAGAAGGCCTTCGAGGTGGGGCAGAAACGGGCGGCGATCTGCGCGGAGAGGTAGAAAACCCGCAGGAGCCGACGGTGGTAGCGGTGCGGCCGGCGCATGTTGCCGCTGATCCGGCCGGAGTCCCGCGGGACCGGTGCGAGTCCGGCGACGCCGGCTAGAGCGTGTCTCTTTGACCGGCTGGTCAGTTGATCGGATGTGTCCGTCCGATTAGTGATCACTGATGCTATGTGGGACCGGCGCGAGCCGTTGATGCCTGCCGATCCGGTCCGCGGTCGGCGGTGGGCCGATCACCGCCGAGCCTTGGAGGCCATCGCGTGGAAGTACCGCACCTGCTCGCCCTGGCGGGACCTGCCGGACGAGCTCGGCTCGTTCCAGACCGCTCACAAACGCCTGATCAGGTGGGCCGTGGACGGCACCTGGGAACGCATCCTCGCCGCAGTTCTGGCAGCGGCCGACGCTGATACCGACATCGGCTGGACCATCTCGGTGGACTCCACCGTCTGCCGAGCCCACCAGCACGCCGCCGGAGCCAGGAAAAAAAGGGGCGCCAGGCCGGGCCGAACCCGACGACCACGCCCTCGGGCGCTCCCGAGGTGGCCTGAGCACGAAAGTCCACCTTGCCAGCGACAGTCGTGCACGGCCCCTGGCCCTTCGCGTCACCGCAGGCCAGGCGGGCGACGCCCCGGCCTTCGACCTCGTCATGGCCGCAATCCGTGTTCCGCGAAGCGGACCCGGACGACCGAGGACTCGACCGGAGGCCGTCTTGGCGGACCGCGCGTACTCATCCCGCGCGATCCGGAATCACCTCCGCCGACGCGGAATCGGCGCTGTCATCCCTCAGCCGTCCGACCAGGTCGGCCACCGTCTGCGGCGAGGCCGCGCCGGCGGTCGCCCCCCGGCTTTCGACGCCGAGGCGTACAAGCAGCGCAACGCCGTCGAAGGGTGCATCAACCGACTCAAGCAGTGGCGCGGCCTGGCCATGCGAACGGACAAGCTCGCCATCGCCTACCAGGCCGCACTGCACCTCGCCGCCATCCTCATCTGGACAGCTGCTTGACCGCCAAAGCGCCTTGCCCGTGAAGATGGCCGCATGGACGATCTCGTGCAGTTCCTCGTCGCACGCATCATGGAAGACAACCACGCCTATGCCTACGTGTCCGACACCCTGGGCGGCGAGGCTCTTCTCGACAGCCATCTCCCCATGCTCGACCTGACCGAGCAACTGGCGCACGACTACAAGGCCATGGACCCCTCGGACTCCCGTTCGGCCGGCCTGACATACGCGCTGCGAGTCCTTGCCCAGTCATACGCCGAACACCCCGCCTATCGCCAGAAATGGCGCCCATAGCCTTCAAGGAGACAGGCCCTAGTTCTGCGGGCTGCCGAACCAGCGGGTCGCGGCCTGCCGGAACGCCTTAAGGTCGAGATCTTGATCGTCTGCCCAGGCCACAACGCCGTCCGGGCGGACGAGCAGAGCGTTGAATCCGAGGTCGTTGTGTGCCGTGCCGGTCGCGTACTGGATCCGGCCCTGCCAGCTTCTGGCCGCACACTGCAGCGCGTGGTCGCCGGTGAAGTCGAGGACCACGCCCCGGCCTTGGCGCAACAGGTCACCGAGGCGAGGGCCGTCCTCGAAGTGGAAGTCGGGGGCGGTGCTGCCGACGAGCGGCTGCGCGCTGCCCAGGTCGTAGCGGTCGAACAGCCCGGTTGTCTTCCGGTAGGCGAGGGTCGTTCCGTCCGGGGTGCTCAGCAGCTCGTGGACCAGCTGCCGCAGCGCGGGAGCATTGGGGCCGGGCTTCATGGTGGCGACCTGGGCGCGTGACCAGTCCAGGATGGCGGCGCCGACGGGGTGGCGCTCACTGGTGTAAGTGTCGAGCAGCCCTTCGGGCGCGGTGCCGTGCACGGTCGCGGCGAGCTTCCAGCCGAGGTTGGCGGCGTCACCGATGCCGAGGTTGAGCCCCTGGCCGCCGAGGGGGGATTGGATGTGCGCGGCGTCGCCGGCGAGCAGAACGCGGCCCTTGCGGTAGGTCGTCACCTGCATCGCACGGTCCGTGAAGCTCGATGCCAGATGAACATCGGTCAGCGTCAGGTCGGTATCGGTGATGCGGCGCAGGACCTCCTGGAGGTGCTCACGGGTCAGCGGCCGGGAACGGTCGAACCTGCCGCCGTCGAAGTCCATCATGCCCAGGTGCCCCTCGAAGGGCGTACGCAAGTACATGCCGTTCGGCGTCAGGTTGAAGCCCAGTGGCAGCTGCTGCGGGTCAGCGAAGGTGACGCGCGCGACGTAGCCGGTGAAGAGCGGATCCGTGCCGACGAAGTCGAAGCGGGCGAGGCCGCGCACCGTGCTGCGGCCGCCGTCGCATCCCACCAGGTAGCGCGCCCGGTACTCCTGTCCGGCTGCCGTGACGGCGACGGACTGGTCGTCCTGCGTCACAGCCGTGACGGGAGCGCCGCGGACGATGTCCACGCCGAGCGCAATGGCACGCTCGGCCAGGACCTTGCTGACCGCTTCGAGGCTGGTCATGAAACCTTCCATCGCCGGGCTGGGCAGCCGGAACGGGAAGGCGGACACGTCGATGTCGGCCGCGTCCAGGCTCATGCCCGCGAAATGGCTCACGTCCCGGGGAGTCGGCGCCTCTATCGCGTCGGGGGCCGCGCCAACCCTCTTCGCATCGGCGCCGGAAGCGTCAATCACCGCTTCGAGCAGGCCGCGGCTATAGAACATCTCGGCCGATCCTGCGCTCAGGCCGCGTAATCCGAGCGGGAGCGCCTTGTAGGGCGAGGTGACCTCCTCGTCCCGCTCCAGGGCCAGGACGGAACAGCCGCCCAGGGCGAGCTCGGTGGCCAGGAACAAACCGACCGGGCCGCCGCCTGCAATCACTACGTCACGCATGGAAATACCTTCCTGAAAACGCACGCTGGGGATCCGGGCCGGATGAGCCGGGTCAACCGAGCCGGGTCAGGCCACCGAGGATGACGGCGATGCCGGTGAGGAACTGCTCGCGATCGTCGTGCTCCCTCATCTGACCGACGATGGCGTGCATGAACGGGTAGTCCTCGGGAGCGAGGTCCTGCCAGGCCGTCGCCGTCGCTCCGAGGAAATCGGTACGGTCGGGCTGGACCGTCGAGGTGTCACCGTCGATGCGGGCGTTCTGGCTGACGGCCCCGAGGATGTAGTGCACAAGCGTCGAGGTGGCGTCGAGCCAGGAAGCCTGTGGCACACCCAGCGCGCCCACCTGACGGCCGATCTCCTCGAAGATTCCCACCGTCACCGGGCCGAATGGCTTCCGGACGATCTGCAGAGTCAGCCGTGTCGCGAGCCACTGGTGCTCGGCGATCGCGTCGAACAGTGCCAGCGCGACGCTGCGGATCTTGTCCTCGGGCGTGGCCGCGGAGGGCTTGGCTGCCAGCGCAGCGGTGACGACCGTTTCCGTTGCCATGTCCAGCAGCTCGTCACGGCTGCCCACCCGATAGTAGATCGCCCCGGACCCGGTGGACAGGCGCTCGGTCAGCGCTCGAGTGGTCAGCGCGCTCTCGCCACTCGCATCGAGCAGCTCGATCGCAGCCTTGATGATCTGCTCCTGGGAGAGCACTTGGTTACGCCGCTGAGGCCGGCGGGTTCTCGTTGACACGCCCCCAACGTGACACACTTGGAGCGTCGTACCAAATTGGTTCAGTGATCCAAATGTTTCAGGCTGCCTTCCGAAAGTGCCCAGGTGCTTGTTCGGCTGACGTCAGGTGAGGGTTGGACGGAACGGAACGATACTGTCGGCGGCCGACTCTCCCCGCTGGATGAGAAGCGCGCCGGCCAGGGTCTGCTTGGTCACCAACTGGCTGAGTTCTGAGATCTCGTCTCGCTGGTTGGAGATAGCCGCACTTGAGGCGGGTGACGGTTTGCCGCAGTCGCTTCTCCGTCTCTGGCGTCTGCTGGGTCTCGGTGCGGATGCGCTCGTAGAACTCGATTTCTAGGTCCACGTGCCGCTTCATGAGGGCCATGCGTTGGAGGTCGGCTTCGAGGGGGAGTGCGACGGCGGTGAGGCTGCCGTCGGAGGCGCATTCGCCCCGTCCACTCACGCCCGCCGTGCTGGCGACGACGCTGCCGGCTGTGTCCGAGGCGTGCCGGTTCACCATTTGAGGGCCTCCGCCTGGGCGTCGTAGAGCGGAGGCTGTCGGCGCGAGCAGTTACTGCGGCTCTACTCCTTCGTCGGACAGGACACAGGCGGCGCGGCGCGTCTCTGCGGTTCGTCCCGCAGCACCACTACGGCTTCGCGGCAGCGAGCGCGGCGTGGTTGGTGGCACAGGCCGGGCGGGGCAGGTCGCGCAGGTGCGGGCGTCGGGCTCCGTTCGTTCGGCATCGATCCAGCACAGTTCCCTGACCTACCCGGAGGGGTGCGTTCGGCCGATCGGGGGTGTGGAACACCACCCCGCAGCGGCTCGCGGAACGCATGGCGCGGGATCCCGCCCGTCATGGGCCTGTGGTCGGCCCGGAGTCGCCCGGCCTTGCCGATCCTTTGCGGAGAGTAATGTCACCGTCACTGGATTGTGTCCTTCCCGTGTGAAGAGAGTGGTTCGACAGTGACCGACGTGATTGAGCCGCCGCGCCAACAGGCCCCCGGGGCCGACGCGAGCACGCTGCTCCTGCTGGCGCACGGCAGCATCGACCCCCAGGCACAGGAGACCACTCGCGCGCTCGCCCGCGCGGTCGGGCTGCCCCGGGCACGCCGGGTCGAGGTCGCGTACCTCCGGCACGCCCGTCCCACGGCGTGTCAGGTGCTGCACACCCTCGCCGGGACCGGACACGGCCGTGTGGTCGTGGTGCCGTTGCTGCTCACCTCCGCCTTTCACGCCCGGGTCGACCTGCCCATGGCGCTGTCCGGTTCTGTGGCCCCGGTGCCGGTCGTGACGCCCGTGCTGGGCAGTTTCTCGGACGTGTCCGACGCGCGCCTGGTCGCAGCGCTGCGGCGCCGTCTCGCCGAGCTGGATGTCGAGTTCGACGCCGTGGTGGTGGCGGCTGCGGGCAGCAGCGACAGCGACGCGTGCCGGTCGGTGAGTGCCATGGCGTCCGCGTTGGGTGCGGACCTCGGGCTGCCGTGCCTGCCCGGATTCGCGTCGACCGTGTCACCGACACCCGCGGAGGCGATCGAGCAACTGCGCCTCGCGGGAGCACGCCGGGTCGCAGTCGCGTCATATTGCCTGGCGCCCGGGAGGCTGTTTCGACGGGCCGCCGACTTGTCGACCGCGGCAGGCGCGGTCGGCATCTCCGAGCCGCTGGGCGACGCGCCCGAAATCGTCGGGCTCATCCTGGAACGATTCCACGAAGCCTGCGACGCGAAGACGGGAACAGGAACGTCAACCGAACGGCCCTGACCGAATTCTCGGATGCGCCGGTCCGCGTCGGCCGAGAGGAACACCCACCCCGCGAGATCTGCATCGACGCGGTGTCCTTTCGCCCTCGTGGTACCCGCCAACGGAGACGGCGACGACTTCACCCCCGACCGGTCCGAGACCCCCGCCAGCGATCACCCCACACACGACGACGGCGTCCCGGCCCACCACCGGGGCGCTGCGCCCTGTCGAGGCCGGCACATCCACGGCCGCTCGTTCTCCTCGGCCGGTGTGATCTTGAAGGTGTTCTCCGGGATCCACCGCTGTACGGGCAGGCGCCGCTCCCACCCGAACCGCCGCGCCTTACCCAGCGTCCGAGGTCCTCGTCCTGCACGGGGAGCGTCCCGCCGGCCTGGAAGTGGATCTGAACGAGCCGGTAGCACTGCTGCCACCCGGTGTCCCAGACCGGGCACCACCCCGGATCGATCGCGTCCAGCTCGTCCCGGCGCTCCTCGGTCATCGCCCCGGCCGCCGACGGGACGGGACGGCTGGCCGCACGCAGCTCCTCGTTCTCCCGAGCCCTGCGCGCCGCCGCACTCGCGTTCTTCGCCACACCCCGATCGGATGCCCCTCCCACACCGCACTGGTCGGCGGGAGGAAGTGCCCGTGCACCGCGACGTACACCTTGGCGACGGCGACCCCGTCCGCCCAGGCCGCGTCCTGCTCGGACCACACCATTCCGAGCTTCTCCGGCTCGGCGACCCGCCCGGCTGCCAGCGTTCCGGCCGTGTAGGCGCGGCGCTGCTCGGCGATCCACTGCCCGAGCGGATACCCGCCGACCCCACCCCAGTCCTCACCTGGCCCGTCGCCCGTGAACACGCCGACACACCGCAGCTCGCCGCCGCCCTCGACCGCGAATACGACCGTCGGCACGCCCAGGCCCTGCCCCCATGGCGACCACGGCGGGCAAACGCCAGAGCTCCCGCCCCCCAGCGTCCGGCCCATCCACTCGTTCACGAGGGGTGCCGCCCTCCATGCCGTAGCCCACCTTCTCGACGCCACAGACTCGGCCGCGGCCCCTATCCGCATGGCCCCATTCGTGGACCGTTTGCAGCAGACCGACCTCGTCCTCAGCATCTACTTGCGACGCCCGGCGTGGATTTCCACCCCGCTGAGGGCTGCCGTCCGAGATGGCCAGGGGCAGCACTACCTCGGCCTCCCCGCTGCGACGGTTTGCTCTGCGACGCCGTCATACCTGAGAGCCAGACGGGAAGACGGCTCCGCGGTGTGAGGCTGGCCAGCAGGTTCGCTCCATAACTTCGTATCCGGACGAACGCCTGGAGGGGAAGTGCCGTGAGCGTCCGAATTCGAGGTAGCCGGCTGCGGCGAGCTGTGCTGGTCGCGATGATCACTGCCGCGCTGTGCGGTCCGGGTCTGGCGGCTGCTGCTGAGCCCCCGGATATCGGTCCTGGTGCCTGGTTCGGACACCACCCTGGACACGTTCGACGGCCCATTCTCCGGAATCGGCGGAGCCGCCCGCTCGCTCCAAGCGCAGATCCGCCGTCAGGCCCCAAGCCGAGCCGCCGTGGCGGCTCGGCTTGGATCCATGCCGGCCAGGCCGCGGCAGGGAGCCGACCCATGAACAAACCGGACGATACTGATCGCATGGACAGGACCGAGAAGGGGACAGTGCGCGGAGCGCTGAACATTCGTACGGAGGGTCTGTTCACGCCGGCCCCGCAGCCGATGCCGCCCACGGGCGGGCCGAGGCTGCTGCGGTGGCTGCCGTATCTCGCGGTTGCCGCGGTGGCGGTGTTCGCAGCGAACCCGGGTACCGAGGACATCTCGATGAGACCCGTTGGGATGGCCCGCGAGGCGTTGCTCGTGCTGGGGCTGAGCTGGCCGGTGCCGGCCTGGTGGCCGTCGATGGTGATGTTGCCGGTGTTCTCGCTCCACCCGCCCTTCGGGCCGTACGTGGGATGGGCATGGGCTGTGCACGCCGGACTCCTGTTCCTGATCGCGCTGCGCAACCGGCCGCGGGTGCTGGGCGAGACCGTGCTGCTGAGCACCGCGCTGCTGCTTGGGCCGCAGCTGTCGGGCGACGCGATCGGCCCCCGGCACTTCATCGCGATCGTGCTGGTGATGTTCGCTCTTGTCGAGGCCGACGCGATCGGCGTGCGCAGGACCGGGGAGGTCCGTACCCGGCTGGCGGAGCAGTAGTCGGCCCTTGCACAGGAGCAGGCGCACCGCACCGTTCTGGAGGAACGCGCCCGCATCGCTCGCGAGTTGCATGATGTGGTCGCCCACCACATGTCCGTCATGAGGCGTCCGAGGTCAGCATTTCGTCCGGCTTTTCACCCGGAGCGAGAAATACCGGAACAGGGTTGCCGAATGGGTATTTGTGACAAATAGTGTGCCTCGCCGGTGGCAGTCGGACTGCTTCGACCGGCCCCATTCACCACGTCATCCGGCTCTGCCGGTGAGGCAGGTTTTCTGTCACCAAGGTCGACGCCGGAGACGGGGTACCGGGCAGGGGGTAGCGTTCCGGCATGACGTCAGCGCTGCCTCGGTTCCCGCCGTATCCGATCCGTGGCGTGTGTGTCCTGCATCAGAAGCAGAACTGCGCGCCACATTTCGCGGAGATAGAGGTGGATTTCGAGCCCGCAGCCGAGGGCTTTGCCTTCGAGGTAGCCGAAGAGGTGACGGTGGAGTACGAACCTGCCGAAAACCTGCCACGCTTCTTCGCCGCTGCCGCTGTGGGGATCGAGGAGCAGCTGAGCTTGCCCGAGCACGGAGTTGTGATCGCCACTCGGGTGGTGCTGCGGCGTGCCCGCGCCGATACGTTCGGCTCTCACGAACCGGCGTTCAGAATTGCGGGCTACCTTGCCGCCCGCAAGGCTTTGGCGTGCGGGTTGCCCGCGACTCCGGGCGCTGTTCCTCGTGACGGCGGGTAGCTCAATCCTCACTGTCAGCCGGACCTCACGTGACAACAGGCGTGCTGTCGTGGGCAGGTGACAAGCAGCGTGCTGGCTTGGTGACCACTCCCGTGCTTCGGTCAAGCGAAACCCCAGGTCAGTAACGACCTTGGTGACAGCTTTCGCGCTTCGGCACATCACGCGCACCATCGTCTGGGCCGACTCCGCCTACGCCGAACAGCTCGTGACCTGGGCAATGACCTACCTCAATCTGACGATCAAGACCGTCAGCCGTCCGAAGAACACCCCCCGGCTTCGTCGTCCTGCCCCGCTGTTGGGTCGTCGAACGCTCACACTCCTGGGCCATGTACGCCCCCCGAGACGCGCGCGACTACGAACGACTCATCCAGCACTCGGAATCGCACATCACCTGGGCCGCGATCAGCCTCATGCCCCTGCGCTTCACCCGCCGAAACTCCTGCCGGAGCGGACAGTGGGCCTCCCGCGAGGTCCATCGCGACCGGTCGTCTCGGCACTGACATTCAACAGCCCCACCACGAGGTCACCGGGCCTCGATCCGGCCCAATTGTCGCACCACCACGACGGCTCCATCAGCGCAACCCGCAACAGTGAGACCGGCCCGTCAACCATCGGCCAGCCCACCTCACCACTGAAACCCTGCCGTTCGAACTCTGAGCTGGGCAAACACCGAAACCCACGGACCACCTGCTGCGAGCAGGCCAACCGAAGTCACCCCGGTGGGCTCGGTCCCACGCAAGCCGAACGGGCGGCGCTCCCTCCAGGGGCGCCGCACGTCGCTGCACCGCTCAGTTGGCGCGGCGGGTTCTGACTCCGTCGGCTTCGAAGTCGTAGATGGTTCGGTTGATCCGCCGGCCGTCGACGGCGCCGATCCACACCTTGTCGCGGCCCTTGCCGACTGCGGCGGTGTAGATGGTCGGGGCCGGGCCGCCATCGTTGAGAGCGGTCTTCAGCTGCGGGAACGTGCACAGGGTGGTCTGGTTGCAGCCGGTCATAGTTCCGGCGTTGCCCGTGAGGAACCATTTGCCGGTGCCGGTGCCGGTGCCGGTGCCGGTGGCGGTGGCGTCGAGGCAGGGACTCCACTGGTCCGTCACCGGGGAGGGGCGGCACTCACACCGTCGTGGAGTAGGTGGTGGCGGGGGCCGCAGTGAGGTTCGGGTTGATCTCGAACCTGATGTTCGGCATGTTCCCCGGCCGCCGTGGGTGACGTTCTCGCCGGTCTGGAAGACGTGGAACCCGACTTGGTTCAGTCCCAGGACCGGGTCGACGTAGAAGTCGACCTCATTGCCGAAGTCGACCTTCTCACTGGGCGGGGCGAGGGAGGTGGAGCTGTCCGCCACCTCGATGCCGAGGCTGCCCGTTCCGTAGGGTGGCTTCGCGGAGTGGCCGGTTGAGCCGAACGAGCCGAACGAGCCGAACGGGCCGTTCCTCAAGGCGGCCACGGGAGAACCGATCGTGTTGCGGGTGATCACACACCAGTGGTCCGGGCCTCCCTGATTTCCGTTGGTCATGGCGGATGTCGATCCCGGGAAAGCCGAGACAGCGATCGCGGCCGGCGCAGCCAAGGCCGCCTTGATCGGCGGCTTCCCCGCCGCCGATGGGCGGGCCTACGCCGATCACTTCACGATCGAGGGTGGCGCCATGCCCTTCCCTGGCTGGGGTTCTTTCGAGGGTGTGGACGTCGCTGACCTGGACCAACAGGCCCGGGACCGCTTCGCGTCCGCCGCCGTTCCTGTCCCCGAGGCGGTCGCCAGGGGAGTCGTGCGCCTGACCGACGAGCGCCGCTTCGACGTCCCCGTTGTGGTTGTCCGCCCCGAGTTCACCCCCGTCCAGGCCGAGGAGTGGGCCGCATCCGGTGAGAGCCCAGAGCTCGCCCGCGCCACTCACCTTGAGTATGTGGACCTCGACTCGGGCCACTGGCCACCCGCCCCCGCGAACTCGCCCGCGTGCCGGCAAAGGCTGCCGGCTCCTAGCGGCACGGTGTGATTGGGGCGGTGGGAGTTGGCGATGGAATGTGTCGTCGCCAACCGAGACGACCCGGACGGCAGGTGGGCGAGCCGATGGGGCTCGGTCTGGGGATCTGGCCCCGCGGAGGTGCTCGTACCGGTCAGAAACTCGACGAGATGGTGACGGGACCGGTGCAACTCCGTGCGTCATTTCGTGTGGCACGTGCGCCGTCCACGGCACCGGCCCGGTTCAGGCACCGTCGAAACGGTCGAGCAGTGCCCGAGCCTCTCTGGTGCGGCGATGCTCCGGACCGAAGGAGGCCAGGCAGGCGTCGTGAGCGGTTGCGGCCCGGACACGGGCTTCAGCATCGCGGCCCAGCTCCAGGAGGGAGGTAGCCATGACAAGCTCCACGGCGCCGGCCTCCTGGCCGCGTTCCTCCGGGGGCAGACCGCGGTGCAGCTCGTCGGCGCCCGCAGCCTCAGCGAGAGCCTCCTCATATCGGGCCTGCCCGTTGAGGCTGCGGGCCAGGCCGAGCCGCAGCACCAGGCACAGCCGGTCCGGTTCGTCAAGTGCGGCCAGGGCCTCACGGGCAAGCGCCTCAGCCTCCACGTGGCGCCCTTGCGCATTGAGGGCGAAAACCACCCCGTTACTGGCGGCCGCTGCCACGAGCCGCATCTCCGGACCTGTGCCGCAGGCCGCAGCCCGGACAACGGCCGCCCCCTCCGCCTCACACTCCGCGTGCCGACCGAGCGCAGCCAGCTGCTGGGCGCGGTCGGAGCGCAACTTCAGGGTCTGCCAGTGATCGGACCCAAAGATCCTGCCGAAGACCGGCAGGGCCTCGTCGTATGCGGCGAGAGCCTCGGCATGGCGGCCCTGGGCGCCGATCGAAAGCGCGGCAATGGTCAGCGCCAGTGGTACATCCATATCGTCACGCGGTCGCGACCGGACCACGGCGCTCGCCCCGGCCTCCGCCTCGGCATAACGCCCGGACAGATACAGAGCCCTGGCCCGGGACACAGGGGACGACTTCGTACGCCTGGCGCGCGACCGGAAGAATTTCATGCCCGGAGCATAGGGAGACAGCGCGGTGCCGTTTGGCGAGGGGTCGGGCAATTGGTCGGCGACCCCTGATGCTCCGGAGCCGAGTGGAGGCCCACCCTCCTTCGGCATTGAGCTGCCGGGGACCAGGACAGGGCCGGCGTAGCGGCCCGCTGCCCACCGCCGTCTGCCGCCGACCGCACGCTGCCGACGGCGGTCAGGTGCGGTCGGCCGCCATGACGCGCAGAATGTCGTCGGTGAGCTGCTGGGGGTGGGCGGTCCTCGAAGTCGTGCCCAGGGTCTCCCAGGCGTTGTAGACCGTGGCGCCGTCGGACCGCTTCCGGCCGTCCGACTCTCTGGTGACCGACCATTCCGAGTCACCGCGGTGGAAGTTGTACTCTTCGTCGCCGCTGACGATCGTGACGTCGCAGCCGCACCCGTAGTTGTCGTCGGGGTCGTCCTGGTACGCGCCGTCCTCGTGACGGGTGTTCAGCGTAACTGCTCCGTCGTGCTGCTGGGTGAGCAGGGCAGCCACGGCCTCCACGGTCTGGTGGGCGTCGGCGGGCATTGGAGCGGAGCTGGGGGCGGCGTGCAGGGCTCGCACGGTGGTGGAGGCGTGCTGGGCGGCCAGGCCGTGGATCGTGTCGGACACCGACCGCAGGGTCTCCAAGGCGTCGCTGAGGTTCGTCGGCTGCCCGGCGCCGGCCTGGGCGGGCAGTTCGGCCTCGCCGCGCTCGACGATCCGGCCGACCGCGCACGCGAGTTCCTGGAGGGCGTCGGCGCTGTACTGGAGCTGCACGAAGAGCGCCGAGGCGACCGTCGCGGCATCCTGCGGGGTGTAGAGGGACCAGGGGCCCGACAGGGCCTGGACAGAGGCCCCGGTGGTCTCCGCGGCCGCACAGACTAAATCCACCGAGTCCTCGGGGTCGTGCGCGGTTACGGTGCGCACCTGCGAGACGAAGTCGTTGCATTGGTCGGCGGCCTGCTCGTACAGGGCGTCCCAGGGTGTGTTGTCGTCGAGGCCGGCCGCCGGGGCCTGGTTGATGAGCATGCCCCGGATTCTTTCAGAACCCCGCGCAGGGCTGCCGCGCGAAAAGACAGCCGGCCGCTGTCCGCAGGCCACTCCTGGGGACAGCCTGCATGACTGATGACGCACAACAGGGGGCCCGGCGGCACGACGCCGACCGCCGATAGTGATGTTGACGCTTCCGGCCTTAGCGGTTACGGCTCGCCGAAGTCGCGGTCGAAGAACTTGAGGACGGGATCCAGCTCGGCGGCCGCGTCGCACAGCGAGCACAGCCGGATACCGGGCTGCTCGGCCGCGTTCAGCGCCCGGGTCAGAGGCAGCACCGGCGCACCGACCGGCGCCACGTCGCAGTCGACGGCGTGCACGACGCCGCCCCGGCCGGGACCGCGGCCGCCGGCCTTCACCAGCACCCAGCCGTACGGTCGACGTGGCCCCAACGCCTCCTGAACGAGCGACGGTGGCTCCAGGTACCCGGTGGGCACGGCGTGAAGTTGCACCACACCCATCCGAAGGCCGGCGCGTACGCGGCGGTCACCTCGTCCGGGGTGACGGCGAGCCCGCGGGCGAGCCGCCCGGTCCGCGCGGGGGTGAGCCCGTCGGCCGGCGCGATCGACGCCCACACGCGAAAGAAGCGGCGCCGCGGGACGGTGACACCGTCCAGTTCGTCGACCGCGTCGAGGTCCCAGTTCATCAGCCGGGCGTGCCGAGGAGGCCACCGGTGGAACTCGCTGTCTCCCGCACTGATCCGCGTGCCGCTTGAGTGAGCGGCCGGCCGACTCTCGGCAGCAGCTGACCGTCAAGTCCTTGTGGCGGGACGATCAGCGAGGTGCGGGCTGATGGTCCTCCGGAGCATCAGCGTCCGCACGCCGGTGGTGAGGGTATCGATCGCCGGGGTGCGCACGGTGACGAACGCGCAGTGGTGGGCGAGGCGTCCCTCGGCGCTGCACGCCGGTTCACCGGCCCGGGTGGTACGCGGGAGGCATGGTGGCGAAGTGCTGCCGGCCCTGCCAGGTGGTCAGCGGCCATGCCCTGCGGGCCAGGTCCTCGCCGGCGGGCGTGTTCTCCTCGTGTCTGTCGAGCCCACCCCACCCACGCCTGGCTGCGCAGCGGCGCCGCCCGCGCCAGGGCCATGGCCCGTCACCACTTGAGAGCCTCCGCCCCGGCGTGACTTCGCGGGACGGCATCTGGAATCGCCGTGAGAACGGCGGGCCGTCGAGGCGGGCCTGCAGGCGTCAGTACGTGTTTGGGTCAATTGCACTCGCATTGACTGATTGGCGACCATCCGATGGAGTGATGGGCGAATGGGTGAATACCCCACCGGGAAGGACCCCTGCGGCCGCCGTACATGACGTTGGCAATCCGAAGCCGCAAGGACGCAAGGAGTCACACATGTCCATGGTCCAGACCGGAAAGCTCGACCTGTCGTCGAACCAGCCCATCGAGACACGCGGAGGGAACACCTCGACCTTCACCCGCGTCAACTTCCCCACCCCGTTCCCCAGCGGATCCCAGGTGATCGTGCTGGCCCAGACCCAGACGTTCAACGGCACGGAGACACCTGGTATCCGCCTCCACGACGTCACCCCCAGCGGATTCCTCATCCGCTTCAACGAGGTCAACGTCAACGCCAACGTCCGCAGCGACGGCCACCACGTGACCGAAACCGTCGGCTGGGTGGCCACCACCGTCTGACAGGACACCTGCCGCTTCTGGTCCCGCCCGCCCCCAGGACCAAAGGCGGCAGGAGCTCCTGGCGCCAGCGGCGAACCAGCCCGACACGCCCCGCAGCCGACCCGGCGAAGACCGGGCGTTCCCAGATGCGCCGACGCGCCCCGCAGCACGCCCCACAACGCAGCGGCCGCCCTGGACGAAACACTCCTCCAACAGCACATGGACCGCGACCGCGAAAACCCGGCCGGCGTGTAGCGCTGCGCCCGCGCCCCTCTCCCGGCAGATCGCCTGCTAGGAAGAACAACGCCGCGCCTCGCCGCCTTCCTGAACAGCCGGGGGCGCGGCACCTGGGACTTCCTGACCCTGCTCGTCAGGCCGGGGCCGTCGCCGGGGCGGGCTCAGAGTGGCGACCCTTCCCCACCGCGCACAGCTGCTCCCGGTCCGCCCGAGGGCTGTTCCGCAAGTGCGGCCGTGTTCTGACCTGAGGCCGGCTCGACAGGGGCAGGACCGCAGCCGACGGAAGAGGATCGTTCGATGGTGACGTACGAGGTGAGACGGCAGAGCGGTCCGCGCCCGGTCCGGCATCACGATGACGTCGCCGATCCGCCCTGTGCGCATGGACCCCAGTCCACCAACTGCCCGCCGGTGGACTCAAGATCGGTCTCAGCCCGCGCGCCCCGGCCAGGGATCCTGAGGCGGTGGAGCCCCGTCCCATACCTCGACGCTCACTGCGGCAGTGGTGAGGCCGTTCGCCGTCGGCCGACGGCTGCTGCGGTGCCGAGCGGGTTGATGTCACGGATGTTTCCGATGTTGTGCGCGGTGGACGGTGGGCCTGGCTCGCTGTGAGGGGGCTACCGGGAGCGGCTCCGGAACCACTCGACGGTCCGTTCCAGGCCGTCGCGCAGGGGGACGGGTTCGATCTCGGGGAAGAGGCGGAGCAACCGGGAGTTCTCCGCGTGGGAGTGCCGCACGTCCCCCGGGCGTGGGGGTACGTACTGCGGATTCAGGAGAGTTCCGAGGACTGCTTCCAGCTCCGTGACCAGTTCTCTGAGCGAAGTGCGTGTGCCGTAGGCGAGGTTCACCGGGTCGGAGGAGACGACCTTGCGCAGCGCTGCCTGGGTGAGTATCCGGCAGACGGTCTCCACATAGGTGAAGTCGCGGCTCTGGCGGCCGTCGCCGTGCACGACGACCGGGTCACCGGTGGTCAGCGCGCTGATCCAGGCGGGCACCACTGCCGCGTAGGCGTGTCCGGCGGGCTGACGGGGCCCGTAGACGTTGAAGAAGCGGAACGGCAGGACCGGCAGGCCGTAGCAGTGGTGGAAGGCGGCCAGATACGCCTCGGAGGCCAGTTTGCTCACCGCGTAGGGGCTGAGGGGGACAGGACGCAGGTCCTCGTGCTTGGGGATACCGGGATTGGCGCCGTAGACGGAGGACGAGGAAGCCGCGATCACCTGCGCCGCGTCCGCGCGCCGGGCGGCCTCCAGGACAGTGAGCGTGCCCGTGGCGTTGGCATGGTGGCTGGCGAGGGGATTCGCCACCGACCGGGGTACGGAAGGAAGTGCGGCGAGATGCACAATCGTGTCCATACCCCGGAAAACCCGGTCGAGGAGTGGGCCGTCGAGGACGCTGCCCTCGGTGAAGTGCACATCGAGTCCGGCGAGGTTGTCCTTGAAACCGGTGGACAGGTCGTCGACGACCCGCACTTCGGACACCTCGCTGCGCCGCGTGAGGCTGTGTGCGAGATTGCTGCCGATGAAGCCGGCACCTCCGGTGATCACGATCTTCAAGCTGACCACTCCTGATCAGAGTCAGAGGACGTCGATGTTGTCGCCGCCGAGCCGTCGGCGGCAGTCCAGTACGTAGGCGGAGCATCTCGCAATGAGGTCGTAGTCGAACGCGTCGTGATCGGCGAGCAGGATCACCGCGTCGGCGGCCGACAGCTCGTCGGCGTCGGCCCTCACCCTGGGGACTCCGTCCAGTACCCCGGAAGCCGGGGGCACGGACCGGGCGACATGCGGGTCTGCCGCCGCGATGTCCGCCCCCATGGCGAGGAGGAGTTCGGCGATGCGCGCAGCGGGGGTTTCGCGGGCGTCGCTGGTGTTTGCCTTGTATGCGAGTCCCAGCAGCAGCACACGGGAGCCCCCGACCGTTCTTCCGCGCCGCTTGAGCGCTTCTGCGAGCCGCCCCACCACGTAGTCGGGCATGTGGCTGTTGACGTCATTGGCGAGTTCGACGAAGCGGAGGGTACGACCGACCGTGCGCTCGGCCCACCAGGACAGATAGGACGGATCGATCGGCAGACAGTGTCCTCCGACGCCCGGTCCGGGAAGGAAGCGCAGGAAGCCGTGGGGTTTCGTAGCGGCTGCGTCGATCGCCTCCCACACGTCGACGCCGAGATCGTGGGCGAACGTGGCGAGTTCGTTGACCAGGGCTATGTTCACGTGGCGGAAGGTGTTCTCCAGCAGCTTGGCCATCTCGGCGGTCCGGCAGCTGCTGACCGGCACCGTCGTGTCCACGATGGACCCGTAGAAGTTCCCGATGGACTCCAGTGAGGCCGTGTTCACGCCGGAGACCACCTTGGGAGTGTTTTCCAGGCGCCAGCGGGTGTTGCCGGGATCTATGCGCTCCGGGCTGTACCCGAGATGGAAGTCCCGGCCCGCGACCAGGCCGGAAGCCGCTTCCAGGAGAGGCGCGACAAGGTCCTCGGTCGTCCCGGGGTAGGTGGTCGACTCCAGTACGACGGTGGCTCCCACCTGGAGGAACCCACTCAGCATCCGGGCCGATTCGACGATGTGCGACAGGTCGGGCAGCCCGTCGCACAGGGGCGTCGGCACGGTGATGAGCGCGATGTCGAAGCCCTCGCAGTCGGTCGGATCCCGGCTGGCCCGGAAGGCCTCGGAGGCCAGCAACGCGGCCAGCCGCGCGGAGGAGACGTCTTCGATGTACGAGTCTCCGGCCACGAGGCGGTCGACCCGCTCCTTGTCCACGTCGTATCCGACGACCTCGTACCCGGATTCCGCGGCCCGGACCGCCAGCGACAGCCCCACATAGCCCTGCCCGACGACGACCACGCGGCCTGCACCTTCAGATGCGGAATGATTCACCCTTCCTCCCCGGTCGCACGGTCCCGGGGACGGGATTTCACGTAGCGGCGGCTCTGCCGCGCGATTCCTGCGGGGCCGTTCCGACCGTGGAGGTCTGGCCGTACTGGCATGGGTACTCCCCTCCGGGCAGTTCGCCCCGTGAAGTGGCGCGGGACAGTGGACCTGCCCGCAACGACCGCTGCGCCGGTACCACCGGCGCACTTCGGTCCTGCCCGGAGCACCGCACCCGGAGCGCGCGTGCGGTGCTCCGCCTTCGGTACCCGGCCGAGCGCTGCGGGCGCGGTCCGGTGCGGCGGTGTCCGGCCGTCAGGTGAGCAGGTTGATCACATTGCGGGTGATGGCGTGTATACGGGGATCCAGGCGCAGAAGCCGTGGCCAGTCGGTGGTGGCCGCGTTGAAGACCGTCCCGCCCCGGGTGTAGAGCCCGAAGGTCGCGGCCCTCCTCGGGTCGGTGTTCTCGCGAGCGGTGGTATTCCACCCGGAGTCCGGGGCGGTGGGAAGATCCGCGACGCCCAGGATGGTGAAGCCGTCGGGTGTGCCGTCGCTTCCGGTAGGGACCGCCAGCCCGTGGATGTCGCGCCGGTATGCGGCGCCGTCGCATTCGTAGCCCACGAGGGAGTGTTCCGCTCCGAGGATGTCGCCTTCACACAATCCGGTGCCGGTGAAGACCGGGTGCCCTGTGTGCTGAACGGTGAAGCCCAGTTGTTCGCGCGGACCGTCCCAGTGGCCGCCGCCGTTGCGATAGCTGACGCCGATGAGCAGGTTCTCGGGTTCGGTCTCCCACCAGTGGTCGGGGGCGCCTCGCATCCGGTCGGCGTCGGCTCCCTGGGGGACTCCCGGAGGATACTTGGCGCAGCTGATGGCGGTGCCGTCGTCGTTCGGCGTGACCCGCCACCAGCAGGTGTTGGCCCCGAAAACTGCGATGTTGCCACCCTGGTCACGGAAGGCGGTGACGTGCCGACGGGTGCGCGAGCTCCAGTACTCGTCGTGTCCCGCGGACAGCAGCAGCCGGTAGCCGTCGGCGAGATGGGGGGTTTCGTCGAGGTCGAGGTCGGTGCAGTAGTCGGCTGTGAAGCCCGAGGTCTCCAGCCACGAGATGAAGGGCGCGTCCCAATGCGCAAAGGTCTGGCGGGGCGTTCGCGGGTCATGGGTGTCGGGCCTGCCTTTCACCGGGCCGCCGACCCCGCCGCCGGGGCGCCGCAGAGTGACGGTGCGGTGCGCCTCGTCGTGCGGGAGGGCCCCGTACAGACTCGCTCCACCGCTTCTGTTGTAGGCGTGGTAGGTGAAGACAGGCACCTTGTACAGGATGCGGGTGGTCCGGGCGGGTTTGCGGGGCGTCACCACGAAGAGCATCCGGGAGTGCCGGGCATCCAGGGCTTCGGCATCGGCCGGAGGCGGGACGGCCGGTTGTGCGGTACCGGGGCTGAGCACCGCGATGTAGACGCCCGAGGGCCACTCCTCGGGGATCGTGACGTTGTGGCAGGGCCAGTTCCAGTCCTCGTCGTGGCTGCCCGGGCTCGCGTACCGGCCCGGACCTTCAGAACTGCCCATGAGACGTGGGTGGGCGCCGCAGCGGTAGAAGTCGGCCCGGAACCATTCCGCACGGGTCGAGACGTGCAACCGCAGAGTCTCTCCGGCCCGGACACTCGGTCGGCCGGGATATCCGTCCACGACCACCCCGGCGGAGGGCTCTTCGGCGCTGCTCCGCACACGGGGCCGGCGGCTTCCGGAGGTGCGGTTCCCGGGGCCGCCGGTGCGGTCCGCGCCGCTCTCGGGACGTGCCGGCGTTCCGTTCGTGGAGCCGGTCCCCTGCACGGCGTCCTCTCCTGCCGGCGCCCTCATGAAAGCGGCCTGGTTCTCCCGGACTCCGGCCGGTCGAGGCCGGCGAGGACGACATCGGCTCGGCGGCGCCAGGTGTAGAGCTCAAGGACCTGCCGCCGGGCCTCGGCGCCGAGCTCTCGGCGCAGTACGTCGTCGGTGATCAGTTCGCCCAGAGCTTCCGCCCAGGCGGCCGGGTCCTCGGGGGGCCGCAGCAGGCAGTTGACCCGGTCCTGAAGGACTTCGTGCAGAACCGGCAGATCGGAAGCGATCATGGGGCAGCCGTGGGACATGTACTCGAACACCTTCATGGGAGAGGCCCAGCGACCGGTCTCGCCGAGCCGGCCCCAGGTGTACACCTTCTGTTCGTAGGGGGCGAGGACGACGTCGAAGAGGGCGTAGTAGTCCGGGAGCGCGGACGGCGGCTGGTGCCCGTGGAAGTACACGTGAGGGGACCGGCAGGCTTGTTCCCAGCGGGCGCGGTCCTCGTCGGTGCCGCCGACCAGATGGAAGTCCAGGCCGGGAAACCGGTCCGCGAGCTCCAGGACGAGGCCGATGCCGCGCCCGTCGTAGAGGTGCCCGACATAGCCGACGCGCGGTACGTTCGAGCGACCCGGCAGCCGCGTGGTCCCTCTTGTCCCGGCTGGAGAGGGCGGATCCGCGCAGTCGGGCGCGACAACGATGGGCAGGGTGCCCAGTTTCTCGTACTTCCGCTGCATATCGCGTGCGAGGGCGTGGGTGATCGCGACCACGCGGGTCAGTCCGGGCATGCCGAGGAGCGTCTCCTCGGTCCCGGCCGGGGACAGGTCTTCGCGCAGCTGGTGGACCTCGTACACGAGGGGTGCCAGATCGGAGAGGGTGGCCAGGGCGTAGGGGTCGCGTCCGTAGATGAGGTCCGGTACAGGGCCGTTCGTCACCAGTGCCCGGACCGCCTCCGCACGCTGCCAGTAGCCGGTCGGCGTGTAGTCGGAGCCGGGGCAGGGGACGAGGCGGATCGGGAAGCGGTGGCGGACGCCGTAATAGGCGTACGGGTCCTCGTCCGAGCCGGGCATGGAGTAGAGGGTGACTTCATGTCCGGCCGCGGTGAACGCGTCGCACATGCGCATGACATGAACACCGTTGGCGAAGCAGGAGGGGATGCTGCCGCCGTGCATGTACGCGATGCGCATGCCGGCCTACGCCCGTGCGGGTTCGTTCGCGGGCAGCGAGTGGCTGACGGTGGCAGGGGACCGGTGAGGCGTTGTGTCCGTCGGATCCACGGGCGTCTCCTCGTGATGGGCCGCGGCGATGTGGCAGTGTCACGCGAGTGCTGCGGCAGTGGCCCGGTCGCCGGGCCCTGCGAGTGGCATGGGGCAGAGGGACTGCTGGTCGGAGATGAACCACGCGCGGGAACGGGCGGCTCACATGGCTCTGCCGTACGCGGCAGATGACGCATCATCATCGTGGGCGGTGGTGCACTTTCCAAGAGTGGCATTTCGGCCTTTCCCGAGGCCGGATTTCCGTTGCGTTGCCTCGTTCCGGCAGATGCCGAGGGCGCGGACGGGGCGGAAGGCGTGCGGGCGCATTGCGATGTGTCCTCGGCGGGGGAGCGCTGCGGCCGCCCCCGATGGCCGGGAAGGCGGAGTCGAGGGGGCGTGCTTCGCGGGGTGTCCACGCGTACGGCGGGCACCTCGGTGCCCCGGTCCGGCACTCCGCACGGCAGGTCTTCCCAGCAGCTTCCGGACAGAAAAGTGACCGAGACGCGGAGGGTTGCCACGTAGGCAGGGATGTTGGGCGGCGCCCCGGCCCGATCGGACGAGCAGCGGGTCTCGCACGAGTGTCCGCTCCTCTCGGCCGGGCAGGAATCAGCAGGTCGGGAGGGTCGAGCGGTCGTCGTAGCCGGGGGCCACGGCGAGCGGCGAAGATTCAGGTACGACCATGTGGAACCTGGCCGGCATGCGCCGCCGCGAACCCGCGGGGGCAGCCACGGCGCATCTTGTGATCACTTCGTAACCGTGCGTACCGTGGCAGCGCCGTGACTCCCCGTCAATGTCGGAGGAGCCGGTCACCGAAGGGAGATCGATATGCACGAGGAGATCGAGCAGATTCCCGAAGAGGAACTTCCCGACCTGGCGCTGATGATCGACGTACCCAGCTGACGCGGCGTCATTCCGGGCGACGGGTCGATCCGGCCCGTCGCCCGTCCCCATCCGGCTTCATGGAGGTACTCACGGTGCGAGTGGAACCCGACGCACACCAGAGCGCCGAGGAATGCTCCGCCCTGGCGCGCATGACCAGGTCGGCCCTGGAACGGGCCGGACTGACGGTCTCCCCGGAGGAAGCCACGCACCCCGCGGTCATCGAAGCGGCACACATCGCACAGTACGTCCTGCGGACCGGCCCGCCCGCCCCGGAGCGCCTCGCCCGCCTCAGCGGTATGGTCGACCGGGCCCGGTCGGACATCACGGCATCACCTGCGTCCGGACTGCCATGGTCCGCCCGACTCGCGTCACCCGGACCTCATCTGGAGCGCAGCGTCGTCCGCGCACTGAAGTCCATTCCGGACCCGGGCGGAGAACCCGGCACAACGCACGGCTCCGCCGTGGTCGGATGGCGTGAACACGATGAAGCGGACATCCACGGGACGATCGCCCTCCTGGCCGCCAACTGGCCTGCCGTTCACGATGAGTTGAGGCAGATCCTCTTCCAGGTAGCTCTTCTGGACGGGCCTGCTATCGACGGCTTCACCGACTTCACCGTCCACGGTGCCGTCTTCATCCGGCGCAGCCGTCTCACACCGGACTCGGACGGGTTACCGGGGGCCGTCCGGTTCGCCGAAGCGCTCGTACACGAGGGCGCGCACACCCGGTGCAATGCCGCGTCCGTGGCGGCACGCCCCTTCCTGCGACCTGTGGAAGACGACGGCCCGATGGTCTCCACACCCCTCAGGCTCGACCCCCGGCCGCTCACCGGGCTGTTCCAGCAGATGGTCGTCCTGGCCCGAAGCGTTCTGCTGTACCGGCATCTGCTCGCGGGGGACACGGCCGACAGCGGCGCGGCTGCGGCCGTGCAGGCACGCCACGATCAACTGGCCCTCTCCGCAGCCGACGCGGTGCGCACCATGACGGAACACCGTGAAATGCTCACCGACCACGGGAGAACGGTCCTGGAGGATGCCGCCGAGGTGGGACAGGCGCGTGTCCGATGAGTGTGTCTCCCTGGGCACCTCAGGTCTTCGCTCCCTACGCGCCCTGGCCGCAGGTCGTCTTCGCGCGCGTCGCGGCCCGTTCGCCGCAGTTCGATGCCGTCTGTGCCGCCGGAGACCGCCCTGTCGTCGTGGGCAGTGCTGCCGGGCACAACACGGATCGCGTCGTGGCGAGCGCGCGCGGCGAACTCCTCGAACGCGTGGGCAACATCCTCGCGGGCCGTGCGGCAGAGTCGGACGCCGCGGTCGTGGCAACCCACAGCGAACTGCGCCGCAAGGGGATACCCGCCGTGGATCCCGCCGAGCTCTTGCCGGAAGGCGCCCCGGCCGCCCTTCACGATTCACGTGACACCCGCCGACTCTGGGTACTCGGACGTTCCCTGCACTCCGGAGCCGACATCCATGTACCCGCCGGGGCGGTCTTCCTGCACCACCGGGCGCCGACAGGCTGCGACCCAGGCCCCGTAGTCGGCTCCACCGGTGTTGCCGCGCATCCGGATCCGGATGCGGCCACCCAGCACGCCGCCTGGGAGATCCTGGAACGCGATCTCGTCCGCAGGAGCTGGTACGGACTGTCCTCCGCCCCCGAGGTGATTCCGGCGGCCGGTCTGCCCGATCCGCTTACGGAGCTTCTGAAAGGAACGGAAGTGATCGCCACCGCGCTCGACGTCCCGGCGCCCACCGGCTCCCGCTGCGTCGCGGTGTCGCTCCACGCCCCGGACCGGACCTGCCAGACCTTCGGAGCGCGCTGTGGCCCGGACGACGGCAACATCGACCCGCTGATCGAGAAGGCTGCCTACGAGGCACTCATGGTGCGCTGGAGCATGGACACACCGGTGGCAGAAGGAACATGGGCGCACTGGCAGGGCTCCACGGCGCCGGACTCGGCCGTCAAGCACGCACTGTGGACCTTTCACCGGCAGGACAGCCTCCGGCTGTGGACGTCACGGCCCCCGGAGCGCCGTTCCCGGCCGACACCGCCTCCGGCCGGACCCCAGCGGTCCGGCACCGCCGCGCTGTCCGCCCACACCGGCCGGGACCTCGTCCTCGTGGACACCACCTGCGGACCGGCACGCACCTTGGGATCGACAGTGATGCGGGTCGTGGCCCCGGGCGCCCGTGCCCTGCCCACCGGCCCGGACGGTGAACGCGGCCTGTCCGCCACCCCCGGCCCGCACCCCTTCGGATGAGCCTGCGGGTACCCGCAGGATCCGCCCGACGCCCATGTCCGCCCGGCCCGGTCCGCTCCGCGACGACCGGACCGTCCGCAGGCCGAGGAGACCGGCATGTCCACGTCCTACGACCATCCGAAACCCACAATGGGAGCCGAGCTCGAAGACACCTCGGACAGCGGGGGCAACCACACCGCCACCGCAGCGGGCGGCTCCGGGTACGCCGATATCCACGCCGCCGACTACGACCGGTGGTTCGCCAAACCGGGCATCACCGGCGCAACCGTCGAAGCCCTCGCGGGCCTCGCCGGCGACGGCCCCGTGCTCGAACTCGGCATAGGCACCGGCAGAGTCGCCCTGCCGCTCGCCGCACGCGGCTTCGACGTCCATGGCGTCGAAGCGTCGGACGCGATGGCGGCACGGCTCCGGTCGAAACCCGGCGGCGAGAGGATTCGAATCACTCCCGGCGATTTCGCCGAGGTACCTGTCGATGGCACGTTCCCCCTCATCCACGCCGTCGGAGGCACATTCTTCGAGCTCAAGTCCCGCGAAGACCTGCAGCGCTGCCTGACCGCCGTAGCCGCCCACCTCGCGCCGACCGGCGTATTCGTCCTCGACGCGCACGTGCCCGAAGCCCTCGCTGTCGCAGCGGCGTCGGGCGTGCCCGAGGTCGTCTCCGAGACCGACGAACATCTGATCCTCTGCCATCGCGGGATCGACCCGTCCACCCAGACGTACCAGTCCCACTACCTCATCCACGAGGCGGACCGGACCCGCCACCTGCGGGTGCGCTTCCACTACGCGTCGCCGGGCGAACTGGACCTCATGGCGGAGCGGGCCGGACTACGGCTTCGCCGGCGCCAGGGCTCGTGGGCCGGCCTGCCGTTCACCCGTGACAGCACCTATCACGTCTCCGTCTACGAACGCGGCTGACGCAGGTACGCAACGCTCGTTGCCCCACGTGGCCGTCAACTCCTGACGGCCGCACCGCCGAAAAACCTCTCGGAGCAGTCGTGACAGACGAAGAATCCGGTTGCCCGGTCCCCATCGCGGACTTTCCCCTCCCGCACCACGACGGGCTCGGACCCCTGCCGGAACTGGCCGCCCTGCGTCGCGACGCGCCGTGTGCCCGGATCGTACTGCCCAGCGGCGACCCGGCATGGCTGGTGACCCGGTACGCAGACGTGCGCACCGTGCTGGCCGATCCGCGCTTCAGCCGCACGCGCGCCACCCGGGGAGCGGGACCGCGCATGGCGCGGGTTCCCACCCTGCCGGACTCCATCCTTGCCGCGGATCCCCCGGAACACACCCGGCTGCGCAAGCTGGTCGCCCCGGCCTTCACCGCCCGTCGTGCCGAGGCCATGCGGGCGAACGTGGCCCAGCTCGTGGCGGGACTCCTCGACGAACTCGCCGCACACGACCGCCCGGCCGACTTGGTCGCGCTGTTCGCCCGGCCGCTGCCGCTGGCAGTCATCTGCGATCTCCTCGGTGTGCCGCGACGGGACGGCGACCTGCTCGACGCCTGGTGCGACACGCTGCGCAACCTCACCGCCATCGCCGACACCGAGGTCACCACCGCCGTCGGTGAGATGACCGGATACCTCACCGAGCTCGTCGCCACCAAGCGCCGCCATCCGGGCAATGATGTCCTGAGCACCCTGATCGCCGCGCGCGACGAGGGCGACCGGCTCAGCCAGGACGAACTGATCTCCTTCTGCCTGGTGCTGCTCGCCGGAGGCTACGGCACCACCGCCGACCGGCTCGCCGGCATGGTGCACCTCCTGCTGGACGAACCCCGGCTCTACCAGCGGCTCCGGGACGAACCCGAGATGGTCCCCAAGGCCGTCGAGGAACTGCTGCGTTATGCCCAGACGAATGTCCAGGCCAACCTTCGTGTCGCCACCGAGGAGGTTCGGCTCAGCGGTGTCACGATCGCCGAGGGCGAAGCCGTGATGGCGGTGAACTCGTCGGCCAACCACGACGAGACCGTCTTCGACACCCCTGACCTGCTCGACCTCGACCGTGACCGCAACCCCCATCTGGGGTTCGGGCACGGCGCCCATCACTGTGTCGGGGCGCAGGTCGCACGCGTTCAACTCCAGGAGGCCCTGACCGGACTCCTGCACCGCTTCCCAGGGCTGCGGGCCGCGGCACCGCCGGTATGGAAGGCCGGGCTGAAGACCAGGGCCCCCCGCAGCCTGCCCGTGACCTGGTGAGCGGGGGAGTGCCCCAAGCCTTCGGGGCTCGTCGGCATCCGGTACCCGCACGTACCCTCACCACCACCCACCCGGCTCCTCACGAGCGGTGCAGCGGGCTGCGCCGGACCGCGGCTACTGGTTCAGGATCCGGGGGCCGTACCGTCGACGCTGCGGTCGCGTCCTCAAGATTCTCGACGGCCTGCGCGCGTGTCCAAACAGGCTGTGGCCCTGCACATGCACCCGGAAGGTTCACACATGCGGTGCCTCACCCTCAACAACGGCGTGGCCGTTCCGCAGATCGGCCTCGGTGTCTGGCCGCTGACGGACGAACAGGCCTACACGGCCGTCTCCCACGCCCTGGTCACCGGCTACCGGCACATCGACACCGCACGCGTCTACAACAATGAGGTGGGCGTCGGCCGTGCGGTCCGTGATGCCGGGATCCGCCGTCAGGAAGTCTTCCTCACCACCAAACTGTGGAACGCGGACCAGGGCTACGAGGCCGTGCTGCGTGCTTTCGACGCAAGCCTCCATCGCCTGGGTACGGACTACGTCGACCTCTACCTGATCCACTGGCCCGTACCGGAACAGGATCTGTACGTCGAGTCGTACAAGGCTCTGGAAAGGATCCACACCGAGGGACGCGCCAGGGCGATCGGCGTATCCAACTTCGGCGCTGCTGCTCTGGACCGCCTGCTGGCGAACACCGACATCGTGCCGGCCCTCAACCAGATCGAGCTTCACCCGTACTTCCCGCAAGGCCGGATGCGCGGGATCTGCGCGGAGCGGTCCATCACCACGGGGGCATGGAGCCCGCTTGCCCAGGGCGGCGCACTGCTCGCCGAACGTACGCTGGCGCGTATCGCCGAGACGCACGGGAAGACCCCGGCCCAGGTCGTCATCCGCTGGCATCTCCAACTCGGCAACGTGGTGATTCCCAGGTCCATGGCTCCCACCCGGATAGAGGAGAACTTCAGGGTCTTCGACTTCGACCTCAGCCCGCAGGAGTTGCGCGACATCACCGCCCTCGACAACGGCGGCCGCATCGGCCCCGACCCGGACACAGCCGGCCATCAGGCCTGAGCGAGCAACCTGCGCCGGCCACTGGGTGGGCCCACCCTACGGATCCGTCGGTCAGGCCCTGGACCGGGGGATCGGTCCGAGGCCGCTCTCGTCGGCAACGGAATGCTGTTCGCACTCGCCGAGGGCAAGGGGTTCCTCGCTCACCGCGAGATTGACGGAAGCCTGCACGTGTACACGGCGCTCACGGCCGCCGAGGACTGGCTCGGCACCATCGACTTCGCCGACGCCGACAGGAGCAGGGCCGGCGTGCTCGCCCGGTTCGACGGCTGGGACGCGAGCCCGAAGTCTCCGGTGGCGAATGCCGACGGCCGGCTGACGCCGCGCAAGATCGACGTTGTGCCCGTCGGCCACCGCTGGAACCGCGTGCCAGGAGTCACGCTGCTCGGCGACGCCGCCCATCTGATGTCGCCGTTCGCGGGCGAGGGCGCCGACCTCGCCATGCTCGACGGCGCCGAACTCGGCCAGCCCTTCGCGGCCCACCCGAACGACCCCGAAAGGGCCCTGACCGTCTACGAGGAGGCACTCTTCCCGCGCGGCGCGGAGAAGGCCGCCGAATCCGCCGCCGGTCTGGAGATGTGCTTCGGTGACGAGCCGGTCACCCAACTCCTCCGCCTGTTCACCGACACGCCGACGGTCACCGACTGATCAGACGCGGTCCGAGGGCCGTCCGAGTCGGCGTCGGGGCGCCCTACACGATGGCAGGCAGGCCGCCGAGCTGCTGCATGAGCGAGAACAGGTTCGCGACGCCCCAGTGCTCGGTGATCTTCCCGTTGCGCACCCTCATGGCGTCCACGGTGTCGAAGCTGATCTGCCTGCCGGTGGGTGCGATGCCGAAGAACTCGCCTTTGTGGGTGCCGTGATAGGTCTTGTACGTGGTGACGAGGTCGCCGTCGGCCGACTGCCAGTGGATGACGGGACGGAAGTCGGGGAAGGCCTCGCGGAGCGCCTGGTACAGCTCGCGCGCCCCCGCCTTGTCGGCGGTGCGGCCGGGCTGCGGGGTGTGGTCGAGGAAGTCGTCGGCGAAGAGCTTGTCGAAGAGGGCGAAGTCACCGCCGCCCTGTACCTCTTCGGTGTTGCGGCGGACGACCGCCTTGGCGGCCTCGCTCGGATCGCTCTCGTGCATGGGTTTCCTTCGTGGGGGAGGGGCAGTGGTGGTTCAGAGCTCGCCGGGGGGCCCGTAACGGTAGAAGAAGGGGCCGAGCTGTCCGGCCACCGCGCGGGTCAGCGCCGAGCTGTCTTCGAGCAGGCGGGCGCCAGGGTCCAGGTCGCCGACGAAGACGGGGTCGAAGCCGGCGTCCCTGATGAGCTGTTCGGTCGTCTCCCGCGCGGCCGGTTCGGCGGCGAAGAGGTTACTCGGGCGCACGCGTTGCGCCGCGATCCGGTCGTACATCGCGGCGAAGTTCGTCGAGAACGATTTCGCGGTCGGTCCGCCGACGATCGACTTCACCTGGTGGGACAGCGAGGTGAAGGAGTCGTCCCGCGGCCCGTAGAGGTTGCAGGCGTCGACGGTCACCTGTCCGGCCAGCCCCGACACACGGGCCAGCGCGTCGGCGATCGCCGGACCCGGCACCGCGACCACCAGGATATCGGCGCCGGCCGCGTCTCCGCCGTCACGGCCGAGGCCGGTCACCTCGTGGCCGGCCTTCTCCCACAGGCCCGCCAGTCCGCCCCCGACGTGCCCTCGTCCGACAACGGTGATCTTCATTCCAACTCCTCGCGTAGGTCTGCCACGACAAGACAGTTGCAGCCCGTCGGACCGACTCGCGTCGGTGACGGTCGCCTAAGCGACGGGCCTACGCAGGGTCGGTCTGCCGACGGCGTGATCGAGTACGGCGCCGCACCGCGTGCGGGCACCGCGCCATGATCGGCCATGGGAGCGGGCGGACGGGGGAGCGGTCAGTCCGTGTCGCGCGGGAGCGAGGCGAGGAGCCGGCCGAGGAGCACGCCCAGCGTGTCGACCTCGTCGGGGGAGAGCGGGTCGAAGAAGGAGTGGCGGACCGTCTCGACGTGCTGCGGTGCGGCGGCCTCGATCGCGTCCCGGCCCTGGGGGGTCATGCGCACCATCGAGCCGCGCGCGTCGTCCGTGCACGGCTCGCGGGCGACCAGGCCGCGTGACTCCATCCGGCTGATCTGATGCGACAGTCGGCTGCGTTCCCAGCCCAGCTCCGCCTGGAGTTCCCTGGCTCGCAGGACGTCGCCCGGCGACTCGGACAGGGGGACGAGGACCGCGTACTCGGCCCCGGACAGTGTGGAGTCGCGGGCGAGCTGCCTGTCCAAGGCGCTTTGCAGTCGGCGCTGCAGGTCCCGGTACTGCTTCCAGACAGCCGCCTCACGCTCGTCGAGCCAGCGTGGTTCGTTCATGGGGCCAATCTTCCGGGTGCGGTCCGATGGTGCGGAGATCGTAGCCGGAGCGCCGTCCGAGGCTTCGCGCGGTGTCCGGTTGCAGGGGGTGGGGCCAGGGCGTGCCGAACAGGAGCGTGCCGGACGTGCGCACGTCTACAGCACCCGGCGCAGCCAGCGCAGTCTGGCCGCGCGGGCGGCTCGGGACAGTGCCGCGTCCGGCACCATCGCGTCGAAGCCGTGGAATCCGCCGGGCCAGACGTGCAGCTCCGCATCGCCGCCGGCGAGCCAGAAGCGGGACGCGTACGCGACGACCTCGTCCCGGAAGGTCTCGGCGGAGCCGACGTCGACGAAGAGCGGTGGCAATCCCGCCAGATTGGCCGCACGGGCCGGGGCCGCGTACGGGGAGACGTCGGCAGCACCCCGCGCCTCCCCGAGCAGCGACGTCCAGCCGGTCTTGTTCGACGTGCGGTCCCAGATGCCGCGTCCAGCCATCTGGAGGCCGGACAACGAGTCGTTGCGGTCGTCGAGCATCGGGCAGGCGAGAAGCTGTCCGGCGAGGCGCGGGCCACCGCGGTCCCGGGCCAGGAGAGTGGCCGCCGCGGTCAGGCCACCGCCCGCACTGGCCCCGGCGACAACGAGCCGGCCGGGATCGACCCCGATGGCAGCCGAGTGCTCCGCGACCCAGACCAGTCCCGCGTACACGTCCTCGATCGCCGCAGGGTAGGGGTGCTCCGGGGCGAGCCGGTAATCGACCGACACGAGGACGACTTCGAGCTCCTCCACCCAGTCGAGCATCTCCCCGATGAGGTTGCGGTTGTCGCCGAGGATCATGCCGCCGCCATGGGTGAAGTACACGGCCGGTCGGGGGGCGGCGACGCCGTGCGGGCGGCAGATCAGCAGGGGGACGTCGGGAGGGCCCGGTATCCGGCGTTCCCGAACCTCGATTGCCCCGCCGCGCGTCAGGTCTTCGTCCGACGGCCGTAGGGCGGCGACGGTCCGGCGCACGGCCGGGATCATCGAGGGCAGGATCGCGGGCGGCAGGACTTCAGCCAGTGGCGCGAGAGCCGGGGCGAGTTCGGGGTCGAAAGGCGGCGGCGGGCCGGGGGCCGAGTTCCCGGTTGCGCGGGGTTCGTGAGGCGAAGGGGGAGCCATCAGTCCTCCTGAGTGGTGTCTCCGAGGGCGCTCGGTGTGCCGACGACGACACGTGGACAAGGCCATCCGTGACTTGTTGACACGTCAACAAGCCGGGTGGGACTCTCACCGTGCGCCGGCTCGCGTCGCATCCGGGAAACGAGAGGGAGTCCCATGGCCAAACTCGCAGGCGAAGTGCCCGTTCGCGTCGGCAGAACCCACCTAGACGGCCGGCCCAGCATCACACCCGCAAGATTCGACGTCCGGGTCGAGAGCACCTGCATGTCATTGCCGGTCGCATCCCCTGCCACACCACCGGCCGCCATCGGCGCGTGCGCGGGACGGGTCCTCTGATGCGGGGATCGGGTCCGGGAGGGGTACGGCACGCACTCCTCGGCCGACGGAGCGAGCGGGACACCGTGGACCGGCTGATCGACGGCATCCGGTCCCGGCACGGCGGAGCGCTGGTCGTGCGGGGAGAACCGGGCATCGGCAAGACCGCACTGATCGAACATGCCTTGGCGGCACCGGGCCTGAAGGTGCTGCGTGCCGTGGGCGCCGAATTCGAATCGGAACTCGTCTTCGCCGCCCTCCACCAGCTCTGCGGGCCGGTCCTGCGCTGGCAGGAATGCTTACCAGTACCCCAACGCGAGGCTCTCGACGCGGCGTTCGGACGCACCGGGGACGGGACGCCCAACCGCTTCCACGTGGGCCTGGCGGTGCTCAACCTCCTCTCCGAGGCCGCGGCCGAGCAGCCCGTCCTCTGCGTCGTCGACGACGCGCACTGGCTCGACCAGGCGTCGGCCCAGGCACTGGCCTTCGTCGCGCGCCGGCTCCAGGCCGAACCCCTGGCGCTGATCTTCGCCGAGCGTGATGCGAGCGAACGCCACGAACCAGCGGGCCTCCCCGAACTGGCCTGCCTCCCCGAGGTGAGGCTGCGCGGCCTGGCGGACGACGACGCCCGCCGTCTTCTCGCCTCGCAGATCCACGTGCCTCTCGACGCTGCCGTGCACGACCGCATCCTGGCCGAGGCACGCGGCAATCCACTGGCCCTCCTCGAACTTCCCCACGGCGCGGACCTCGCGGGCGGGTTCGCGCAGCCGGCTGCCTCCCCCGCGTCGGGAAAGGTAGCAGCGAGCTACCGGGCCAGACTGGCCGAACTCCCCGCCGAGGTACGAACCCTGCTGCTGATCGCGGCGGCCGAGCCGACCGGCTGTCCGATCCTCCTGAGCGCGGCGGCGGAGCGACTCGGCATCCCCGCCGAGGCAGTGACGCTCGCCGAGGAGTCCGGGCTGCTGGCTATCGGCGGACGGTCGCGGTTCCGCCATCCGCTGGTGCGGTCGACCGTCTACCGGTCCGCCGGCCTCGATGACCGCCGCGCGGTCCACCGCGCCCTCGCCGAGGTCGTCTCGGACACAGAGCCAGACCGCAAGGCGTGGCACTCCGCGCAGGCCGCGTGCAAGCCGGACGAGGACGTCGCCGCGGCGCTGGAGCGTTCGGCGGAACGGGCCCGGGCCCGCGGTGGCGTCGCCGCGGCGGCGGCATTCCTGGAGAAGGCGGCGAATCTGACGCCGGATCTCGCTCGTCGCGGCGTACGAGCTGTCGCCGCCGCGCGCGCCAAGCGTGACAGCGGCGATGCCGAAGCGGCGCTGTCCCTGCTGTCCATGGCGGAAGCCGGACCGCTCGACGACCGCCAGAGGGCCACAGTGGCCACACTGCGCGCTCGGATGGCGTTCGACAGGAACCGGGACGACGCAGCTGTCGAGAAGCTGCTCGGAGCGGCCCGGCTGATGGCGCCGCTCGACACCTGCACGGCCCGCGAGACGTTCCTCGAAGCCTTCGCCGCGGCGGTGTTCGTCGGCCGGTTCACCCCCGTCGACCGCATGCGCGAGACCGCCGAGACCGTCCGTGCTCTGAGCCCCACCCCGTTGGGGCCACGCCCGCTCGACGTGCTGCTCGACGGATTGACCGCCCAGGTCAGGCACGGATACGCGGCGGCCGTGCCGGAACTGCGGCGGGCCGTGGACATCTACCGGGGCGGTGCGGGACGCGACGCCTGTGACGTGGGCCAGCTATGGGCGGCCTGCGGTCCCGCGATGGACCTGTGGGACGACGCGGCCTGGCGGGAGCTGGCCGCCCGTCAGCTTGAGCTGGTGCGCGGCGCGGGCATGCTCGCCGAACTCCCCGTGGCCCTCAGCTACCGGGCCCTCGCCCACGTCCACGCCGGCGAGTTCGCCGATGCCGCCGCGCTGGTCGACGAAGCGCACGCGATCGCGGCCGAAGTGGGCACCCCGGCCATGCTCCACGTCGACGTCACCGTCGCCGCGTGGCGCGGCGACCAGGAACGCACCACCCGGCTCGCCGACATCGCCACCCACGATGCGGCGGCGCGCGGTGAGGGGCGGCTCCTCAGCGCCACGGAGTACGCCCGGACTGTACTGCTCAACGGTCTGGGCCGGTACGACGACGCCCTCGCGACCTGCCTCAGCGCAGGCGACCTCGACGAGATCAGCTTCTACTCCTGGGTACCCGTGGAGTTCATCGAGGCGGCGACCCACGCGGGACGTTCCGATCTCGCGGAGCCCGTGATGAGGCGCCTGTCCGAGCGCACCGCCGCCAGCGGATCCGAGTGGGCACTCGGCACGGAGTTGCGCTCGCGCGCTCTGCTCACCGAGGGGCCGGCGGCCGAGAAGCTGTACCGGGAGGCGATCGAGCGGCTCACGGGCAGCGAGGGCGCCCCGCACGTGGCACGTGCCCGGCTGCTGTACGGGGAGTGGTTGCGTCGTGAGGGCAGGCGCACCGAGGCGCGGGTGGAGCTGCAGACGGCATACGAGCAGCTGTCCGCGCTCGGGGCTGCGGCGTTCGCCGCGCGGGCCGCCCGAGAGCTCGCCGCGACCGGCGCCCGCGCGCGGAAGCGGGTCGGCGAGGTGCCCACCCGCCTCACCGCGCAGGAGTTCCGGATCGCCCGACTGGTCGCCACGGGCGCGACGTCCAAGGAGGTGGGCACGCAGCTCTTCCTGAGCCCACGCACCATCGACGCCCACCTGCGGAACATCTTCCGCAAACTCGGTGTCACCTCTCGTCGCCAACTACGGGACCTGCCACTGACGACCTGAGGGCGGGGCCCGGGCTCGTCAGCCCTGGCCGAGGAGCTGAAGCTCCCAGGCCAGGCTGGTGCCGAAGCTTCCACCGTGGTCGAACATGATCTGGCTGATGCCGGGGACGGTCGCCTCGCGCGCCCAGTCGCGCTGCCATTCCGAGATGACGGTGCCGGCGGTCATCGGGATGACACCCGCCTGGACCATGCGCTGGACCCCGCGCTCGTGCGCCTCGGCCGTCGTCGCGCCGGACGCGTCCGTCACCGCGTAGACCCGGTAGCCGTCGGCCAGCGCGTGGATCGCCGGGAAGGCGAGGCAGATGTCCGTCCACAGGCCGGCTATGACGAGGTCCTTGCGGCCGGTGGAGGCGACGGCATCGACGACCCGCTGGTCCTCCCAGGTATTGATCGTGGTGCGGTCGATCGGCTTCTGGTCCGGAAAAACATCCTGGATCTGCCTGATGATCCGCCCGCCCCGGTCCTCGACCACGGTGCTGAGGATCGTCGGTACCTCGAACAGCTTGGCGCCCTTGGCCAGCGCGGTCACGTTGTTGACCACGAGGTTGGGGTCCATGCTGTGCATCCCGGCGAACTGTGCGCCCTGGTGGTCGATCAGCAGGAGGACCGACCTCTCGGGCACGAGCAGTGCGTCCAGGCCGGTGTAGGTAACGCCGTTGGCTGCCATGTATGAATCTCCGGTCTCGCTGGTTCCCCGAGAGGCCGATCGGCCCTCGCCGAACCGAACTTCCCATCGTGGAGCGCTGCCTCGCGTCGGTGACGGCTACCTAGCCATGCCCTGCGTACGCACCCCCGCCCTGTCTCCCCGGACGATGGCGCGCGCTCCTGGGGACGGGAGCCTCCCAGGGGCATCCGGGAGATCGCCCGCGAGTTACACATAGGTGGGAACACGGTCCGTCGATCCGCCCGCGCGGCAATCCCTGAGGAGTTGCTCGGGGGCCGACGGCAACCACGGCCCAGCCAGCTGGACCCTTGCAAGCCGTACCTGGACAAACGCTGGGCCGAGGGCCACACCAATGCCGTTCACCTTCACGCCGAGCTCAAAGAGCCCGGCTACCGAGGCAACTACCAGACCATCAGCAACTACCTGCGGCCACGACGCCGACGCCGTATCCGTGTCATCGGGCCCGCGCCACCGGGATTACGACAAGTCACCGGGTGGATCATGCGTCACCCCGACCGCCTCTCGGAGAGCGAAGGGCAACGGCTGGCCGAAGTCCTCACCCGTTGCCCGGAACTCGCGGCGGCCCACCGTCTCGTCCGCAGCTTCGCTGAGATTCTCTCCACCCGCACTGGCCGGCATTTGAAGGCCTGGGCCGTCAGAGCGCGAGCTGAGGAGCTTCCCGGCGTCCATTCCTTTGCCGCCGGCCTGGAGAAGGACTGGGACGCTGTCGTCCAGGGCCTGACAAGTCACTGGAACTCCGGTCCCGTCGAAGGCCGTGTCAACCACATCAAAATGGTCAGACGCCAGATGTTCGGCCGCGCCAAGCTTCCGCTCCTGCGTAGACGGGTACTTCTCACCGCTGCCCGGTGATGGCCTGCTCAGGCAGGAAAACAACGTTGGAGTACGTACTCGGACGGCCAGCAGAGGGCCCGAACAACCATGTTGGTGACTACGAAGTACCCCGGGCTCACCCAACCGTCCTTCTTGCTCACGAGGCCCGGACCGTCCTCGCGGTGGTAGCTACGCAACATGCGGTGACGCAACGGAGCCCCAGCCACAAGCAGAACCGGAGCGACGACGACTGCACCAACCGACACGGCGAGCCGGACTGCCTGAATCCTGACGACGCTCTCTATCCGCATCGCTCCAGTCTGCCGATCACAAGAGACTCGTCCACCACTCTCACGGAATGTGTGCCAGAACCCCCTTGAAGTGAACGGAGCCAGCCATGCCCCAGGCAACACAAAACCGCCTCGACCACCCCACAGTTGGTGATCAACGACGCCTCTTCAGCCCAAGGCCGGGAAGATAGTGGGAGCGGGCGGCGGTCAGCGGTCGGGTCCGGGTCTGTCCAGGGGGCCGGGATTTGGCGCGTACATGTACGCGTTTGCCTTGGCGGCCGAAGGGGCGAGGATCTCGACAGGGCCGTCGCCGGTGCTGCCGAACCAGCCCTGGTGGCGGTGCGCTTCACACGGGGCGTCGGCGCGGCGATGGCCGCCCCGGCAGCCATCGCCACGCTGCGTGCCCTGTACCCCGAGCCGGCCGCGTTCGGCAGGGCGATGGCCACATGGGGAGGCGTGTCCGTGCTCGGTGCGGCGATCGGTACCGTCACCTCCGGCGCGATCACCACCTGGGTGTCGCGGCGGTGGATGTTCGCCGTCCCCGTCGTCGTCGCTGTTCTTGCCCTGGCCGGCGCGCGGCGGCTGCTGCCGTACCGTTCCGCAGGGACGTCCCTGCCCCGCCCCGGTCTCGACCCCGCAGGGGCCGTGTTCGCTACCCTGGGCATCTCCGCCGGCAGCCACGGCCTGATCGTCAGCGCCGATCACCCCTGGACATCGGCCACCGTGCTCGTCCCGCTCACCATGGGCATCGTGCTGCTCGGAGCGTTCATCGCCGTTGAGCGCCGAGCCCGTCCCGCCTGCAACACCCGTAAAGCCGAGAACGGTCCATATGGGCCGCAGCAACACACCACACGGGACGGGCCCGTTCACGTTCGGCAAGAAGATGCGGCCCAAGCTCTCCGGCTGGGCCCGGAAAGTCGTCCCGGACAAGAAGTTCCGCAAAGCCAGGGCCACCGCGGGCACCCGGCTGCTCGCCCTGACGCCGGCCACCCATACCGACGCGTCAGGACGTCTCGGTCACGGCGGCAAGGGCATTGCCCTCCACGCTCTCGCAGGTCCCGGCGAGCTGCAGCACCTGGTCGGCCAGCTGACCGTGGCGGGCCGGCTCACCGCAGCCGCCCTTACCGATGCCCAGCTCACCGGGCGGCTGACCGGACGCGTCCTCCCGCTCACATGCCCCTTCCGGGCCTGAGGTACAGCACCGTCCGAGTGAACCCGCGACGGTGTCGTCCGTCCTGGCCCGTCCATCGGCTGGATGATGGGCGGGCATGGCCCCGGCTGGGCCATGCTTCGCGCCCCACAGCGGCGACACATATCCAGGGTGAGACCCGCACCCGGCGAGGAAGGCGGGCTGTGATGAGTGATTCGGATTCGGGCACCGCGGGGCGGAGCCAGGGCGAGATGGCCCAACTCTCGGCGATCGAGTTGAACGTCAACGATCAGGTGCGACGGCTTGAGGTGGATCCACGGACCTCGCTGCTCGATGCGCTGCGCGAGCACCTGCGCCTGAGCGGGACCAAGAAGGGGTGTGATCACGGGCAGTGCGGCGCCTGCACGGTGCTGATCAACGGCCGACGAGTCAACTCTTGTTTGACTCTCGCCGTGATGCATGAGGAAGACGAGATCGTGACGATCGAAGGCCTGGGCGATCCCGGTGGTCTGCACCCCATGCAACGTGCCTTCGTCGAGCGTGACGGCTTCCAATGCGGCTACTGCACTCCCGGCCAGATCTGTTCGGCTGTCGGCATGCTCGCCGAGGTGGAGGCGGGCTGGCCCAGCCACGCCACCGCTGACGTGACCTCGCCGCGGATCGCGTTGACCGATGAGGAGATCCGCGAGCGGATGAGCGGCAACATCTGTCGGTGCGCCGCCTATCCGAACATCGTCGCGGCCATCCGTGGCATCGCGGTGGGAGGCCCGGAATGAGGTCCTTCACGTACGAGCGGGCGATCGACGCGCAGGCCGCCGTCGCTGCGGTGTCCAGAACCGGCGCGAAGTTCATCAGCGGCGGCACCAACCTGCTCGACCTGATGAAGCTCGGCATCGAGAGGCCCAGCCATCTGGTCGACATCAGTCGGCTTCCGTTGCGGGACATCGAGGAGCTCCCGGACGGCGGACTGCGTATCGGGGCCCAGGCGGCGAATTCCGATGTGGCCGCCGATGCCCGAGTGCGTACCCGCTACTCGGTGCTGTCGGAGGCACTGGTGGCCGGAGCCTCGGGCCAGCTACGCAACAAGGCGTCCACCGGGGGAAATCTGTTGCAGCGCACTCGCTGCCCCTACTTCTACGACACAGCTGCGGGCTGCAACAAACGGGATCCCGGTTCGGGATGCTCGGCGATCGGCGGGTTCAACAGGATTCACGCCGTCCTCGGCGTCAGCGACTCCTGCATCGCCACCCACCCTTCGGACATGGCCGTCGCGATGACCGTGCTGGAGGCGGAGATCGAGCTGCTCGATGCCGACGGGTCGGCCCGCCGCGTCGCCATCGCAGACTTCTACAGGCTGCCGGGCGATACGCCACACATCGAGACCGTCCTGCGTCCTCGCGAGATGATCACGAGCGTGCTGCTGCCCCCGCCCCCGTCGGGCCGGCAGATCTACCGCAAGGTGCGGGACCGGGCGTCGTACGAGTTCGCGCTGGTCTCCGTGGCGGCTGTCGTCTCGACCGATCAGGGAGCGATCAGTGAGGCACGGGTGGCTTTCGGCGGTGTCGCGCACAGGCCCTGGCGGTCCGTCGAGGCCGAGGCCGCGTTGACCGGCCGTCCCGCCACGATGGTCACCTATCGCGCCGCCGCCGAGGCCGCGATGCGCGACGCCGTGGGGCAGGGGTACAACGACTTCAAGATCGAGCTGGCCAGGCGCACGCTGTGCCGCACGTTGGCGCAAGCGGCTCGGGCGAGCTGAGGAGACGAGATGATCGGACAAGCTCTGAACCGCGTCGACGGTCCGTTGAAGGTCTCCGGCCGGGCCACATACGCCTACGAGCAGTGGGGGGCCGGCCAACCTCTCTACGGGTTCATCGTGGGCGCGACGATCGGCAAAGGCCGCATCACCCGGATCGACACCGAGAGCGCCGAACGCGCACCTGGCGTAAAGATGGTGATGACCTATCACAATGCCCCCGCCCAGGGTGTCCGTGATGAGTCCGTTCCGTCCGAATACTGGCGCGCCCAGCCGGTGCTGACCGGCCCCGACATCCACTATTACGGCGAGCCGGTGGCACTCGTCGTCGCCGCGGCCTTCGAACAGGCCCGAGCGGCGGCCGATCTGGTCGAAGTCAGGTACACCGGCGTGCGCGGACGTTTCAACTTTGCCGAGCAGGAAGACGAGGTGTACATCCCGAAAGTGGTCAACGCCGGCATTCCCACCGACACTGCGGTCGGCGAATTCGATGCCGGGTTCGACAGCGCGGTGGTGAAGGTCGACCAGCAGTACACGACGCCGTACGAGTTCTCGATGCCGATGGAACCGCACGCGTGTCTGGTGGAACCGCGCGACGAGGACCTGGTCGTCTACGTCAGCTGCCAGATCGTCGACGCGGCGCGGGCCTCGGTCGCCAGCACGCTTCGGATCGACCCGGAGCTGGTCCACATCGTCACCCCCTTCGTCGGCGGGGGATTCGGCTCCAAGCTGGGCATCCATTCCGAGACCGTCCTGGCGGCGCTCGCCGCTCGCCAATTGCGCCAACCGGTCAAGGTCGCGATGACCAGGCAGCAGATGTTCCAGCTTGTCGGCAACCGCCCCACATCCAGCCAGCGGGTTCGACTGGGCGCGGAGCAGGACGGACGGCTGACCGCGATCGCCCATGACGTCACCATGCACACCAACCCCGACCTGGAGTACGCCGAGCAGACCGCCGCCACGACCCGGAGTCTCTACGCCGCACCCCACCGGTTGACCAGCCACCGGCTTGCGCCGCTCGATCTGCCGCCTGGGACGGACGTACGCGCGCCGGGCGAAGCGCCGGGCATGCTGGCGGTCGAGTCGGCGATGGACGAGCTGGCCCATGCGCTGGGAATGGACCCGGTCGAGCTGCGGATCCTCAACGAGCCCACCGTCGATCCCGAGCGAGACGTGCCGTACAGCGACCGGCACCTGGTCGAGTGCCTGCGCGAAGGCGCGCGCCGGTTCGGCTGGCAGCACCGCCCCGCCACCCCGGCGAGTGTGCGCGATGGGCGGTGGTTGGTCGGCTACGGCATGTCGGCCGCCATCCGTGGGCACTTCCAAGGGCCGGCAGCAGCGCGGGTGAGGTTGGAGGCTGACGGCAGCGCCGTCGTCCAGACGGACATGACCGATCTCGGCACGGGCACGTACACCGTCCTGACTCAGGTCGCGTCCGACGGGCTCGGACTGCCGCCCGGTCGGGTGCGGATCGAGCTCGGGCGTTCCGAGTTTCCTGCCAGCTGGGGGTCCGGCGGCTCGTGGGGCGCCGCCAGCTCGAGCAATGCGGTGCATGGTGCGTGTATGGCCCTGCGCGAGAAGCTCCTGGCCGTGGCGCGCGGCGACACGCGCTCTCCGCTGCATGGCCTGGACCCGGCAGACGCCGTGTTCTCGGATGGCAACGTGGTTGTCGGCAGAGCATCCGAGGCGCTGAGCGAGATCGTCGCACGCAACCATCCGGAAGGCTTCGAGGCGGAGGGCGGTACCCGCTTCATGGGCGATGATCCGAACTACACGGACTACTCGATCAACACCTACGGGGCCCATTTCGCTGAAGTGGGGGTCGACGCGGACACCGCCGAGATCCGTCTGCGGCGGATGCTCGGCGTGTTCTCGGTGGGCCGCGTGCTCAACGCGAAGACAGCTCGCTCGCAGCTGATCGGCGGGATGATCTGGGGAGCCGGCGCGGCCCTCGAAGAAGAGGCTGTAGTCGACCTGCGGTCCGGCGCCTTCGTCAACCGGGACTTCGCGCAATACCTGGTGCCGGTCCACGCGGACGTCCCCGACGTCGACGCGGTCGTCCTTGACGGGTACGACGACAAGGCCAACGTCCTGGGCGCGAAGGGCGTCGGCGAGCTGGGCATTTGCGGGGCCGGTGCGTCGGTCGCGAACGCGGTGTTCAACGCCACCGGCGTGCGCGTGCGCGACTTCCCCATCACCATCGAGAAGGTGCTGCCCGGTCTACCACTGTTGGATAACTGAATCCGTGACAACGGTGCCGGTCCGCCGGCCAGTGGGCTCTGGGTGACGCGCGCACCAGCTATCGCGTCAGGGGCATCCCCGTGTCAAAGACGGCTCGCTCGATGCCCTCCAGGACGCCAAGACCTGCGTCACATCCAGTGAGTCGACCTCGACATCCGACCACCGAGCTCGGTGTCGGGGCGGGCCAGGGCGTGGCGGCCCTGGTGGACGATGGCGTTGTTGCGGGTGATGGTGGGCACTTCGCCGCATCCGGCATCGACACCGACTGAGCCCCGGTACCCGTTCGTCGCCCGCCGGGGAAGGCCGCGCACCGCCGTCACGCGGGCGCCTCCAGCGCCTACGGCTGCTCCGACGCTCCCGACGGCTCCGGCTCGCCCAGCTGCTCCGACAGCGGCGCCGCTCGCACCACGGTCAGCCGGTTATGAGGACTCCGAGTACGACAACTAGGACGGCAGCGCCGGTCCGTGCGGGTCACGATTGGCTTGCGTTCAACGTCCGGCGGCCAGCACCAACAGCCTGGGAAACCGTGCGACCGTCACTGGCACTCGCTGGCGAGCGCCAGGTCATGGATCATGAAGTGGAGTTGCACGTCGTCCATCGACTCCGCCCACAGCCCCTCGGCGTCTAGCACGGAGGCCGCGACCATCCGAGCCTCAGCGACGAGTTCGGGGTCGTACTTGAAGCCTGGCCAAGGAAGGACGGGGTAGTCGTTCTTCTCGCCGAACTGCCGCACCCTCTCCATGTCGCCCAGGGCGGCGTGCGGGAGTGACTCGTTCGCCCAGGACCACAGCCAGGTCTGCTGGGCAACGCTGACACTGCCGATCACTGTGAGTCGGCCTGTGAGGAAAGCCTTGCCGTCGCGCGACCACGTGATCTGCGCGTCGTCCATCGACCAGTTGTATTGCACGTCTCCGGACAGGCCGTAGCGCTCGATCATGAGTGCCTGTCGCGAGCGGGCACGCTCCCGAGCCGCGAGCACGACCGCCTCCCAGCCGGAGCGGTCATGCTTCGAGTGGTCGTCCACGTTGCCTCCTCGTGCAGAACTGTCGGCAAGATCCTGCCACCCCGGCCTGTGGCCAGGACTACCCGGCCTGGACTCGCCAGTGTCCGGATGGACCACGTGTCGCTCATCCTGGCTCGCCGTCGCGACGAGCGTGCCGTCGGGACTGAACGCCACGCTGTCGAGGGAATCCGAATCGTCGTCGGTCGTGGTGATGGAGGCGAGCTGCCGCCGCTGGGCCACGTCCCACAGCGCCACGACACTGCTGTCCGTTCTGGTGGCGAGCAGACGCCCGTCCGGACTGAAGGCGACCTCGGTCACCGACACCGTGGTGTTGCCGGGCGCGGGACGCAGGGCCAGGGGCGCGCGGATCTTGCGGCGGACCACATCCCACAGCCGCACCCTGCCGTCCTTGCTGCCCGTTGCGAGGGTCTCGCAGTCGGGGCTGAACGCCACACCCTCCGGTGCCTTGCCCCGCGGGTAGCCGCCGAGCGTTGCCGTCGGTGCCATCTCGGTGGGTGTGCCGTTGCCGGAGGAGTTGCCGGGCAGCAGTACGGCGACCAGTACGGCGATCCTGGCCAGCACCCCGACCCCGCCCACCAGTGCGGGAACGGACATCGGCGGCGTGTCCGTGAGGGGAACGGGCTGCGCGGGCTCGGGTACGGTCACCGTGCCCGGCACCGGGCTCTGACCCTGCGGCGCGGCGGGCGCGGTCGCGGCATCGTGGAACGCGGCTGCGGGGTCAAGGACGGTCCGCTGCGAGGGCACGGCAGGTGCCGGGGAACCGGTGTCGGTGGTACGGCACAGCCGGATGACCTCGGTCAGACCGGCCGGTTCCGCTGGTCCTTCTCCAGACAGCGGGCGGCTATGGTCCGCACCGGTTCGGGGCAGCCGTCGAGGTCCGGGGTCTGCATCCAGGATGCGGTACAGCACGCTGTGCCCCGTGCCGCCGAACGCCGGCCGTGCCGTGGCGGCGAACGCGGCGATGGCGCCGAGCGCGAAGACGTCGACGGCCTCGGTGAGGCTCTCACCCCTGATGTACTCGGGAGCCATGCAGCCGGGCGTCCCGGCTGCATGCCCGTACTCGTCACCGACGTGACGTCCGCGGTCCGGGCGATCCCGAAGTCGATGGCCTTGGGGCCGTCGGCACTGAGGAGGATGTCGGAGGGCTTCAGATCGCGGTGGATCACCCCGGCCGCGTGGATGGACTGGAGTGCCTCGGCCACCTGCGCCGTCAGTGCCAGCACCCCCTCCACCGCCAGCGGCCTCCGCGCGGCCACCGCGTCGCGCAGAGCCGGCCCGGGGACGTACGCCGTGGCCAGCCACAGTTCGGCGGCGCCCAGATCAGCGTCGACGACCGGCACTGTAGAGGCCCTGCACCCGCCGAGCCGCGGACACCTCCTGCTCAAGCCGCTTAGGGAACGACGCGTCGGCCGCGTACTCGCGGTGCACGACCTTGACCGCGACCGTGCTGTCGGCCTTGGTACGCGCCAGGTAGACCCGGCCCATGCCGCCCGCACCGAGCAGGCCCTCCAGCCGGTACGGGCCCGCGGTGACCGGATCGCCGGATCCCAGCTGGCGGACCGGCGGTGGATCGGCCGGCCACCCCGGGGCGCCGGCCAGGTGCGGAACCGCGCGGGGGCCATGGTCCGGTTGGGACATGCCGACTGTCACCCCTGGCTGGTCGTGCCTGCGGCACGTGGGCAGCTGCCTCGTACGAGGAACGGCACCACGCGCCCTCACCGTACGGAACCCGGCGCCCCGTCGAGGCCCTCGCCTGTTCGAGCGTCAGCGTCATGGAGCCTCGGCCGAGGCGTCTGTCCCGGTCCTGTTGCAAGCGGGGCCGCCTCGCGGGAGCCGGCTTGGCGATGTCCCAGCCGCCCTGCGGGCGAATACTGCAAGTCTCGAATACCGACACTCCACCAGTGGCATACGGACACCGTGGACGCCCTGTTGCTGGGGTTCACCGGCCCCCGGCTCAGACCACTCCGTCTGGTTCTGGCGGCGGGGGACGAGGGCGGGCCGGCCCGGGTGTCCGCACGCCTGGAGCCCGTTCTCGCGGCTCGTGTCGGTGAGGCCTCATCCGGTCCCAGGCTCAGCCACGTCCGCTTGAAGATGGCTGAGCCATCGAGGTCTATCAGTGCGCTGCTGGGGCAGCTCACGAGCGAAAGGGAATCTCTCGCCACCCTCGTCAAGGAACTTGATCAGTTTGATGAGCGTGTGCTGGATCTCGATCAACCGTTGCTCGACGTAGAACTCGTATCCCAATACTTGGATGGACTCGTCCAGAGACGCAAACCACGCACAGAAATCCTGATCCGTGGCAAGGCGTCGGCAAAATTCTGCATAGCCGATGCATCCCTGCCCATCCCCATCATCACTGATCATCAACTCGCCGATGGCCCTCTGTTCGCCCCGAAAGAGGCGAAAACCCGTTCCTTGGTTCCGGTCCGAGCTGAATCGATTGGAGACCTCGTGGAGGAGGTCCACCACCCTCCGATTGTCCTCTCGATTACCCAAGTCCAAAAACTGAACCCGTCGCCTAATAATCTCCACCCAGCAGAAATACTCCGCGATCACGTACAACGTGTTGCCGCGTGCGTACTCCCTTTCTTGTGGGGTGCCTTCCTTGTAATAGAGTGTGAGGAACCCAAACTGGCTTCGAGTAATGTTGTAGATTCGCGACTGGAGATCGTGGGCAGCCCACAGGAGCGGGTCGCGGACACGACTCATGACGTCTTGGCGGGCCACATTCCGGGCGAGCGCCGCAGTCTGGCGCTCCAACTCCGCAGCCAGGAGTGCCTGCCGCCGACTGGCACGGGCGCTAATGACCACGCTCACCAGAGCCACAGCCCCCGAGATCGAGGCGACAACCAACTCTGTACTCATGGACGTGACGGTACGCGGTCACGGCGCGAAGGAAGCACGCCTCGTTCAGAGAAGCATGCATCCGATGCCCTGTACTGCAGGTGAACCCCGAAATGATCATTCGACTTGAAGAGATCGAGCAGGACCTTCTTGGCCGACGGGAACCTGCCGAGCAGGAGGGGTGGAAGGTGAGATCGCGACCTCGCGAGCTCCTCACCAACGCCGGCCAATGAGGCCATGCCCTCCTTCGTCCTGAACGACCGCCTGCCCGAAGGACTGGCCCTGGCCGCGGTGCGACGTTGCGAAGCGGACCTGGCGGCTCAGCGCAACATCACCCAGCACCACACCTGGGCGTGTCCGTTGAGGGCTCATGCAGCACCGCTGCCCTCATTCCGATTGGGCGCGTTTGAGCGCAAGGCTGATGCGGCGACGCCGGCGGTCCACGTCAAGGATGGCCACACGGACCTGGTCGCCGACCGCGAGCACCTCCTGCGGGTACTCGACGTTGTGATCGGCCAACTCGGCAAGGTGGACGAGGCCCTCGACGCCTTCTTCCACCTGGACAAACGCGCCGAACGGCACCAGCTTGGTCACCGTCCCCGAGACCGTGTCCCCGCCCTTGTGGGTATCGGCATAGTGCTGCCAGGGATCGGGCTGCAGCGCCTTCATGGACAGGCTCACCTGCTCCCGTGCGAAGTCGATGCCGATGATCTCGGCGCGGACTTCCCGACCGATCGGGGCAATGTCGTCCACCGAGTCGAAACGGGTCCAGGACATCTCGGGAACACGGAGGAAGCCGAGGAAACGGCCCAGATCGTCATCGAGGTGCACGTACACCCCGATGTCATTGAGACTCGTCGCGACAACACCGGTGACAGCCTCGCCCACTCGCAGCGAGCCAAGGAACGTCCGCCGCTCCTCGGCCCGGCTGCGATTGGTGCGCCAGCGTGCCCGGAGGACACCATCCCCGTCGGGCAGCACTGCCGCGAGTAGGGGATGGCGATCAGCTCGTTCCAGCGGAACCAACGCAACGCGGTGGCCCGGGCCCACCGTGATCTGGGGATTCGGCACGTCTGCACGTCCCATGCCCGGTTCGGCGACACACGCCCTGTGGAACCCCCCGCCCGGATACTGCCGTACGAGCAGTTGAAGGCGTTCCCCGTGCACGACGGCGGCGCGGATCACCTCGACGTCGTCGGTGAGGTCAGGCCATACCGCCAGCCGCGCCCGTGGGGTCAGACGCTCATGCACAGCCTCGACCTCGTGAGCGGTCGTCAGGCGGTGCCAGCGGTAGGCGTTGCCGGCCGGACGCTCCTCCAGCAGGACCCCGCCGTGGTCCGCGACCAGTGCGCCGACCTCAGACCAGAAATCCTCGTCGGCGGCCCGCGAGGCATCGGTCTCGTCGAGGGCCGGGTCGTAGGGTGAGCTTGCGACCCGGTCCGTGAACAGCCCAAGAATGCGGGTGCGGGACACGGCGTTCTCTTGGTCCCGGCCGCCGCCGATGTATATGTCGTCCCGGTCGCCGACATGGACGAAGAATCCATTGTCCGCCTGCAGCCGGCACCAGGCGCCCTCGCGCAGCACCATCGCCCGCAGCAACCCGAGACCTGTGGCGAGCGGGACGCGCGCGCCGTCGTGGAACCCGTCGCTGTCATAGGGGAAGAGCCCGCTCAGTCCATGTCCCCCTCTTCCCGCGAGGACGGAGAAGGAGAAGAACCCCTCGGCCATGGGATTGTCGATCGTCACCTGCTCGACGGCGGCATCGAGCGCGAACCCGGCCACGGCCGCCACACAGGCAGCAGCGACGCGTTCCCTCGAGTCATACGCGATGAAGGTGCTGTCTCCTCCGGCCGCCGCATCGACGTCAGCAGGGTCGTACGGAGTGATGCGGTACACAAAGGGCGCCATGTCAGCGGCCCGGATGGCTCGTAGTTGCCCGGAGGGCCGGTCGGGGGTGGACAGGGGGAATGATCACCCGCGGACTCTACCGGCATCGGGCCCGGCACGAGCGGGATTCATTCTCGGCAACGGCGACCCGGATCGGGGGCGCAAAGTCGGGGCGGCTTGAATACGGACATGGACTCCCCGATCCGGGCCGCGCACATATCCGCCGCAGTCCCCTCGTAGGCTCATGCGCTGCCCGGTAGAAAGCCGCCAGTCCATCAACTGACCGACCCACAGGCCCGACACATCCTGAACTGCGACCTCCATCGGTTCCGGTGCGTAAGATGCCCCCTACGCCGAGACCATTGAACAGCCAAGGACTGCTCATGATCCTCGACCCCGACGCGATGCTCGAAGCCGTCACATCAAGCCTGCAGGACCTGCCGTTCCCGTGGAGCGGGGATCCCGTCGAGATCGTCGGCTGGGGCTTCTCGAACGTCGTGCTCCGGGTCGGCACCGACGTCCTCGTCAGGGTGCCGCGCACTCCCGAGGCCAAGGACGGAAGCAAGCACACCGCCGAGGTCCTGCGGCGACTGCCGCCCCTGTCGCTGGCCGTTCCCGAGGTGCTCGGAATGCTTCCGGCCGGGCCGCGGCTGCCCTTCGGCGCCGTGCTTCTCAGGAGGCTGCCAGGCGTTGTCGTGGACGACGACGTCGCTCGCGCGGATCGTGAAGCGTTCACCGGCGACCTGACCGCTTACGTCTCGGTGCTGCACAACTGCGGCGACGAACCGCTGCTGGGCATCCTCGGGGCGGACGGGGCCGGACGGGCGATCGACGCCCTCGATGCCGAGACGGCCGCAGCCACCGCGGACCGGCTGGCCGGTCGCGAGCGGCAGGTGTTCGAACGGTGGGCCACAGCCTATCGGTGGTGGCTCGCCGGTGCCGAGGTCGTGCCGATCCACGGCGATGTCTGGCCCGGCAACCTCCTGCACACCTCCGGGAGGCTGTCCGGCGTCCTGGACTGGGACGAGGCGAGGATCGGCCCCCGGGCCGTCGATCTGTGCGGCGTCCGGTGCCTGGGCCGCGACTTCGCCGAGGAGATGATGAGTGCCTATGCGGCCCGGAACTCCTGTGACTACGAAGTCTTGCACCAAGAGACCAGGCTCGCCGGAGTCCGACGTGAACTGCGGGGCGTCACCTGGTCCTTACGCCACGACGACCCCGAGGAACTCGAGGAGTCCCTGGACAAGGTGCGGCGGTCCCTGTACGAGTTCATGCTCCCGCCCGCCTGACACGGCCGTCGCCCGTCTGTCTGTTCGCGGCCTTCACCGGAGCGCTGAGCTTGTCGTTCTCCACGTCTGCCACGGCATGCGCTTCCGCGGGCTGACCGCCACGGCGGCCTGAGCGGGGCCGGGCCCGGCCGGGGGCCGGGCGGAGGACCCGTGTCGTACCTCCGTGGTACTCATGTCCCATGAGCCAGTTCCGCGACTTCAACCTCAAGCTGCTCGTCATCGAGGAGCTCATGTACGGCCCCGAGCCGCTCCTCCCGGTCTACGACCTGCCCGCGCGGCTGGCCGGGCGGGGGATCGGCGACCCCGCGTCCTACGTCCTGGAGAACGGCCTCCACGCGGAGGTGCTGCCGGAGTCCCGGGCCCATTTCGAGGCCCTGGAGATCCCGGCCGAGTTGCTCGCCCGCGTTGAGGAGCTGTGCTTCGACGCCGGGGCGGACGTCTTCCGGCACTGCGCCCCCGCCTGGGACGGCGAGGACGACCTGTTCGACGTCCGCTCGCTCGACGACCTTGCGCTGCTGCCCAACCTGCGGGAGGTCACCTTCGTGGAGGACGGCGTCCTGGCGGTTCCGGATGCGGCGGAGGTCTTCGCCACCTCCGGCATCGACACCGACTGAGCGCCGGCAGCCATTCACCGCCGCCGCCCCGGCCGGGGAAGGCCGCGCGCACCGCCGCCATGCGGACGCCTCCAGCGCCTACGGCTGCTCCGGCGCCTACGGCTGCTCCGGCGCCCACGGCTGCTCCGGCGCCCACGACGGCCCCGGCTTGCCCAATGCCATTCGGGCAAGTGCTCCCATTCCCTTTAGAGGCCTGGTCCGATCGGACGGTTTCGGCGGCATCAGACGGGAAATCGGCGTGCAATTCCGATAGGCGCACCAATTCGGGCCGCGATCTTCGTATTCCGGACCCGTCGGCCACCGCCCGCCCGGCGAGGACTTCCCGGCCACCGGTCGTGGACGGGCGTTGCGGACTGACGGAATTCGTCACGCTGCCTCGTACCAGTGCGCCGTTTTTCGGCCTTGGCCCCGCCGCGTCCCCTGTCGGCGGGGCCACCTGCGGCCCGGCCCGGCTGTCACACCTGCCCAGCACCGACACCCGCCCCTTGGGGCAGCGTCGGGAACGGTCGGCGGGGCACAAGTGACGGTCAGTGGATGCCGGCCGTGGCCCAGGCTGTGTGGATCTGTTCGTAGGCGGTCTGGACATGGGTGTCCTGCGGCGTGCTGAGAGCGAGGGCGGTGGCGAGCGTGCGGACAGCGGGAATGTCGAGCAGCAGCACGGCGAGCACGCGGTTGAGCCGGCCGACGATGTCGGCGGCGGCCTGGGGCGGGTGGCAGTCCTCGCCCACTTCCTGAAGCAGACCGCCGAGCCCGGAGGCATCCGGTTTCCCGTCCTGTGCCTGCTGCAGGGCGATGTGGACCTGCCACAGGGCCTCGGTCTCCCATGCGGGCACCGCCCGGTGGAACACTGCGTCGGAAGTGACTCCGAGGTCGGCGGCAGGGGGACCGGGGGCTGGGGGAGGGCCGTGGCGAGGTTGTTGATGGCATCGACCGCGGCCCGGTACCGGGCATCGGGCAGGCCGGCCGAACAGACCGGTTCGGATGCCGTCGCCGGCCGGGGTACGCCTACCGGCGTGCCGGAGGGGCTGGTTGTGCGCGGACCGCAGGCCGGGTGTGCCGGTGCTGCCCGGTTCCGTGGTCCGCGCGGGGTGGACTGCTAGAAGTTGCACCTGGCGTTGTCGGCGAAGATTCCCCAGTGGACTTTCCGGCATTGCACCCCATGGCGCCCCGGCCGTCGTTCACCAGTCCGGTTCCCCCTCCCCGGAGGGGCTGCTGTATCGAGACCCGCTCCGGCAGGCCCAGGTACTTCAGTATCTCGTCGTGATCGGCCTCCGCTCGCCCCGGAGGCCGCTGCTTTCGCTTCTTTTCGTTGGAAACGATCCGCCGCTGCGTCGTCCGGCGAAACCGCCACGCCGACGACCGGCGCCTACGCGCCGTCGTCGGCCGGGCCAACACTGCCTGATCCGGAATGCGCTATACGCCGGTGGTGCCGTCGATGCGCTCCCGGAGCAGGTCGGCGTGGCCGTTGTGGCGGGCGTACTCCTCGATCATGTGGACGTAGATCCAGCGGAGGCTGACGTCCTGCTCCATGAAGCGGCCGGTGTCGGTCAGAGCGCGGTCGGCGCAGTGCTCGCGGGCGCGGGCGATCTCCGCGTGCCAGGTGGCCAGAGCGTCGCGCAGGGTGGCTCCCTCGGCCAGCTCGAAGCCGCCGTCGGGGCCATCGGGGTTGGCCTGCGGGTCGTAGATGGGCGGGGCCTGTTCTCCGGCGAACACTCGGCGGAACCAGTTCCGCTCCACCTCCGCCATGTGCTGGACGAGGCCGGTCAGTGTGAAGGCGGATGGCGGCACGGATGCGACGGCGGACTTCTCATCGTCCAGGCCCTCGCACTTCATGGCGAGGGTGGTGCGATGAAAGTCGAGCCAGCTTTCGAGCGTGATGCGCTCGTCGGCGTTCAGGGGCGGCATAGGTCGTTCGATGATGGCCATCGGTCGATTATCACCAGCGGCCGAATCCGTCGACAGGCAGGGCCTCACAACGGGGCGAACGTTGCCTGATACGGCATCTGGCATGGTGTGCGGCCCGCCTGGTGCGGGCCGTCCGGAGGCGCTCCTGTACTTCAACCCCGCTACTGGGCCAGGCCGTTGGCGTCGAAGAGTGCCAGGGATTTGTCCCGCTTCGCAAGGAAGAATCCCGTGCCGGAAGACAATGACGCGTACGACGAAGAAGGCCTGCTCGACGAGACCGGTCCCGACCCCGAGGGCATCGATCTGGTCATGGCTCAGACCGGCTGTTCCAGGGGAGGGCGGTGAAGGCCCTGCGGGACAACGGTGGGGACTTGGTCAACGCTGTGATGGCTGTGTCGGAGTAGGCCCCGCGGTCCAGCACCGGGCGTTGAGGTTGGTCCCCGGCAGGGGACGGTCTGATGCCCGGTGGTGACGAAGCTGGACCGCAGGCGCGGTTGCATGTGACCGTGCGCTGTTCCTGATCTGCCCGGTGTGCGCACGTGGTTGTCCGTCACCTGCCGCGGGTGCTCGGCCAAGTCTGGACCCGCTTGGATACCAGCCACGGGGGTGGCGCGGCTTGCTGCGCTGCGCCAGGCCCTCGCCGACCGCGTCGCCTGACAGGCCACAGCCGCCAAGCGGGTCCGCCGTTGCTCGGTGAAGTCCTTTGCAGGCGTCATGTCGATCTCGGACGGCCATCGCGGTTCCGGCGACCCGGCCGCCGTTGAGGACGGCTACGGCAAGGGCGGGGAGATCGCCTCGAATCGGCGCGACGAGCAGGAGATGTTCGTCCTGTGCCTGCACATCCTCCAGTCCGCCCTGGTCTATGTGTTCTCCCGACTTTCTCGTTGAGGGAGTCCCGCGCGGTCCACTGCCGCAGTAGGTGACCAGTCGTGAATGAAGCCTCAAGCGATGCTTGAAACGTACTGCGCTTCACGTAGCTCCTTGAGTTGGGCGAAGGCTTCATCAGGAGGTGGAGCGCCCTCGCCTCGTCGGAGCGCACCCAGACAGTCCAACGCGTGCTCCACGAGCGGGCGAATGTAGCGGACGGGGTGGGCGTGACGGGTCATGGTGCTCCAGTCATCGACCATGGCCAAGACGTCCACGAGCCGAGCACGAACGGCGCTGTCCCGAATGCCGCGCGCGGCAATGGACAAGGGGCCGGTCAGTTCGTCGATCGGGCGGCCCCACTTGGCGCGCTGGTCCTCGCTCCAGTGCTTGACATTCGCGTCAGGGGCTTTCTGCGCGTACTGACGGATCTCCCACAGGCCTTTCTCAAGGCGTTCGATGGCTGTCGCTTCGGTCTCGGTGCGGCGCAGGTCTAGTGCGGCCTGCGCCTGATGCCTCTGAACAAAGTAGGCAGCGGCTCCTGAAACGAAGGCCCCGAGAAGTGTTCCGACAAGACCGAAGACGGCAGGTAGCCAGATATCCATACCCGTCAGCATTGCACGTGGCCCTGGCCTTCAACGGCGGATCTGCTCGGACCTCTTCGTCAGGAAGCTGTCCATTGTGGAAGGTCATGAGCGGTCACGGGTGGCGGTATCGGTGCGTCTGGCGATGTCGCGGAAGGCGGGGATACCGAGGTTGACGGTGGTGGTCCGGCGGGCCCGCTCGTCGAGCTGGGCGAGCTTTCGCTCGGCGCCGGCGAGGCTGTCCTTGAGGCACTCGACCTCGCCGTGCCAGCCCTCGCGTTCGGCTTCAGAGATGCGGTCGAGCAGGTTGTCGCGGATCTGCACGATGCGGTCGCGCTGGGCGGGGCCAGGCCGCAGGAGACTGCATCGAAGGCAGCTGTGTTCATGGACGCAACCGGTCCCGTAGGCTCGGCCGCAGTTGCCCAAGGCGACCCGGCGGCGCTCGAAGCGGCAGAGGAACTCCTCCCGCCGTGGGTGCAGCCGGTCCCATGCCTGCGCGGTCGCCTTCCCATAGAGCCGGGTGTCCGTGATCGTCATGGCCTGCTCGGTGCCCCAGGTGCTGGGGTCGCCGAAGACGAACTCGCCTCCGTGCTTGGGCAGCCGCCCGCCCTTGGGGTTGGCCAGGAAGAACTCTTCGCGCGAGGGTGCGGGTCGTCGCATCACGCGGTCGAAACGGAGCCGGCCGAGGATTTCCACGGGCAGCCCCGCCGGCAGATGGGCGATGCGGGGCGCGTCGTATCCGGCGTCCAGCACGACCAGGACCTCCGGGTCACCCGGCTGCCACTGATGGGCGGTGACGAGCCGCTCGACGACCTCGCGGATCTGCACCGCGGTCACTGCGGCGATGTCGGCGCCCGGCTCCAGGCGGACCGCGTCCAGCACCGCCGTCCATGACGTGCGGCCGGTCTCCGGCGCGGCCACGACCGAGTACGGCCAGCCGGGCACCATCTGATGCTTGCCCTCACCCCGGCCGAACGTGTGGCAAGGGGACCGGTCAGCACACGTGTTGGCGTCCGGCCGCAGCCACGGCGAGACGTCCACCGCCAGCACCAGCCGACCGTTCGCCGCCCTCGGAAGCGCCACCCCGGCCAGAGTTCGACGCAGTCGGCCGATGTCGATCTGCCCAGGTTGAGCCCGCCACACAGAGCTCCGTGACCGCGAACGTGCTCGGGCGCGAGCGCGAGATCGACCAGCGTCCGAACCGGCCCGTCCGTACACAACAGCGCGTCGCACAACTCGAACAACGCGTCGCCCCGCGCGGTCATGCAGGCGTACAACTCCGACCGGAAGAGTGACACTTCCGCGAACGCATCCCTCAGGACGCCCTGATGCACCAAACTCACGACCACCGCCTTCGCGCCGTTCCCATCCCGCTGTGGCGGAGCACAGGATCGGACGAAGGCCGCCTTCATGTCCGCTGAACTGCGAAAACGCCGATCAGGTTCGAGCCGCGTTCGACGCCGGACCATAAATGACAAGCTCAGCTCGCGGTGAACATGCTGCGCAAGCCACGCGTGGCATACGTGCCCCGCCCCGCCGCCAGTCGATTCGCCGGTGGAGCCCACGCTCCCCGCGCTGCGCCGCGTCGTCGACGACCTCGCCGTCGGCAGCCGTCAGTTTCGTCCCGGTCGCGCGTTCTGCCGCCGCTTACCAGAAGGCCGGGTCCGAGAAGTTCGCCGGCCCGAACCGGTCCCCGCCAGCCGCGGCACCTCTACGCTGAGCACGGGCACACCCCACTGCCCCGCACACCCTGGGAGACCGCGTGGGACAGCCACTGGAAGCCGGCCCGACGCCGCCGTCGTACCCGCCGAAGACCCCGCCTCCGCCGAAGAAGCCGCCGAACCCTCCCCGGCCGAACCCGCAGGACCCGCCAGCCCCGAAGCCGCCTACCAGCCTGATGCCGACTGCGCGGCGCGAGGTTGGCATGGTGAACCGGCGCGGCATGAACCGGGTCCTGGAGTCGGCCCCGTGGGCGGCCGGGAAGGCCCGGGGCGCGGTGGTGTGTCAGCTGGGGAAGTGGAAGTACCGGCCGGCCCAGGACACGGTCACGGTGGTCGAGGCGGTGACGACCCTCCTCGTCGAGGCCGCGGTTGCTGACGGCGGGACGACGGTGTCGGTGCACCTGTCGGATCAGGACGGGCAGGTGTGCATTCTCGCCCTCTCGCACCACACCGACCTCACCACCCGGGCCGACGACGTGGGCGGGGAAGTCCTGCGCCAGATCACCGCACACCGGGCCGTCACCGGGTGCGGGACCGATGCCGGGCCCGACGGGCGCCGCGTCTGGGCCGTCATCGAACTCTGACTCCAGGCGCAACAAAGCCCCGGACCGCAAGGGCCGGGGCTCATCGATGAAACGGCTCAGCGGCCCCTCTGCCCGAGCGCCGTCCCTCACATCGCGCTCGCGGCCACCCTGGCCAGTGCCGACCTGGACTGAACGAGATCAGCCAGCGCACCCTCCCCGGCCGGCGGAAACGTGATGACGTCCGGCCGCCCGGAGGCGCGATCCCGATCCGGCGGGCGGGGCGCCCCGGACCGCCGCCCGGAGCAGGCGCCGGCCACCGGGCCGGCCGGGCCGGCCCGTCTTTCGCGGCCAGCGGCACGGCAACGGGTACATGTACCCGTATGGCACGTGAACGGATTCGGTGGCCGACCGTCGTGGACCGGACCCACCAGATCGTGGAGGGCTACGAGGGCGCCGTCACGCTGCGCCAGGTCATGTACCGGCTCGTCTCCGAGAGCGTGCTGCCGCACACCCCGTCGACGTACCGGCACCCTTCCTCTCGGTGCGACGCATCCACCACGGGAGACGGGATGGGGCTGACCGGATTCGAACCGGTGTCCTCCCACACGCGGCGAAGGCGCGACGACCACTGCGCTACAAGCCCCACCCCGCTCGCAATCATACGAGTCACCTGCACCCTGTCACTTTCGAATTCTCGAAGGCCCGGCCCACGGCCTTGCCTCGCCCGTCCACCAGCGCATGCCGAGTTGATCGAGGTCCGCGCGGCGTTGTCCGGGGAGTTTCGCGGCGCGTTTGCGGATGTTGTCGAGCCACATGCCGAGCTTGACCACCACACCCCTGTCAGCGCCGCCCTGTCGGCCTGACAGTGCGTCCTCCGTCTTCCAGGTGCTCGATTTCCTTGCGGGGGACTCTCAGAGGGCGGTTCGTCACATGACCGCACTCGCCCCCGAGCGGCGGGTCGTGGCCTCCTGGTAGCGCCCCAGGACCATCAGGGTCCACACGCTGGTGGTGAGGGTGTCGATGGCCAGGGTGCTTACGGTGATGAACGCGGAGTGGCAGGCGAGGCGCTCCTCGTTGCTGCGCGCCGGGGCACCGGATCCGGGCGGTACCGGGGGAGGCGTGGTGGCGAAGTGCTGCCATCCCTGTCGGGTGGTCACCGGCCATACCCCGCGGGCAGGGTCCTCGCCGACGGGCGTGTTCCCCTCGTGTCTGTCCCGCTCATCCACGCCTGGCTGCGCAACGGCACCGCCCGCCGCGCCGGGATCCGTCGTGATCGGGGGAGAACCACAGGTCGCAGGGTCCGCCACGAGCGGGCCGCGCGCCGACTACTGACCTGCAGAAGGGTCTGCGCGCCTCCGGCCCTGTCACCGCCGTCCGATGCGGCAGCCACCCGGGTGTCCTCCGACAGGTGATCTCGACCGTTTACCAAGTGATCTTGAAAGCCGATGGGCTTCCGTCATATCGACTTGATCGGACCGTCGACGAGCGAACAGTCCGGTTGCCGCACCAGATTTGGCTATCCGGCTGGGGACGAGTTCTGTAGGCCGATCAGAACGGCGAGTTCGTCGCCGGTGAGCCGGCAGTGATTCGGTCGGGTGGGAGCGGGCATCTTCGCGATCCTCGGTCAGGGCGTCATGAGCGCTCGGTAGACGTCGTCGGGGATTTCGACCTCGGTGATGGGCGTCTTCCGCCGGCCGAAGTCCGCGCCGTGCTCGGAGGCGAGTCGACTCAGATGATCCTCCGCTCGCTGTGCGTACGATGTGTCGAATGCGGTCGGGTCGATCGCCGCGACGAACAGGCCTAGGCGTGGGGACCGGGTTCCGGAGTCGAAGGGCGCCGCATCCTGTGAGAACGATCCGCCGGCCACGGCGGCCAGCATCTCGACCATGAGTGCGATGTTGGCACCCTTGACGCCTCCGAACGGCAGGAGCGCGCCGCTCAGGGCGGCGCGTGCGCCGGAGGTCGGGTTGCCGTCGGCGTCGAGCGCCCAGCCGTCCGGAATGGTCTCGCCTCGCATCGCCGCGTCGCGGACGGTCACCCAGGCGGTCGCGCTCGTCGCCTGGTCGAACATCCGCGGACCCGACGGGTGAGGCAGCGCGCAGGAGAGCGGATTGGTGCCCGTGATTGCCACGCGCGCGCCGTACACGGCCATGAGCGCCGACGAGTTGGCGCATGCCAGGGCGATCAACCCTTCTTCGGCGACGCGCGATGTGTAGTGACCGAGCTCTCCGGCGCTGAAGGAGTTATACATGGCGAGAACGGCCACACCGCTGGTGCGAGCCCGCTCGACAAGGGCTCCGAGGGCGTGGTCGAACGCGAGCTGCGCGGTGCCGCAGTCGGCGTCGACGGTGACGACGGCGGCCCGAGCCGAGGAAACGCGGGGTCGGGCCACACCGTTCAGACGTCCGTATCGCAGAGCGGCTAGGTAGTCGAGCAGATGCGCCGCTCCCACTTCACGCCTGCCTCGTCGCTCGGCGGCAACGGTCGCTGACGCGAGAACTGCAGCCGTCTCTGGGGATCCGCCTGCGGACCGGATGGCAGATTCGCACAGTGATTCCAGAGCGTCCAGCGGCATCCGGTGGGAGGAACCGTTCGAAGTCATGTCCCTCAAGGCTATCGGAAGGCGCAGGGAAACAGGCCGTGTGGGGTCGTTCGGCCACGATTCTGTGGGAGCAAGAACTGGATCCAGCCGTGCTTCTTTCCGAGGAGCATGGCCTGCTGGGCTGGGGCTCGCGATCAGCGGCTCGCGTGAGCAGCGCGGCAGAGAACACGTCCATCTCGCGGCCGAGGATGCGGCGGAACTCATTGCCCACCCCGTTCACCCGGAACAGGATGGTCCCCTCCACTGGATCGACGCCGACGTTGTTGATCATGGTTGGTTGGTGGGGAACCGGGCTCGTGCAGCAATCATCCGTAGCCGGCGGATCACCGGGCCGGCGCCCGAAGTGTTCGCTGAACTCGTTGCCGATGTAGGCCCATTGCGGCATGAGCGGCATCAGACAGGGCCCATCTCGCGGCCTCGCCGGCGGGCCGTGGGCGCCGGGGCGAAACTCACAGTGCGGCCTCGCCACCCGCTGCTACGCCCTCAGCCCGGACAGCCGAGCCCTCCACAGCCCGCTCTCCGACAGGGGCGGGCACCACATGCCCGCCCCTTGCGCGTTCGTCTGCCGCGCCCGACCACCAGCGCATGCCGAGTTCATCGAGGTCTGTCCGGCGTTGTTCGGGGAGTTTCGCGGCGCGTTTGCGGACGTCGTCGAGCCACGTGCCGAGCTTGACCGCCACGCCCCCGTCAGCGCCGCCCCGACGGCCTGTCGGGCCGTCTTCCGTCTCCGGCAGCTCGACGTGTTTGCGGGGTACTCGCGTGCCCCTCGCGGGCATGGAACTGCCGTGCCGCCGCCAGGTCTACCGGCCAATTGATGTCCTGCGTCTGCTTCGCCGGCCGTTCGTTGTCCTGGGCCGGTGTGATCTTGAGAGTGTTCTACAGGATCCTCTGCTGTACGGACAGGAGCTGGTCCTACCCGAACCACTGCGCGTTCACCCAGCGTCCGAGGTCCTGGCCCTGGACGACGACGTCACCCGCAGCTTCCGGGAGCGTGCGGCCGGCCTGGACGAGGCGGTAGCAGCGCTGCCACCCGGTGTCCCATCCGGGCACCACCCGGATCGACCGCGTCCAGGTCGTTCCGGGTGGTGCCCGGTGCGGTGGTCGGGTGTGCCCGCCCGCCGGCGGACTCGGCACTGTCCCGGTGCACCGCGACGAAAGGGGCCGCCTGGTGGGGGAGGCTCTCGTGCTCCGGGCCGTGCCGGCGGGCTCAGTCGGTCGTGTTCGGGCGGTCGGCGGCGGTGACGAGGTCGGCGAAGGTGAGCGGTTCGCCCGGGGCGGGGGCAGGGGTAGGAGCGGGAGCCGGTGCGGCCTGCGTGGTCAGGCCGTCGAGGGCAAGGTCGAGATGACGGTGCAGCAGAGTGCCGTCCGCGTCGAGCCGGGAAAGACCACCGGGCAGGGGGCGGGACAGCCGGATCGACAGGAGGATCAGGTCCCCCGCCCCCACCTCGGGGCGCAGCCTGCCGGATTCGTGCGCCGCGTGGATCAGGTCGTCGAGCGCCCCCGATGTGCGGGTCCGGCTTTCGATCAACTCCTGGTCGACAACGAGCCGTTCGAGCAGCACCGGGATCACCGCGCCCATCCGGAGGTCGGCTGCCGCGTGGACGAAGCGCCGCACCGCGTCGTACGCGTCACCCTCCTCCCGCGCCGCCTGGTGGGCCGCGGCCTCAAGGCGTGAGAGCAGGTCACCGGTGAGGTCACGCACAAGTGCCTCGCGGTCGGCGTAGCGCCGGTAGAGCGTGGCCGGCCCCACACCCGCCCGGCGCACGATCAGGTCCAGCGGGGCGTCCAGGCCCCGCTCCAGGAACACATCGCGGGCGGCATCCAGGATCCGTCGTCTGCTGCGTTCGGCGTCCGCCCGCATGAGACCCACCTTCCATCAATGAAACGGAGAACTTCTCTCCGTCTATGCTAGCGTGCCGTAGGCGGAGAAAAATTCTCCGCTTCGCCTGAAAGGGGCTTCGCCATGAACACTGGCGCGCTGGATGTCCGCACTGTCATCGACGGTGTCGAGTACGGGGACGAGGCCGTTCGGCAGTGGGAGCTGGACCGTTCACGTGCGGCGCTCACCCTGCTGAAGCAGCGGATCGGGGACGAGCGGATGCGGGAACTCCTCGCCCCCGATCTCGCCGCGTCAGACGCGGCGATGGCACCGCTTCCGAACGGGTCCGGGGGAGCCTGGCGGTCGGCCGTCACCGAAATGACAGTCGCCGGGATCGACGTGGACCGGTTCCTCACCTGGTGGCAGGGCCGGCTCGCGGGCGGTGACCGGTCCGCGCTGCTCTCCGCCAACCCCGAGCACTACCTCGCCGGCTCCAGCGGCGGAGTGGTCGAGATCATCGAGACCATAGGATCCGGCCCCCTCCGGTTCTTCCTCACCTTCCACGACGGCGTCGAAATCGCGGACGAAGGCCACGAGGAATACCCCGTACGCATCGGCGCCACCGGACGCCTCGGTGACGGCACGGAGATCGCCCGCGTCATGCATGAGTTCGGCGACGGCCCCGACGGCTTGCGCATCCGTCTGACCATCCAGTTCCCGGCCAACGCCCCTGAGCACGTCTTCGTCGGACATCAGTGGCACTTCGCCTGCGAGTTCACCAACTGGCTGGAAGGCGCGCACGACCAGGCGTGAGCTCCTCCCGCAAGCAGGCGGGGATCCCCTGGCGATCAGGGGATCCCCGCCTGCCAGGAGGGATCCCGCGCCCCGGGCTCTCCTCGGCGCGGCGAACAGCGATCTTGAGGACCATGTTCATGACAACCGCAACTCCGGCCGCGCCGGCGCAGGCCGACCCGCCCATCACCGCAGAATCCGGCATCCTGCGTCACGCAGCCTGCGAATTCGGCCTCACCGGCCTTCTGCTGTTCTTCGTCGTCACCGGCGTGCGCTGGCTTGTCGCACCCGACTCACCGATCTCCGTCCATGACATCCACTACGCTCTCGCCATCCTTGGCATCACCATCGGGGTGCTTCTCATGGTGTTCATGACGTCTCCACCCGGCCGGCGGTCCGGCGGACACCTCAACCCCGCCGTCACCATCGCGCTGTGGCGGCTCGGCGCCTTCCCCGCCCGCTTCGTCGTCCCGTACGTCACGGCCCAACTGGCCGGTTCCGTCGCGGGAACGGCGCTCGGCCGACTCGTCTGGGGACCGGCAGTCTCCCGCGTCCCCGTCGACTACGCGGCTGTCCACGCCGGCCCGGCATGGGACGCCACCGCGATCCTCACGGCGGAGACCGGAGTCCTCGTCCTGCTGACCATGATGCTCTCCGTGCTCCTGGCACACCCGGCCGGCCGCAGACTGCTCCCCTGCACGGTGGGGCTCGTCACCGCGGTCATCATCGCGACGTTCGGTCCCCTCAGCGGCGGATCGGCCAACCCGGCACGACAGTTCGGTCCGGCGCTCCTGGCCCAGGACACCACCCACCTGTGGATCTACCTGCTCGCTCCGGTGCTCGGCGCGGTGCTGGGAGCAGCCCTCGTGGCTCTGGCCGAACCGCCTACCGCACAGCGGCCCCGGTACTGACAGCGAGGGAATTCACCAATCGGCTATCGCGGCGGACCGGAACGACGGCCCACGCCGGTGTCCAGATCTCGCCGTCCCGGGGCGGCCGGGGCAGACGCATCTCGTCCGGCCCACCTTGGCTTCGAGCATGCTGACAGCGGGCGGGCGGGAGACGAGCGACGTCTATGCCGCGAGCCCCGCCGCGTTATCCGCCCGGCCGGGCAACCTCCTCAGGTACCCCAATCCGTTCATGGAGTTCTTCGGCAAAACGCGTCCGGTAGATGCCCTGGACGATGGCCCAGGGAGACTGGTAGCCCCTGTGCTCCGGGTCCAAGACATCCTCGTCCCACGGCGCTACGCAGTCCGGAAGCAGCCGCGCACGACCCAGATACATCTGCGCGGCCTCTTCCAACCGCACTTCTCCTGCGATCACCGAGCTCCATAGCCCGCAGCCCTGCCCGACCACCCACATGCACAGATCTTCGGTGCTGTCTTCGGACCAGACGTCCCCCTCCACGCTCACGCCTTCCGAGAAGTCGGCCAGCGAATCAGCCGCGGACTCGTACGCGAGCGCGAAGGCTTCGAGGACTTCCCGCGGCTGGGACTCCAACCACAATTCAAGGGCAGACAGGCGCGGTCGTGTCGCTTCCAGGACTTCCCAGAACCAATCAGGAACATGATCCGGTCCCATTTCGGCTCCCGTGTCGATGGCTGCAGTACCCGCCCGACCGTACAACGGGATGGAGTTCCCTGGACACTCCCAGACTTCACCGTCGGCGAATGGCGCTCTCCATCCGCGTAGTCACGGGCTTGCAGTCAGGCACTTACAGGAAAAGGCGGGTCAGCGCTGGCGGGGTGAGGCACCCGAGCCAGGCGGCGACAGCGGGGGAGCCTCTCGTCGGCGCGCACGATCTCCTCACCACCCTCCCGGACCACACCGCCCAGTGAGCTTTCCGGCGCGTTCGAGTTGAGGGCCCACATGTCGTCCTGTGACCGTTTCACCGGCCGCTCCGCCTCATCGGCGGGTTCGACGGCCGTCCGGCGGCACAGTCAGATGGCGCCTTTTGCGTCATAGTTGCCTGGAACAGGCAGTTTTCGGGCTTGGTACTGGTGGGCTCGCGTAATCAACTGTCGCCAGTTCTCGGTTCCGTCCTGAGTGTTGGTGACGGCGTGTAGTCGTCATCGGCGGTTATTGCGTGTGGCCCTCGACACCCTGAGCGGTGTTGCTTAAGACCACGGGCACGGCATCGCGTGTCGGTCACCGGTTGGGTGAGGCATGGAGGTGCCCGTGAGATTGCCTTGCGGAGGCATTCCACACATGTCAGCCGAGTTGAATCACACGATCATTCATGCCCGGGCCAACCGGGAGTCGGCCGAGTTCCTGGCACACATCCTGGGGCTCGAGGTCGGGACCGAGTGGGGCCGTTCATTCCGGTCGACACCAACAACGGGATCACCCGGGACTTCGCCGCCATCCCGGCGGAGTCGAACGTCACGCAGCACTACGCGTTCCTCGTTTCCGACGAGGAGTTCCACGCGGCCTTCGCGCGAATCCAGCAGGCCGGGGTCACGTACTACGCTGATCCGCGGCTGAAGCGGCCTGGAGAGATCAACCACCACTATGGCGGGCGCGGCCTGTACTTCATTGATCCGGCCGGCCACGGCATGGAGATCATCACGCGGCCCTATGACAGCCACGAACAGGCGCCGACGGCTTCGTAGGGCAATTGGCAGGTCAGAGAGTGCCCTGGCCTGCCACTCGTGGCGTAGCTCGACTACCGGCGGCAGACAACTGGTGGGGGCCGGCTCCCGCGATCAGCACGTTCCGGTGTGTCATGACGCTCCCTTTCGGCTTCCTCGTCTTCTCTCGTACCGGGCGACAGACCGGCGCGGGACTCGTCCGGGCCTGCCGGGACCGCTGGCGGCGCACGGGCCCTGGCCGGGTCTCAGACGGTGAGGTGCTGCTTGGTGCCGGAGCCGTCGGCAGCCGTGTCGGGGGTGATGCCGTGCTGCTCTTCTTCGGGGCGACCCTTCTTGGGCAGTAGGAAGGTGATCGCGAAGAAGACCACCAGCAGACATGCCTGGACGATCAGCGCGCGGTGGAAGCCGCCCGTGAAGTCACCGGCCTTGGCCTGGGCGAAGAACACCGAGCCGAAGACCGCGACGCCGATGGAGCCGCCGATCGCCTGGACCGCCGACAGGACACCGGAGGCGGATCCGATCTCGTCGTCGTCGACCGCGGCCAGGATGAAGCTGAACAGGGCGGCGATCACCATGCCGGCGCCGATGCCCGCCACCGCCACGCCGGGAGCGATGTCCCAGATCGAGAACGAGGCGGCATCGAGGCCGTCGAGCTCGAACCACAGCACGGCCGCGCCGGCCAGCTGGGCCAGCGGTCCGATCTGCAGCACCTTGCGGCCGATCCTGTCCGCGAGGAAGGCGCCGCTGATGGCGCCGCCTATCGCGGTTCCCACCGCGAGGGGCAGATTGCCCAGTCCCGCCTCACCGGCGGTGAAGTGCTGGCCGATCTGGAGGAACAGGGTCAGCACGAGCTGGGTGCCGATCAGTCCGCCGAAGAACAGGGCGATGCCGCCGAGGCCGACGGTGAAGGCCGGCTTGCGCAGCAGGCCCGGGGTCACCAGCGGCTCGCGGCCCGCGGCTGCCGTGCGGCGCTGCTGAAGGGCGAAGAAGGCGAAACCGATCACCGAGGCGGCCATGGACAGCCACGTCCACAGCGGCCAGCCGTTCTCCTGCCCCTGGTTGAGCGGCAGCACCAGCAGGGCGCAGGAGATCACGACCAGGGCGGCGCCGGTCATGTCGACCCGCACCGTGCGGTCTCCCGCCTTCTTGGGCACGAACTTCGCGGCGACGATCAGGGCCGCGATTCCGACGGGCAGGTTGATCAGGAACACCGACCGCCAGCCCAGGCCGAAGAAGTCGCCCTCGATGAGGAAGCCGCCCAGGACTGGGCCGATGATGCCGCCCAGGCCCAGGACGGGACCGAAGATCGCGAAGACCTTGGTGAGCTCGGGACCGGAGAAGTTCTCCCGCAGCAGGCCCAGGCCCTGGGGCAGCAGCATCGCTCCGGCGGTGCCCTGCAGCAGACGGAAGGCGATCAGCGACTCGATGTTCGGCGCGACCGCGCACAGCAGCGAGCTCGCGGTGAAGGCCGCCAGGCCGATCAGGAACATCCGGCGCCGTCCGTAGCGGTCGCCGAGCCGGCCGCCGAGCACGAGCCCGGCGCCCAGGGTGAGGGCGTAGCCGCCGATCACCCATTGCAGTCCGACGGAACCGGCACCGAGGGATCTCTCCAGGTCCGGTCCGGCGACGTTGACGATCGAGGCGTCCAGGAGATCCATGATCTCCGCGACGATCATCACCGCCAGGATCAGCCACCGCCATCGGTAGGGCTCGGTCGTCTCGCCAGGGGTGGGGGACGGGTCGCGCACGTTAGATACCTCCATGGTGAAGTAATTCCATCGTGAAGGTAAGGTGGTGGCGGTAGGTTGTCAAAGTGGGATGACCGTGCGGACCGCGTGACAGGAGCGAAGGGCGCAGGCATGGAGGAAGCAGTGCGCGACGGTGTCGCTGAGCAGCGTGAGCGGCTGATGGAGTCGCTGAGGATCTACGGCGGCCACTACGCCGAGCTCAGCCGGCGCTTCGCCGCCTGGCTGGGCCTGCACTCCACGGATGCGACCGCGGTCCTGGAGATCGCAGCCGCCGAGGAGCGCGGCACCCCCCTGTCACCGGCGCGGCTGAGCGAGCGGATCTCCCTCTCCACCGGCGCCACCACCGCGCTCCTGAACCGTCTCGAAGCAGCGGGGCACATCACGCGGGCCCGCGAGCACTCCGACCGGCGCATCGTCACGCTGCGCAGCGGAGCACACATCCAGGAACGGGCGGACGAGTTCTTCGGCCCGCTCGCCCACCGCCTCGACGCCGCGATGTCGCACTACCCGCCCCAGTTCCTGGAACAGGTCGAAGCGTTCATGGCCGACCTGAACACCACCATGGACAGCCACCTCACGGAACAGGACGCGGTGACACCGCGCTCCCTTCGCACCCCTGATGGACGAACTCCCTGACCGGCTTGCTCCCCGCCGCCCAGTCAGCTCCTCTCTGCCCGCGCCCCGCCCTACCCACCTAGTGTGAGGCGCCAGAAAAGGCGGTCTTAAGAGGTCGCGCGGGTAGGCCAGGGCCGTCGGCCTGGGCGGGCATCCCACCGGTAGGCCGTCCAGGCCCGGCGTAGCAGCCTGCGGATCACGATGACCGCGCTGGCCGGCGCCACCCACGCGTCCTGCACCACCACGCGCCGGTCGGTCATGATCGCTAACGCCTTGAACCCCCGGTTGTGCCAGGAGTTGGTCCGCTCGATCACCCACCGGTGGGTGTGGTTGACCGGCACGAACTGCGCCTTCGGGGTGATCCGCCCAGCGCAGCCCAGCTCTTCCAGCAACGCCCGGTTTGACTGTGCGTCGTAGCCGGCGTCCAGGTGCACCGTGATCGCCGGTGGCAGACGGAACCCGAACAGTCGCAGGGCCTCCAGGGTGGGACGCAGCAGCGGCGAGTCGTTGCGGTTCGCGCCGGCCAGGACCCACCCCAGCGGCAAGCCCCCACCGTCGACCAGTACCGAGCGTTTCAGACCGCTCTTGCCTCGGTCCACCGGGCTGCGCCCGGTGTTCTGGCCGCCGCCAGGGGCTTTCACGATGCAACCGTCCACCACGAGGTTCTCAAGGTCGAGGCCAATGGCCTCGTCGTAGGCCTCCAGCGCCAGCCGGTGCAGCCGCTCGAAGAGGCCGGCGGCGATTCACTCATCCCGCCGGGCTCTCATCGTGGTTGCCGAGCAAGTGTGGTCGGCATGCTGCTGGTAGGTGCCTCCGAGCACGAGGCGGGCCAGGAGCTTTTCGAACACGACCCGTTCGGGGATGCGGGGACGGCGGCAGCCCAACGGATGGGCGGCCGCCTCCCGTCCGGGCAGGAGGGCTTGGAACTGGTCCCACAACGGCTCGGTTATGGATGAGGGCAGGATGGGCACGTGACCTTCGCTCGGCCCTAGAGCGCGTTGACCAGGAAGTCCCGCCGGGGTGCGCCGCCCTGGCAATCGGGGCGGCACACCCCGGCGGGGCGAAGGTCACCCGGCCTGTTCCTGCAGGTCCGCTGCGGAAACGGGTGCGGGCATGCGCCAAGCCACAACCGCGCCGATCGCGAGCCCCATGACGGCCGGCAGGATGGCCACCAGGAACGGATCGAAGGAGTGCAAGGACGGGGCGAACCCGATCCCAACACAGACCGCCACCCCGGTCGCACCGCCCAGTTGGTCAGCCGCGCGCTGGACGCCCGAGGCGGTCCCGGCGTCGTCCTCGGTGACGCCGCTGACCGCGAGGTACTGGAGCCCCACGATGCCGAACCCCATCCCGGCCGCGATCAGGAGCATGGGCGGGATCATCGTCATGCCGCCTGCCCGCAGGGCCGCGATGGCTGCGATCGAGGCCATCGCGGCCGCGGTGAACCCGATGCCGGCAAGTACACACGCGCGTGCTCCCCAGCGGCCCAGCAGACGGGGCACGAGCATGGAGAACACGATCAGCGAGACCGCCAGAGGCAGCATCGTCAGGCCCGCACCCAGCGGGCCGATACCCAACCGGTTCTGCAGATAGAAGGTGAACAGCAGGAACGAGGTCGACAACGCCCCGCTCAGCAACATCGTGGCCAGGTTGGCCGCCACCCGCGTGCGGTTGGCGAAGAAGCGCACCGGTAGCAGCGGGTTGCGCGAGCGTGCCTCGACCCGCACGTACCCGGCCCCGGCGGCCACCGCCCCGGTCAGCGTCCCCGGCACCACCCATGCGGGCGTTCCGGGTTCACCGGCCTTGACCACACCGAAGATGAACAGCAGCGGGCAGGCGGTCAGCAGCAGCGCGCCGGGAAGGTCCAACGGCGCGGCGTCCTTGGCCACGGGCCGGTCCCCCTCGACCAGGAAGACGGCTGCCGACAGCACGACCAGGATGAACGGGACCGAGACCAGGAAGACCCACCGCCACCCCAGGTGGGCGGTGATGATTCCGGACAGGACGAATCCGAGCACGAGACCGCAGCTGGCCACCGCCGCCCACACGCTCAGGGCCCGCGACCGGCGCGGACCTTCGGGGAACATCAGGACGATGGTGGCCATCGCGGCAGGCAGCGCGATAGCCTCACCGGCGCCTTGCAGCAGGCGCGCGACCACCAGCAGGGAGAAGGTCGGGGTCAGGCCTGCCAGCAGCGACGCGGCGCCGAACAGCCCGGTGCCGAGCAGCAGCACGCGCCGCCGCCCGAGCAGGTCGCCCAGCCGGCCACCGAGCATCAGCAGCCCACCACCGGCGACCGTGTACCCGACCACGACCCAGGTCAGAACGTGCCCGTCAACGTCGAAGTCGGCGCCGATCGAGGGCAGGGCGATGTTGACCACGGTCACGTCGACCGCAATGAAGAACTGCAGCATGGACACCGCGCACAGCATCAGCCATGCGCGTGCGGGGGACGGGCTGTGCCCGCGTGAAGAAAGGATGCCTGAGAGCATCAGGTGCTCCGTCGCTCAGAAGAAGTTCTGAGCAGCACGAACGTGCCGCTCCGGTCTGATCACGAAGCGGCTGGACGTCCAGGAAGAGTGTGTGAGTCGAACGCCCCGCCGCTAGCGGGACGTCCTGGTCACTGCGGCACAAGCGGCCGCGCACGAAGCAGCAGACATGCCGTGAACGCTACCAGGGAGGAGGCACCCGGGTCAGGCATCCGCCTGATGCCTCATGCCCCCACTTGTAGGCCCGTTCGCCAGAGCTTCCTGGGCACGGGGATCTCGTCGTCGCAGAGCACCTATCCGCGCGATCACTTATGAACCCGCAGGTGAGGGATACGTCAATGGGAGCGAAGGGCGAGAGCGGCCGCCGGCCCCGTACGTGCCGTCGTTCGTGATCAGCATGGCCCCGATGGCCCGCTCCGCGGGCGTTCCCGGACCACGTATGGCCGGCGGTGATACGTGCGACTGGGCGCCCTCACCCGTTCAGATTTGTGATGGGTTGCGGCTGGGCTCCTCTGCGCGGGAAACGGGATCGGGGCTGGAGAGGGCTTCACCCGGCATACCTGCTGCCATCCCCTTCATCGTCGATCGCTCCACGACGAGGCGGACGGCAGCAGGCGTCAGAAAGGGATTGGGAGATTCCGGACTGGTCTCAGGCGCCCGGGTTGTACAAGGAGGCCATAGCGATGAACTCTCCGCCCGGCCCCGGAACGTATCCGAGGCCCTCCCGGGCGGCGTTGGCGGCCGGCCATGCGTACAGTCCGCTGGGAGCAGATCACCGGCGTCACCGGCCGACCTACCGCGGCCTGATCCCAGGTCGGCACCCGGCCCCGCCACACCTCGACGCACCGTCAGACACCCACGCACCCAACAACGTGACAAAGCCGGTTGGAGCGCTCCTCCTACAAGGGTTTACTCGGAATGCGCCTGCTCTCGGCTGGCCGGGTCGGGTGCTGGCGCATTCTTGGCATCACATGCCGGTCTCTTCCCGAGTTCTTGACGGCGATGGTCAGGACGGCATCAAAGCTGCCTCGAACCGCATCAGTGGTCTGTCAACGTGCCTGAGGTGGCCGGCCGGACTCTCTGTCGTCGCAGCGTGGGACGGCGTAGCGCTCGATGGCGAGCCCCCCGTTGTCGACCGGGGCTTCAAGTGGCTGGATCACCCGGCTCGGTGATACTCGTAGATCGTGGTTCCGGAGACCTGCCGGCGTCAGATCCGGCCTTCGACCGATTCGGCGTCCGGCAGGATCGGTCCCGTCCCCAGTGCGGTCCGGCACCCTCTTTCGAGGGGAAGACCACCACTCTGTCCGCACGTCCTGGATGATGCCGACAGACTTGCGATCATGAAGATCTGGAAGAGGGCAGCCGTGGGCATGGCGGCATGGTCCCTCGTGGCTGCGCCGAGCCTGCTCGCTTCGACGCAGGTGCAGGCGACGAATCCGGCCGCGGCTCACACCGCCTCTCGAACCTCTCTGCTGGACGTGTTCGTACCGCCTTTGACCTCTCCCACCGCGGAGTCGGTCTGGACGGCCGGCCAGACGGTTGAGGTCACCTGGGACACTACCGACCCGCCACAGCACATCACCAACCCCAAGGGCGCGATCTACTTGAGGAAAGGCGACATGACCGGCCCCATGCTTGACGAGGGCTTCGACATCCTGAAGGGGAGACAGGAAGTGGTCGTGCCGGACGTTCCTCCCGGGAACGACTACAGGATCGTCCTCTTCGGCGACTCCGGTAACTTCTCCGCCCCCTTCACGATCACGGAAGGGGGCGGACCGATTCCTAGCGGTGCGGCCCGGCCGTCCGGGCGACAGCCCGGCGCCTCGGCGGCCGAACGTCGCGCTGGCCGGTGGCCGTGCTCCTGATGCCCGGCGACAGCGGTGTTCAGCGCCTGTTCCTGGTCGGGGTGCAGTTACCCATGCGCGGACGAACCCTGACGGCACGTCGGTCTCGAAGCGGGCCGATCAGGGTCATGCCGTAGTCGACGGCGAAATTCCGGCAGTCATCGCACGCGGCCATACGCTCGATAAGACCGTGTCCTATGTGGTGAGTCGAAGGAGTCGCTTGTAGCAGCAGAGGGCGGCGGCGAGTCCGAGGAAGGCCGGGTAGTTGCGGGGGTGGCGTTCGTAGCGGTGGTTGAGTCGGCGGTAGCCGGTCAGCCACGACATGGTGCGTTCGATGACCCATCTTCGGCGTCCGGGCCGTTCGCTG
>NZ_JBHXTM010000024.1:0-81903 GCF_042677325.1 Streptomyces sp. NPDC127117
GCCCCGACGCCGGCCCCCACGGGGCGCGCGGAGACAAAAACCAACTGCCCTATCACGGGCTGGGGGCCCCGGGGTTTGCGGCCCCCCCCCGGGCCCGCCCCCCCGCCCCGGGGGCGGCGCGGCGCGGGCGGGATCAGGTCCAGAGCGTGGCGATGAAGATGTTGAGGAGCGTCAGCCCGCCCACCGCCGCGAAGGAGCCCTTGTCGGCCTTCTCGTCGTCCCGCTTGATGTAGACGAGCGCGAGGACGACGACCAGGACCAGCAGCTTGACGCCGATCTTGATGTTGTTGACGTGGTTGCCGTCGGCCTCGTTGAGCCCGACCAGTGCGACACCGGTGACCAGCATGGTCAGCGCACCGTGCAGCATCGCCGGGACGAACCGGGCCGTGCCCGCGCCCATCGCCTTCATCTGGGTCAGGAATCCGCCCAGCAGGGAGGCGATCCCGATGATGTGCAGGGCGACGAAGACATGAATGAGTACGTCCATGAAGCCGCAGCCTAGCCCCGGCCATATCACCCCCCGGCAGGCAGGTGCACCTTCCTGGTCGCTTCACTCGTGTCTGCACCAATTGCCTGACTCTGGTGCAATTTTTCCGATCACTCGACGACATTGCCACGCCAAATTAAGACAATAAGCGTCATTACGACTCCTGCCCGTGCCCCGGGATTAGCGTCGCTGACCAGGCGACCGGCTCACCTCCGCTCCGAACGCGGACGGCGCACCGGTCGCCCCGCCGAGAGTTCCGGCGGGCCCGCCGGTAGCCCCCGGCGGGCAGTCGTCAGGAAGGACGCACGCCCTCGTGGCAGCGCATCGAAAACCCAAGCAGCGCCTGTACACCGGCCCTGCTGCCCGCACCGCGGCGACCCTCGCCCTCACCGGGGCCGCCACCGCCGCCGTACTGCCCGGCCCGGCGCACGCCGATCCGCAGCGCACCCCCGCCCAGGTCAAGGCCGAGGTGGACCGGCTGTACCACGACGCGGAGGTCGCCACCGAGCAGTACAACGGCGCGAAGGAGAAGGCGGACGCCGCCGAGGACGCCCTCGACAACCTGCGCGACGAGGCCGCCCGCAGAACCGAGCACCTCAACGCCGCACGCGACGCGCTGGGTTCGTTCGCCGCGGCGCAGTACCGCACCGGCGGCCTCTCCACCTCCGTGCAGCTGGCGCTCTCCTCCGACCCCGACCAGTACCTGGAGCGGGCGTCGTACGCGGACCGGATCGGTGACCGCCAGGCCGCCGCGCTCGGCAAGGTCCGGCGGCAGGTCGCCCAGATCGCCACGCTGCGCTCGCAGGCCAAGGGCGAGCTGGCCGCGCTGACCTCCCGCCGGGCCGAACTGAAGAAGCACAAGGCGACGATCACCACCAAGCTCGCCGACGCACAGCGGCTGCTCGACCGGCTGACCCCGCCCGAGCGCACCGCCTACGAGAACGCCGGCCACGGTTCGGCCGACGGCACGCAGTCCGCCGGCCACGCCGGCCGGAGCACCGCACGCGGCGCCGTCCGGGCGCCGAACGCCCGGGCCGCCGAGGCCGTCGCCTTCGCGTACGGGGCGCTCGGCAAGCCGTACGTCTGGGGCGCCACCGGCCCCTCCTCGTTCGACTGCTCCGGGCTCACCCAGGCCGCCTGGCGCGCCGCCGGGGTCTCGCTCCCCCGGACCACGTACACCCAGATCAACGCCGGGCGGCGCGTCTCGCGCTCCGAACTCGCGCCGGGCGACCTGGTGTTCTTCTACTCCGGCATCAGCCATGTCGGGCTGTACATCGGCAACGGACAGATGATCCACGCCCCGCGCACCGGGTCACCGGTCCGGATCGCGCCGATCGACCAAATGCCTTTCGCCGGGGCCACCCGGGTGGCATAGGCTCCCGTCTCCGATCCGGTGCGACCCGCCATCGGAGCAACCGCCTTCGGGCCGGACCGCCTTCGGACCGGCCCACCGTCGCCCGACCGGCCGGAGGACAACCCCACATGCCCATGGACGCCGACGTCCAGACCCATGCCCGTACGCTCGCACTGCGTTCCCCCGACCACCTGCGGGTCGGGCCCTTCACGGTGCGCTACAACCCCAACTGGTCCATCAAGTACGCCAATTACGCGATACCCGACCAGGACGCGGAGCCGACGCCGGCCGATCTCGACGCGCTGGTCGCGGCGTTCCGCGAGCACGACCGGCTGCCCCGGCTGGAGTTCCTGCCCGGTTCGGCGCCCGCGGTCGAACCGGCGCTGCTCGCCGCCGGGTTCACCGTGGAGAACCGGGCCCCGGTCATGGCCTGCGCACCGGACGAACTGCTGACGCCGAAGCCGGTGGAATCCCTCACGATCGCCGAACCGGCCACCGGCGCGGAGTTCGACGCCGCCGCGCTCGTCCAGCACCACGGCTACGGCGGGACCGGCGAGCCCGAGGGCGGCGAGGCGGAGTGGCTGCGCACCGCGGCCGCCGGCGGCGGGGTCGCGGCCTTCGCCACGATCGACGGCGTACCGGTGGGCGCGGGCGGCTGCTCCGTACCGGTGGACGGCCTCACCGAACTGGCCGGTCTCGCCGTCGCCGACGCCTACCTCCGCCGCGGCATCGGCGCCGCGCTCTCCGCCCACCTCACCGCGACCGCCTTCGGGCGCGGCTGCCGGGTGGTGTGGCTGGAGCCGGGCGACGCCGATGTGGAGCGGATCTACGCGGCGATCGGCTACCGCAGGGTCGGCGAGAAGCTGAACATCTCGCTCGACCCGGCCTGAGCGCGCCCGTCCGCCGGCTCAGACCAGCCGTCGCGCGGTGGCCCACCGGGTCAGCTCGTGGCGGTTGGAGAGCTGGAGCTTGCGCAGCACCGCCGAGACGTGGGACTCGACCGTCTTCACCGAGATGAACAGCTGCTTGGCGATCTCCTTGTAGGCGTAGCCGCGGGCGATCAGCCGCAGCACCTCGCGCTCGCGCTGGGTGAGGCGGTCCAGGTCCTCGTCGACCGGCGGCGCGTCCGTGGAGGCGAAGGCGTCGAGGACGAAGCCGGCCAGCCGGGGCGAGAACACCGCGTCGCCGTCCTGGACCCGGAAGACCGAGTCGACCAGGTCGGCGCCGGTGATGGTCTTGGTGACATAGCCGCGGGCGCCGCCGCGGATGACGCCGATGACGTCCTCGGCGGCGTCCGACACGGACAGCGCCAGGAACCGCACCGGGTTCTCGACGGCCCCCATCAGCGGGGCGCAGCGGCGCAGCACCTCGACGCCGCCGCCGCCGGGCAGGTGCACATCGAGGAGGACGACCTCGGGGCGGGTCGCCGTGATGACGGTGACCGCCTGGTCGACGTCGGCAGCCTCGCCGACCACCTCGACGCCGGTCTCCTCGGTGCGGCCGATCTCGGCCTGGACGCCGGTGCGGAACATCCGGTGGTCGTCGACGAGCACGACCCGTACCCGGCGCTCCGGGCCCCCGGTCGCCTCAGTGGTCTTGGTCATCGCTCGCCCTCTCCATCTCCAGCTCGACTTCCGTGCCCCCACCGGGCACCGAACGCAGCCGCGCCGTGCCGCCGTTGCGCTGCATCCGGCCGATGATCGATTCTCGTACGCCCATTCTGTCCCCCGGTACGGAGTCCAGGTCGAATCCCGGGCCCCGGTCGCGCACCGAGACGAAGACCGTGCGGCCCTCGACCTCGGCGTAGACCTGCACGGCGCCGCCCTCGCCACCGTACTTGGCGGCGTTGACCATCGCTTCGCGTGCGGCCTGCATCTGTGCGGCAAGCTTCTCGTCCAGCGGGCAGTCGCCGACGACGACCACCTCCAGCGGGACGCCGTGTTTGTCCTCGACCTCGGCGGCGGCACGCTTGACCGCTTCGGCGAGGGTCTCGGGTTCGTCGTCCTCGTCCTTGCCGGTGCCCTCGGGGTTGTACAGCCAGTTGCGCAGTTCGCGTTCCTGGGCGCGGGCGAGCCTGCGGACCTCGCCGGCGTCGTCCGCGTTGCGCTGGATCAGGGTGAGGGTGTGCAGCACCGAGTCGTGGACATGGGCGGCCACCTCGGCGCGCTCCTGGGCCCGGATGCGCATCAGGCGTTCCTCGGAGAGGTCCTGGGTCATGCGTACGAGGTAGGGGCCGGCCAGCAGCGCGATGCCGGTGAGGACGGCGATGGCCGCGGTCATGACGTTGCCGAGCTGGGCGGCGGAGCCGCGTACCACCATGAAGACGGCCAGGCCCAGGCCGACCAGGGCGACCCCCGCGAGCCCCCGGGCCAGATGCAGCACCCGGCGGCGGCTGCCGACCTCCATCCAGCGGGCGCGCCGGGCGTTGTCGGCCTGCCGCCACACCAGTACGGAACCGGCGCCGATCAGCAGCGTGGGCCAGATGTAGCGGTTGGCGCCGCTGCCCATGTCGACGTTGCCGACGAAGATCATGGCGCCGAAGACCAGCGCGATCAGGGCGAAGACCTGGCCACGGTCGGGTTTGCGGAGCCTGCGGCTGCCGTCCGGGGCGGTCTCGAAGACGGAACGGGGTGCCTCGACGCCGCCGACGCCGAGCGGGACGACGATCCAGAACACGGCGTAGAGCAGCGCGCCGAGACCGTCCGCGAAGAACAGCCCGAGGAAGACGAACCGCACCCAGACGACGGGCAGCCCGAGATGCCCGGCGAGACCGCGGGCGACGCCGCCCAGCAGCCGTCCGTCCGCACTTCGGTAGAGCCTGCGCAGCGGCGGCTCCTCCGGGGCGGGGTTGCGGGAGCTGGTGGCTCGGGTCGTGGCGGCTGGCATGCCCCGATCGTCACATGTCCGCACGGGTGAAGGCATCAGGGTCGGCCCCCGAATCGACCCTGAGAGCCCGGTACCGGGGTGGCCCCAGGGGTGCGGCCGGCCAATATCAGGGATCGGCCAGGGTCGGCCCAGGTCCCGGACGGGCTCCCGGCCCGTCACCATGGAGCCATGACCGTTCCCCAGGACGCCTCCCCCGGTGTCGCTCCGCCCCCCGAACCGGCTCCGCTGCTGCGGCGCAGTCCGCAGCACAAGGTCGTGGCCGGGGTGTGCGGCGGGCTCGGCCGGTACTGCGACGTGGATCCGGTGATCTTCCGGATCGTGCTCGGTGTGCTGTCCGTGACCGGCGGCATCGGGCTGATCTTCTACGGCTTCGCCTGGCTGCTGGTCCCCGTGGACGGCGAGGAGGAGAACGAGGCGCGCAGGCTGCTGTCCGGCCGGGTGGAGGGGGCGTCGCTGATCGCGGTGCTGCTCGCGCTGATCGGCTGCGGTCTCTTCCTGTCGATGCTGGGCAACGGGGGCACGCTGGCGTTCTCCGCGATGCTCTCGCTCGCGGTCGTCGGCTTCGCGGTGTGGACGCAGCACCGCAGGACCGCGGCGCCCGAGGACCCGCTGCATCCGGCGACGGCGCAGGCGGTGGCGGACGCGCCCCCCGAGGTGAAGGCGCCGCCGACGCCGGGCAGCCCGTCGTGGTGGCGGGATCCGATCGTCAAGGACGGCACCTCGGGGCCGGTGGGCGCGGGCTATCTGTGGGGTCCGGCCGATGCGGCGCTCCCGCCCCGTGCGGCACGCCCCGCGGGTGCCGCGCCGAAGGATCCGTTCCGCGCGCCCCGGCGGGAGGCCGGCACCAGGGGCCCGACCTCGATCGGCGGCCTGGTCTTCCTGTTCGCGCTGATCGCGGGCGGCCTGGGCACCGGGCTGAGCTGGGAGTCCCAGCCGCTCGGTACGAGCCTGCAGTTCGGCCTGGCCGGTGCGCTCGCGGTGTTCGGGCTCGGCATGCTGGTCAGCGCGTTCCTGGGGCGGACCGGGTTCGGCACGGTCATGCTGTCGATGATCACGGCCGTCCTGCTGGCCTGCGCCTCCGCGCTGCCCAAGGACATCTCCACGCAGTGGGTGCGCGAGGGGTGGCGCCCCGCCTCGGTGGCCGCCGTCCAGCCGCGCTACCAGCTGGGCACCGGGGTGGCCCGGCTGGACCTCACCGGGATCACGGTCCCCCGGGGCGACACCCTCACGACCGGGGTGGGCGTCGGGGCCGGCCGCGTGGTGGTGATCGTGCCGAAGGAGGTGACGGTGAAGGTCGACGCGAGGTCGGGGCTCGGCGACATCACACTGCCGGTCAGCCGGCCCGGCGAGGCCCCGGCCGCCGAGGAGCCGGCCGAGGTGGACATCAGGCCGTCGCAGAACGAGCACCGGACGCTGCCGCCGCCCCCGGGCAGCAGACCGGCGGGCACGATCGAGCTCACTCTCGAAGTCGGTGTCGGACAGGTGGAGGTCGCCCGTGCTGCGTCATGAGATCCGTCCGGGACGTGCGGTGGCCGGAGTCGTCATGCTCGCGCTGGCGGCGGGATACGCGGCGGACGCCGCGGGGCTCTGGGACGCCCCGTGGGTCTTCTTCTTCCCGCTGTTCTTCGGCGGCCTCTGGCTGGCCGCCACCGCGACCTGGGTGAACTACCGGATCCGTCGCCGCCGGGACGCCAGAAGGGCATCCGCGGAGAACGCCGCGGCCCCGCCGAGCAGCAGCGGCAGCCAGGCCATGAGGTAGACGAGGTCGTTGCCGAAGTAGTACGGCGAGACCTGCCAGCTGACGGTCAGCCACAGGCTCAGCGAGATCAGCGCCCCGCCGAGCGCGGCGAGCCGTGCCCACAGCCCGACGAGGGTGCCGAGGCCGACGAGGAGTTCACCGATGGCGATGGCGTACCCGAAGGCGCCGGGGCTCTTCAGCGCGAGGTCGACGAGGGCCGGGATCGCCGACGAGTCGCGGACCGCGTGCATGGTCTCGCCGATGGAACCGGCGCCGCTCGCCTTGAAGAACCCGCTGTCGGTGAGCTTGTCGAGCCCGGCGTAGACGAAGGTGACGCCGAGGAAGATCCGCAGGGGCAGCAGGGCGTGTTCCCGCGCCAGGTCCCCGAGCCCCTTCGACTCCCCGAGACCGCGTACGTTCATCCCGTATCCCTGCATGTGGCTGCCCCACCTTCCGTAGACCCGTCACCTGACGATACGTAGGCGGGAACCGGGCTGCTCACCCGGTGGGGCGTCCGGCCGGATTCCGCCGCCCGCCCGGGGGAAGCGGAGGGCGGGAGTCAGTCCGTCACATCGATCTCGACCCGGTTCGTCTCCACTCCGGCGGCGGTCACCACCTGCACCTCCACCACCCCCGGTTCGACCTCCACCGGCACCGGCACGGTCAGCACACCGTCACTCGGGTTGGCGAAGCCGCCGGTGACCGGGATCAGCGGCACATGCACATGGACCCGGCCGATCCGGACGACCAGCCGGGCCAGCCGCTCCGGCGTCCCGGCGCCGGGCGGCACGAAGCCCGCGCCGCGGATCTCGATGTCGTCGCCGGTGCGGACCGGCGCGTCCAGGTCCCCGGCCTCGCGGGCCCGGACCACCGAGAGGATCACCGGGCGCCCGCCCTCCGCGTACTTCCCGGCGAAGTACGCGAGCGCGGAGACGGTGACCAGCAGCGCCAGGCCCCAGGGCAGGTCCGGCAGCTGCTCGGGCCGGCGGGCGAGGCGGACCGCGGCGAACAGCACGGCGACGGTGCTCACCAGCACGTACTGCACGTCCGTGAAGCTGCCGCGCCCGGAGTCGTCGGTGAGCAGATCGGCGGCGCGCGGCCGGACCGCCCGCAGCTTCTGGAGCCGCCCGGACAGCGTCCGTACGGTCACCACCCGGCGTACGACGACGGCGACGGCGCAGACCAGCGCGAGCACGGTCACCACCCCGGCGCCCCGGGCCAGGTCCAGCCCCTCGATCAGCTCGTCCCGCTCGGCGTGGCCGGAGGCGCCGGCCAGCTGGAGCGCCAGCACGAGGACGGAGAAGACCGCGAGCAGCACCCAGGAGGCGGCGACCGCCCGGGAGGTGGAGAGCCGGTGGTCCTCGCCGATCAGCGGGGCGAGCAGGCCGCCCCGGGCGCGGTGGACATGGGCGGCGCCGGTCAGCAGGCCCGCGGTGACGAGGCCGGCGACCAGTCCGGCCGTACGGGCGTTGGTCCAGCCCGCGCCGATGGCGGTGGCGGCCTCGCCGATGACCAGCAGGGCGACGCCTGCCCACACCGCGATCAGGGTGCGCCGCCAGACCCGGTACAGCCAGGCCTCGCCCGCCTCCCGGCCCCGTTCGGCGACGGTCCTGGCGGACTGGGTCAGCTCGTCCGAGACCCACTGGCGGGTCGCCGAGGCGGACTGCGCGACCCCGGGCGGCAGCCCCTGCCCGGCGGCGAGTTCGTCCCGCTTGGCCAGGAACGCGGCCACCGCACGCCGGTGGCCCTCGCGCGCCCCGTGCGGGCAGTCGCCGCACGTGCAGCCCCCGCCGTGCGTGCTGCCCGCCCTCGCCTCGTCCAACGCCACTGGGAACGCCGCCCTTTCAAACCCCCGGTACAGCCAACTCGGCTGTGATTGCTGCGAATTGTGCCGTACGGAGGGGCTCGGGACCGCATCGGGGCGGCCCGTGGGCGCGGATCGCCGAAATGTGCGGAGGAATCGTCAGAATGTGCGGCTGATCCGGCGCCAAAGGGGCTGGTAATTGATCCAGGCCACCAGGTCGCTGCCCAGCTGTTCGCGGGTCGCGAGCGCGTCCGGATGCTCGATCAGCACCGGCTTCCCGGCCGCCCGCGCGGCCAGCTGCACCTGGCAGGAGCGCTCCAGCGCGATGAACCACCAGGCGGCCGCGTCCACCGAGTCGCCGACGGTCAGCAGCCCGTGGTTGCGCAGCACGATCGCCTTGTGCCCGCCGAGCGCGGCGGCGATCCGGCGCCCCTCGTCCTCGTCGACGACGACCCCGGTATAGGCGTCGTACAGGACGTGGTCCTCGTAGAAGGCGCAGGATTCCTGGGTGATCGGCTCGATCAGCTCGCCGAGGGCGGACAGGGCCCGCCCGTGCACGGAGTGGGTGTGAGCGACGGCGATGACGTCCGGGCGGGCCCGGTGCACCTGTGCGTGGACGGCGAACGCCGCCTGGTTGACGTGGTGGCGCCCCTCGACGACCTGACCCTCGCCGTTGACCAGGATCAGTTCGTCGGGCGCCAGTCCGGCGAACGGGGCCCCGAAGGGGTTGACCCAGAAGCAGTCGGCGAATTCCGGGTCGCGTGCGGTGATGTGGCCGGAGACGCCGTCCTCGTACCCGTACTCGCCGAACAGCCGGAGCGCCCCGGCCAGCCGTTCCTTGCGGTGTGCGCGCTCGTCGGCCACGGACTCGTGGACGGGCGGCAGCGCGAAGTGGAGCTGGTCCACGGGTATGGGTGTGGGCTCGGACATGGCGGCTCCTCGGGGCTCCCAGGGCGTACGGGATCGGAAGTTACCGCCGGTTGCCGCAAGTGGCCAGGGGTGCGGGACGCCCGGCCGGTACGACGATGCCGCCGCTCGGCGGGCGAGCGGCGGCATCGGTGTCGACCTGGGGTCAGGCGGGGCCCGACGGGAGGGTCACTCCCACTCGATGGTGCCCGGCGGCTTGCTCGTCACGTCGAGCACGACGCGGTTGACGTCGGCCACCTCGTTGGTGATGCGGGTCGAGATCCTTGCGAGCGTCTCGTACGGCAGCCGCGACCAGTCGGCCGTCATGGCGTCCTCGGAGGAGACCGGACGCAGCACGATCGGGTGGCCGTAGGTGCGGCCGTCGCCCTGGACGCCGACCGAGCGGACATCGGCGAGCAGGACCACCGGGCACTGCCAGATGTCGCGGTCCAGGCCGGCCGCGGTCAGCTCCTCGCGGGCGATGGCGTCGGCCTCGCGGAGCAGGTCGAGCCGCTCCTTGGTGACCTCGCCGACGATCCGGATGCCGAGGCCGGGACCGGGGAACGGCTGGCGCTGGACGATCTCCTCCGGCAGGCCGAGCTCCTGGCCGACCATCCGGACCTCGTCCTTGAACAGCTGGCGCAGCGGCTCGACGAGCTGGAACTCGATGTCCTCGGGGAGGCCGCCCACGTTGTGGTGCGACTTGATGTTGGCGGTGCCGGTGCCGCCGCCGGACTCGACGACGTCCGGGTAGAGCGTGCCCTGGACGAGGAAGGCGACTTCCTCGCCGCCCGCGGCGCCCTCGGCGACGATCTCGGCCTGGGCCTGCTCGAAGACCCGGATGAACTCCCGGCCGATGATCTTCCGCTTCTGCTCCGGGTCGGAGACCCCGGCCAGCGCGGCCAGGAAGCGTTCCTCGGCGTCGACGACCTTCAGCTGGACTCCGGTGGAGGCCACGAAGTCCTTCTCGACCTGCTCGCTCTCGCCCTTGCGCATCAGACCGTGGTCGACGTAGACGCAGGTCAGCTGGGAGCCGATGGCCTTCTGCACGAGAGCCGCGGCGACCGCCGAGTCCACGCCGCCGGACAGACCGCAGATGGCGCGCTTGGTGCCGACCTGCTCGCGGATCAGCGCGATCTGCTCCTCGACCACATTGGTCGTGGTCCAGGTCGGCTCGATGCCGGCGCCCCGGTAGAGGAAGTGCTCCAGGACCTGCTGGCCGTGCGTGGAGTGCAGGACCTCGGGGTGGTACTGGACGCCGTAGAGCTTCTTCTCGTCGTTCTCGAAGGCGGCGACCGGTACGACGTCGGTGGACGCGGTGACGGTGAAGCCCTCGGGGGCTGCCGAGCAGGCGTCGCCGTGGGACATCCAGACCGACTGCTCGGCGGGAGTGCCCTCGAAGAGCGTGGAGCCGGTCTTGGAGACGGTGAGCGGGGTACGGCCGTACTCGCGGGCACCGTTGTCGTCGACGGTGCCGCCGAGCGTGGTGGCCATCAGCTGGAAGCCGTAGCACATGCCGAAGACCGGAACCCCGGCCTCGAACAGCGCACGGTCGAGGGACGGGGCGCCCTCGGCGTACACCGAGGAGGGGCCGCCGGACAGGATGATCGCCCGGGGGTTCCTGGCCAGCATCTCGGCCACCGGCATGGTGGACGGGACGATCTCGCTGTAGACCCGGGCCTCACGGACGCGTCGGGCGATGAGCTGGGCGTACTGCGCGCCGAAGTCGACAACGAGAACCACGTCGGTGGTGGTGTCGGGGGCGGCGGGGGGTGCTGCTGGCACGGGCGGCCTTCCGGCGGTGAAGGGGGGTCTGTTTTGTCGATTCTACCGGGGTTGCGGAGTCCGCCGTCGTCCCGCCCGTACGGGGGTGCGGGGACCGCCGTCCCCGGATACGGCGTCTCAGTATCCGGTCGTCGTGTTGGTCCGCCCGCGGCGGCCGGGCCATACTGGTTCCATGCTTCAGCACACGACCTTCGTCTTTACCTATGGCACCCGGCCCGCCGGCTGCCATGGTCGTGCTGCTTGATCCCACCGACAAGCAACGTTCCAGGCGCCCCGGGCCGAAAGGCCCGGGGCGCCTTGGCGTTACGGACCGGCCGGCCTCGGGGACCACAACCACGAGGAGTCACCACCATGACCAGCACCGCCCCCGCGAAGACCGCCCAGGCGAAGAGCAACGCCGAGAAGACCGGCGCGCACACCGAGGAGGCCGCCGCGCTGATCGACGACGCGCGGGCCCGGATCGACACCCTCGACGACCGGATCATCGGGCTCGTCCAGGAACGGATGGCCGTCTCGGCGGTCATCCAGGAGGCCCGGATCACCTCCGGCGGCCGCCGGATCAGCCTCTCCCGCGAGATGGAGATCCTCGGCTCGTACCGGGACGCGCTCGGCAAGCCCGGCACCTCCCTCGCCATGACGCTGCTGGAGCTGTGCCGCGGCCGGGCATGACACCCCGCGGGCCGGGGGTACTCCGGCGTATCCCAGTTCGGGCCGTCTCTCACCCGTACGGCGCGTGACCGGGTCCGGCGCGGCTTCGTTGGTCCCGGTGTCCGTGCCAGCCAGGGGCGGCTCTGGAAGGAAACCACGCGTGGCTCCGCTGGTGCGTGTGGCGTACCGCAGGTACGCCGTGGGACCGCGCCCCAGCGTGCGTGACCGGTCGGCAGGGGACAGCAGCCCGGTCACCCCAGGAAACGGCCGGCTTCGGGGACGCCCGGGGCCGGCCGTATCCAGTCGGAACCCAGGTGGAATCCGGTCGATACGACCCGCGCGACGCGGGCCGCGTCCCGGCGCAGACGCATGAGGGCCCCGCCGACCGGCTTCCGGTCCGCGGGGCCCTTTCCCGTGTTCCGGGCCGCCCACCACGTGAGGGGCGTCACATAAATGTTCTGTGAGCGTCCGGACAACCATTGCGGCGGACCACGGGTCAATCATGCGGAACCACCGGCCCCGCTCGTGCCGCCGCGCGGCGGGCCCGTCCCGAAACCCGTATCGCCCATCGCGGTGCGCCGGACTCCTGAGGTCACCATGAAGCTTCGCCGAACCCTGGCGCTCGCCGCCGCCACGGCAGTCATCACCCCTGCCGCGGTCCTGGCCGCCCCCGCCGCGTTCGCCGTGACGACGGACGGGACCGCTGCCGCCGAGACCACCGTCTCGCCCTCGCCGGGCGACTCCGGATCGCCGGAGACCGAGCCGGCCCCGGCCGCCTCCGAGTCCGCTTCCACGCCTGCCGAGGATCCCGCCGGAGAGACCGACGGGCCGGGGGCCGTCGAGGCCCCCGGGACCGCCGAGAGCTCCGCTCCGGCCCAGGACGAGACCCCCGGGGCGACCCCGAGCGACTCGGCGAGCGCCTCGGCGTCCGCGTCCGCCTCCCCGTCGGAGTCCGAGGACCCGGAGGAGCCGGGGCTGTGCACCAAGTCCGACCTGGACATCTCCGTCAACGGCCTGCCCGGACGGATCGCCCGGGGCAGCGGATGGCACAAGTTCAAGATGAACGTCTACAACTCCTCGAAGTCCGCCGTGAAGGAGATCGACTACTTCGCGGGCGCCTCCTCGGACGAGGAGGGCAACGACCTCTTCCGCTCCAAGCGGGTCAGCCTCCAGGCCCTCGACCCGGAGACCGGCAAGTGGGTGGAGCTCAGCGAGGACGGTCGCGCGGTCGGTTACGTCGGCCGGTCCGACGAGATCCCCGCGGGCTACGAGGTCGACATCCCGCTGCGCATCAATGTGCGGCCGACCGCTCCCGTCGGCGCCGGTTTCACGCTCGGTGCCGGTCTGTACGTGGGCGACAAGGACTGCATGGGCGTCAGCGACGTCGCGTACAAGTTCAAGATCGTGAAGTCCGGCGGCAGCGGTTCGACGCCGCAGACCGGTGGCAGCGCCCCGGTCCCGGCCGCGAAGCCGGCCGACAACCCGGCGGGCAGGGTGTCCGGCAGCCTCGCGGAGACCGGTTCGTCCTCCGCGCTGCCGGTGTTCGCCACCGCGGGCGGCGCGGCCGTGGTGCTCGGTGCGGGCGCGATGTTCATCGTGCGGCGCCGCAGGAACGGTGATGCCGGCGTGTGACGCGTCGGCTCATCGTGAGCATGGAGGGGCTGCACTCGGAGGGGGGTGCAGCCCCTTTCTGCTGCCCTGACCGGCTGTCTGCGCCACGGCTTCTTCGCCGTGCCACGGATTCCGCCTCGCGCCACGGCCTCTTCTCCGCGCCACGGCTTCATCCTCGCGCCACGGCCTCTTCTCCGCGCTACGGCTTCTTCTTCGGCGGGACGGTCGGCAGCCCGAGGAACGGCAGCTTCAGCGCGCCGAACGCCTCCTTCGGTACGGCCGGTGACCGGGGCTCGACCGCGGCCAGCCGCTCGTACGCCTCGCCCTGCGCCGGACGCGGGTCCGCCTCGCCCTTGTTGGGCCACAGCGACATGGCGCGCTCGGCCTGCGCGGTGATGGTGAGCGACGGGTTGACGCCGAGGTTCGCGGAAACCGCCGAACCGTCGACCACCGAGATGCCGGGGTGGCCGTAGAGCCGGTGGTACGGGTCGATCACCCCGTCGTCGGCGGTGGCGCCGATGGGGCAGCCGCCGAGGAAGTGCGCGGTCAGCGGGGTGCCCATCAGCTCGCCCACGTTCGAACCGGCGAAGCCGTTGATCTCCTCGGCGAGCAGCGTGGCGCTGCGCGTCGCCGCCTCGATCTGGGTCGGGTTGGGCGCGCCGTGCCCCTGCCGGGCGGTGAGCAGGCCCTTGCCCACGCCGCCCGGCTTGCGGTACGTCGTCAGGGAGTTGTCGAGCGACTGCATGACCAGCCCGATGATGGTCCGTTCCGACCAGCGGCGGTTGGAGAGCGACCGGGCCGCGAGCGTGGGGTGCTTGACCAGTTCGAGCAGCCACCTGCGCACCCGGTGCGCGCCGTACGGCACCTGGAGGACGGTCAGCGCGCCCATCGAGTTGGAGCCCTTGCCGTACCGGACCGGCTCGATGTGGGTGTTCTCGTCCGGGTGGATCGAGGAGGTGATGGCGACGCCCCGGGTGAAGTCGGCCCGCGCGGTCCCGTGCTTCTTCCGGTAGCGCCGGTCGCTGGTCTGCGAGCCGACCAGGCCCTCGGAGTTGGTGCGGGTCAGCTCGCCGAGCCGGGACGAGATCCGGGGCAGCAGGCCGGTGTCCTTCATCCGGTGCAGGAGTGTCTGGGTGCCGTACGTACCCGCGGCGACGACGACCTCGCGGGCGGTGAACGTACGGCCCTTGCCCTTCTTCCGGTTGTCGGTGGGGAGGGTCTTGACCGCGTAGCCGCCCCGGGAGTTCTCGGTGACCGCGACGACCGAGGTCATCGGGTGGACGACCGCGCCCGCCTTCTGAGCCAGGTGGAGGTAGTTCTCGTTGAGGGTGTTCTTCGCGCCGTGGCGGCAGCCGGTCATGCATTCGCCGCACTCGGTGCAGGCCTTGCGGGAGGGCCCGGCCCCGCCGAAGAACGGGTCGGGGACCTCGCCGCCCGGCCGGGCCTTCGCCGTGCCATCGCCGTCCTCGCCGTCCCCGAAGAAGACGCCCACCGGCGCCATGTGGAACGTGTCACCGATGCCCATGGCCTGCGCCGTCGCCTTCAGGTGGACGTCCGACGGAGTCATGGTCGGGTTGAGCCGGACCCCCAGCATCCGCTTGGCCTGGTCGTAGTACGGGGCCAGCTCCTCGCGCCAGTCGGTGATGTCCTTCCACTGCGGGTCGTCGAAGAACGGCGCGAGCGGCTCGTACAGGGTGTTGGCGTAGTTCAGCGAACCGCCGCCCACGCCCGCGCCCGCCAGCACCATGACGTTGCCCAGCAGGTGGATGCGCTGGATTCCGTACAGGCCGAGCGTCGGGGCCCACAGGAAGTTCTTCAGGTCCCAGGAGTTCTTGGGCAGTTCGGACCGGGTGAAGCGGCGGCCCGCCTCCAGCACCCCGACGCGGTACCCCTTCTCGGTCAGCCGCAGGGCCGACACCGCACCGCCGAAGCCCGAGCCGACGACGAGTACGTCGTAGTCGTAGGCGTCGTCGTCGGCCTCTTCCCGGGCAACGGGCCGATTCTGGGCAGGGCTGTCCTGGGACATGGCTCTCCTCGGTGCGAAACGGGCGGAAAGTGCTGCGGTACCGGGAAGTGCTGCGGTACCCGGTGTCAGCGCAGGCGGAACGCCTTCATCGCCTTGAGACTGACGCTCATGAACGCCGCGTACTTCTCGTCGTCCATCCCGAAGGACGGGGCGAGCGGAATGAGCCGCTGCTGGGCGACGGTCTGTGCCTCGGTGTACTTGAGGATGCCCTCGGAGCCGTGCCGGCGGCCGAGACCGGAGTCCTTCATGCCGCCCATCGGGGACTGCACGCTGCCGTACGCGGGGGCGTACCCCTCGTTGATGTTGACCGTGCCGGTGCGCAGCCGGGCGGCGACCCGGTGGCCGCGCCCGGAGTCCTTGGTCCAGACGCTGGAGTTCAGGCCGTACGGGGTGGCGTTGGCGAGGGCGACGACCTCGTCCTCGTCCGTGAAGCGGTAGATGGAGACGACCGGGCCGAAGGTCTCCTCGCTGCACACGGCCATCGGCGCCTCGACGCCGTCGAGGATGGTCGGCTCGTAGAACAGCGGGCCGATGTCGGGGCGGGCGACACCGCCCGCGACGAGCCTGGCGCCCTTCTCGACGGCCTCCGCGACGTGCCGGGTGACGGTCTCCAGCTGGCGCTCGCCGACCAGGGAGCCCATGTCGGCGCCGTAGGCGAGGGAGTTGCCGAGCCGCATGGCCTTCGTACGGGCCGCGAAACGGGCCACGAAGTCGTCGGCGATCGACTCGTGGACGTACAGCCGCTCGATGGAGATGCAGAGCTGGCCGGCGGAGGAGAAGCAGGCGCGGACGGCGCCCGCGGCGGCCTTCTCCACGTCGGCGTCCTTCAGGACCAGCATGGCGTTCTTGCCGCCGAGCTCCAGCGAGACGCCGACGAGCCGGGCCGCCGCACCCTGCGCGACCTCGCGTCCGGTGCGGGTGGAGCCGGTGAACGAGACGTAGTCGGCGTGCTTGACGACCTCGGGGCCGACCACAGGGCCCTCACCGAGGACGACCTGGAAGACCTCGGCGGGCAGTCCGGCCTCGATCAGCAGGTCACGGGCCCACAGCGCGGTCAGCGCGGTCTCCGTGTCGGGCTTCATCACAACGGCGTTGCCGGAGACGAACGCGGGCAGCGCGTCACCCACGGACAGCTCGAACGGGTAGTTCCACGGTGCGATCTGGCCGATGACACCACGCGGCTGGCGCAGCTCGGTGACCTTGGTGAGGGTCGGCACGACCCCGGTGTGCCGCTTCGGCTTCAGATACGAGCCGGCCTTGCGTCCGTAGTGGCGGGCCGCGACGGCGACGGCCTGCACCTCCTCGTGGGCGTGCAGCCGGGCCTTGCCGGTCTCCAGCTGGATGAGGTCGAGCACCTCGGCCTGGCGGCTGAGCACCAGGTCGTGGAAGCGGAGCAGTACGGCGGCCCTGGCGCGGACGGGGGTCGCGGCCCAGGCGGGCTGAGCGGCGCGCGCCCGCTCGAAGGCGCCCGCCACGTCCTCGGGGGTGGACTCCGGCAGGTCGGCCAGCTTCTCCCCGGTGAAGGGGGTGTGGTTGGCCGTACGGCCCGAGCCGGCCACGCCCCGGGTCAGCTGCGCGACCACCTCGGGTGTCACCACATCGGCGGCGGTGCGTACGCCCGCGGGGGCGGCGGCCACCGGGTTGGTGCCGACCGGGGCTGCGGAGGTGGATGTGGAGGCCTGCGAGTCCGTCATGAGGGCGAGAGTACGTCCAGCCGCACACTTTGGGTACCCGTGGGTAACGGGTTTTCACAGTCCCCACAAACGAGCCAGCGATCACTGGCAACAAAGCCCCTGATCAGGAGCCCTGCTGTCATGACGGGGTCCGGCGGGGGCCGGCCGGCGTCAGCCGGAGCTGCTCGGCGGACGCCATCCGCGCAGCATCGTGTCGAACTGCGCCCGGGTCGTGTCCCAGTCGTCCGCCGGGCCCGTCATGTACAGCGCGTACTCCGGACCGCCCTGCTCCCCGAAGTACATCTGGTCGATCGCGTGGCGCGGGCCCGGATGGTCCTTGGTCTCGGTCCAGGTGAACTCCCAGAGCGACCCCGGCCGGTCCCGGTACGTGTTGGAGTGCAGGGTCTTGCGCTCGTAGCCGGGGAGCCGGTCGGCAAGCTGGGTCTCCAGGCTCAGCATGTGCATGTACGGGTTCTCGAAGTCGGGCGCCGGGTCCACGCTGATCCGGATGTAGTGCACGCCGTTGTCCGGGGTGTAGTCGACCTGGTTGCCGTCCGCCCGGCGCTCCCAGCCCTCGGGCACGGTCAGGCTGAAGCCCTCGGGGTCGTTCACCCGCTTCCAGCCGTCGGGCACGTCCTTCACCGTCGCATCGGGCTTGGAGGACGGGGCCTTGCCGTCGGACTTCCCGTCGGACTTCCCGTCGGAATTGCCTTCGGAACTGCCGTCGGACCTGCCGGGGTCGACCGGCGCGTGCGTGCCCGTGCCGCCGCCCCTGGTGGTGTCGTCCGTCCCGTTCCCGAGCTTCATCGCGGCGAGTCCCACGCCGCCGCCGACCAGCGCCGCGACCGCGATGACCAGGACCGCGGTGCGCCAGCGGCTGCGCCGGGGCGCCGGTGCCGGTGCCGGTGCCGTGGGCACCGGGTGGGGCAGCTGGGTGGTTCCGGGCCCGGCGGGGCCTTCCTGGGCCAGCGAGCGCAGGACCTCGTCGGGGACGCTCTGCGTCGGCACGAACGCCTGGGCGGCCACGGGCGCGCGGCCCTCCATGGCGTCCAGCAGCATCCGTTCCGCCTCCGCGGCAGACGGGCGCTCGTCCGGCTCCTTGCGGAGCAGCGCGGTGATCACGGGGGCCAGCGGGCCCGCCCGTCCCGGCGGCGGGGGCTCATCGGCGACGACCGCCTGCATGGTGGAGATCGGGGACGTACGGCGGAACGGCGAGCGGCCCTCGACCGCGGTGTAGAGCGTGGCGCCGAGCGACCACAGGTCGGAGGCCGGTCCCGGGTCGCCGCCACGTACCCGCTCGGGCGCCAGGTAGTCGATGGAGCCGACCAGTTCACCGGTCCTGGTGATGGTCGAGTCGCCCTCGATGGCGGCGATCCCGAAGTCGGTGAGCAGCACCTGGCCGTCCCTGGCGAGGAGCACGTTGCCGGGCTTGACGTCACGGTGCAGGACCCCCGCCCCGTGCGCGGCGCGCAGGGCGCTCAGCACGTGGAGGCCGATCCTCGCGGCCTCGCGCGGCTCGATCTCGCCGGACTCCTTGGCGGCGTCGGCGAGGGACGGGCCGTCGACGTACTGCATGACGATCCAGGGCCGGTTGTCGTACTCGATCACGTCGTGCACGGTGACCACGCCCGGATGCGTGATCCGTGCGGCCGCGCGGGCCTCCTTCTGTGTCCGGGCGTGCAGCACGATCCGGTCCGCCTCCGCGACGTACAGACCGGCGGTCAACTCCTTGACCGCGACCGTGCGGTGCAGCACCTCGTCGTGGGCGCGCCAGACCTTGCCCATGCCGCCGCGCCCGAGAACCTCGCCCAGCCGGTACCTGCCGGCCAGCACGAGTCCCGCGTCCGTGCCCTGTGATCGATCCACGTAATCCCCGCCCCGTTCCTCAGGGGTCAGATTACGGAGGGGACGCACGGCCACGGAACCTCGCACCGCTCACGAGACCGCACTGTGATGCTTGTCGCTCCGGCGACGACCGGGAGTTGTACGGAGAGGGTTCAGGACGTCACGCGGTAGGAAGCGATGGCTTGTTCGTAGATGTCCGAAACCTTGTCACGCCGGTTCTCCGGGCCGATGACCTGGATGACGTGGTAGCGGCCCTCGACGATCATCACCAGGTTGCGGGCGTACACCTCACGTCCCGACGCGTCCTGCCAGGTGAACTGCCCCTCCGCCATGGCCTGTCGCCCGACGTCGATCCGGCGCAGCCCGCTCGACCCCGACCAGGTGGACTCGCGGAAAGGCTGCAACTCCAGCTCCTTGTCGGCCTGGTATGTCAGCGGGTCGTTGCCGTTGGCCTTGACGGTGTCGCGGCCGGGGACGATCAGCAGGCTGAAGCCGTCGCTGCCGTAGCGGATCTGACGGTCCGCGTTGGCGGGGCTGCGCTGCCAGCCCTTGAGCACACCGACCTCGAAGCCCTCCTCGTCCTTGCGCAGGGTGTAGCCGGGGGCGAGCGCGACGGCGGAGCGGCTGGTCTGCGGCTGCTGGGCGGTGGGCGAGCCGGCGGAATCCTGGCCTCCGGACTCCCCCGTGCCGGGATCCGGCGAGCCGGACACCGAGGAAGCCGGGCCGGTGGAGCCGCCGCCCGGCTCGCCGTCCGACTTGGGCATGAACATCACGGCGTACGCGACGGCCGCGGCGAGGGCCAGCAGGATCAGCACCAGAAGCAGCCGCCCGAGCCGCCGAGGTGCCCGGCCGCCGCCCTCGCGGGGGCGGGGCGGGGTGCGAAGCGCCTTGGGGCCCTTGGGCTCACGCGGCGGCCTGGGGGCCCGCCCCGCCTTGGGCCGGTCGAACCTGTCCGGCCGGTCGAGTCCACCCGGCCGGTCGAGCCCGTCCTGCCGGTCGAATCCGTCCTGGCGCTCGAATCCGTCCTGCCGGTCGAATCCGTCCTGGCGCTCGAATCCGTCCTGGCGGTCGGGCCCGCTCCGGCGGTCGGGCCTGTCCTGTCGGCCGGGCTTGTTCTTGGTGTGGCGGTGACGGCCGTGGGCCGCGTTGCGACCGCGGCGCCTGCGGACCAGCTCGCCGCGCCGGCGCACGATGGGGAGCCGGGCGGTGTCGGCGGACGGCAGGGGTACGACGTCCAGACCGGCCTCGGGCTCGGGCGCCGACCGCACCAGGGAGCGCAGCCAGCCGCTCAGCTCCTCGAAGTCCGGCCGCTCGGTGGGGTCCTGGCGCAGCAGGGACTCTACGACGGGGCGCAGCGGACCGCACTCCTCGGCGAAGGCGGGCGGCTCTCCGCACACCATCTGGACGAGCTCGGCCGCGTTCTCCTCGGGGTAGGGGGCGTGGCCCTGGACGGCGCGGTAGAGCAGCGCGCCCAGTGCCCAGAGGTCGGTGGCGGGTCCGATCGGCGGCGCCAGCCGCCAGTTCTCGTGGACGGGGCCGGCCTGCTCGGGCGCCCAGCGCTCGGTGACCGCGCCGACCACGGCGATCCTGGTCTGCCGGGCGCGCTCGGCGGCGAGCGGAGTGGCCGGACCCCGGTAGACGGAGTCCGTACGGACGCTCTCGGCCACCTCGTCCCAGCGGCCCGGCTGTTGCCGGCCGGCCGGCCGGTGCGCGGGCAGGGCCGGGGAGTCGCCGTGACGCCGGGCATCGGCACGCAGGGCGTCCTCGCCGGAGCCTCCGGCGGGGACGGGGCGACCGGAACCCGGGCCGTCGCTCCAGGAACCGGTGAGATGCAGCCGCCGCGCGGGCGGGTAGCCGTCCTCGTCGTCGTCACCGATCTCGCTGTCGCCGTCGCCGCCTTCGTCGCCGCCGTAGGGACCGGCTGTGTACGGGTCGTCGGCGTACGGGTCGTCGGCGTACGGGTCCTTGGTGTACGGGTCGTGGGTGGCGCGGCTCCGGGGGGTGACCGGCTGCGGACGGCTGTGGTCCGGGCCGGGCGGGCCGGCCTGCTCGGACGGGTCGGCCGGGTCGGACGGGTCGGACGGGTCGGACGGGTCGGACGGGTCGGACGGGTCCGTGTCTTCCGGCCCTGCGGGGCGCTGGACCGGCAGGCTCGCGGTGTCCTCCACGTCGCCTGCCTCGGCACGCCGCCGGTCCTCGCTGACGCGTGCGGCGGCGCGGGCACCCTCGCGGTAGGCGACGATGGCTCCGGCGCGCTCGGCCCGCAACTGAGCGGCGTCTCCAGTGCCGCCGTGGGCGGCGTCGTCCGCGTGGTCGCCCTCGTCGTACGGATCGTCGTCACCGTACGGGTCGTCACCGTACGAGGCGTCGTCGTCATCGGCGTGCGGGGCGCCGGTCGGCCGGCCCCTCTCGATCGCCGCCGGGCCGCGCGAGGCCGGTACCTCGGCCGGAGGGGCGGGCAGGGGTGGCATGACCGGCGGGGGCGGCATGACCGGCGGGGGCGGCGCGAACACGCCCGCAGGGCCCGTACCGAGCGCCGGGCGGCCGAACCCGGCCTCGTACCCGTGGTCGCGCTCGTTCTCGTACCCGCCCCGGCCCTCGAATCCGTCCTCGTCCTCGTCCTCATCGAGCTGCGGCGTCGTCACATAGCCGCAGAGCGCCTCCTCCGCCGCCCCGGACGCCAGGCCGGTCAGCACGACACGGCCGTCATCACAGATCAGCACCGTGCGAACGGTGATGTTCCGGTGAGTCCAGCCGTGGGCATGCAGCACCCGCAGCGCGGCCAGCACGTCGGAGCCGATCTCCGCGGCCCGGAAGGGGTTGAGCGGGCGCTCCGCGAGCAGGGACGCGAGCGGGCGGGCCGCGACGAGCTCGCTCACGATCCAGAGCGATCCCGCCTCGGCGAACACGTCGAAGACCTGGTCGAGCCTGGGGTGGTCGGGCACCTGGGCCGCCGCCTGCGCCGCTTCCACGGCACGCCTGACCACCGGGTCCGCGGGCATCCGCACGGCCCGTCCGGTGGCCCGCCGGGCCGCCGGGACCGGGTCCTCGGCGTCGAGCACCTCGGCGTCCACCACCTCGGGCAACGGCACCTGCCGGACCAGGACTTCCTGTCCGCTATAGGTATCGAACGCCCGGGTCTCGACCGTTTCGTACTCGTCGTCCGGAGGCAGCGGAAGGCGGTAGCGGTCGGCAAGTACCCGACCCGCATAGTCGTCCACGACGCCTCCCCAGAGCGCGCTGTCCCCCCGGCCATGAAAGACCGCATCGATCCGTCAATTGCGGTCACTCACCGTGCAATTGACCCACCGTTCCGGCTGCGTACGGTCTTCAGGCTCTCACGATACGTGGCAAGCGCCGGCCACGCGGCCGGGTCGGCGCATCCCGGCCCTTTCCGCCCATGGATCAGGCGGTCGGCCGGAACGTTCAGTCGATGGGCTTGAAGGTGTCGAACGCGGTCTTGCGCATCGTCCGGCACTCCGCGCTGTCCCACTCATCGGTCTTGCAGCTGATCATGATCGCGTAGCCGTGTTCGCCATCGACCTTGAAGCCCCGGTTGATCACCCGGACCCGCTGGCCGTGCTGGGTGCGCTCGAACTGCCAGTCGGCGACGGTCGGGTAGCCGTTGTACTGGACCTTGTTGATGCCGAGATGGTGGTAGCCGTTGCTGCTGGCCGCGACGGCGGCCTTCGCCGCGTTCCAGGCCGCGGCCGCGTCGCCGCCGGGCGAATCGGTGTAGTCGACCTGGATCCGGGGGAAGCCGCCGTCGGCGTTGTAGATGGCTCCGGAGTTGTCGCCCGCCGTCTGGTCGAAGCGGAATTTCTCGGGCATGGCCATCGAGAAGTGGAATTGCTTGTTCGTGACCAGCTTGAATCCGGCGGGCAGAGTGTCCTTGGGCTTGTCGCCCTTCGAGCCGCCCGACTCCTTGTCGGTGTCGTCCTTGCCCTTGCCCTTGTCCTCGTCCTGGCCCTGGCCCTGGCCCTGGCTGCCGTTCTGGTCCTTGCCCTGGTCCTTGCCGCCGCCACTGCCGCTGTCGGTGTCCGCGGAGCCGCCGGTCGCCGTCGAGGCCCCGGCCGAGGTGGACTTGTCGCCCTTGCCGCCCTTGCCCTCGTCGTTCTCGTCGCCTCCGCCGAGCGTGAGCGCGAGGACCGTGCCGAGCACGGCGAGCACGATCACGGCCGCGATGATCGCCAGGGTGCGGCGCGGCACCACGTCCGTGATGGATGCACGGGGCGGGGTGGCCGGGGACGTGGCCGGGCGCGGCGGCGGCACGGCGGCGGAGGCCGTGGCCGCCGCGGTGGCCGCAGGCTTGGCCGGCTTGGCGGGGGTGCCCGTTCCGGCCGCCGAGGGGGCGGCCGACGGGGGTGCCGGGGGCGGGGGCGGCGTGGTGGTCGCCGCTGCCGCGGCGGCCGGTGCCCCCTTCGCGTTCCGTACCGAGCGCAGTGCGCCCCGCAGCCGGTCCCGGGTGCCCTCGCCCTGTTCGGCGGGCTTGGGCGTCGCCTTGGCGCGGGGCTCGTCGACCTTCCCGGGCAGCGCCATGACCTGGGTGGCGTCGGCGGGCGGCACGACCACCGGGTCCGGCTTCTCGGGGGCGTGGATCACGTCGTTGAGCAGGGCGCGGGCGCCCGCGTCGTCGAGCCGCTGCTCGGGGTCCTTGGCGAGCAGGCCGTATATGACCTCCTCCAGCGGACCGGCGTTCTTCGGCGGGTCGAGCGGCTCGGTCATCACCGCGGTCAGGGTGGCGATGGCCGAACCCTTGTCGTACGGCGGGGAGCCCTCGGTGCTCGCGTACAGCAGTCCGCCCAGCGACCAGAGGTCGGCGGGCGGCCCCGGCTTGTGGCCGCGGGCGCGCTCGGGCGAGATGTACGAGGGGGCGCCGACGAGCATGCCGGTGGAGGTGACCGAGGGGTCGCCCTCGACCTGGGCGATACCGAAGTCGGTGAGCACGACCCGGCCGTCCTCGGCGATCAGCACGTTGGACGGCTTCACATCGCGGTGCAGGATGCCCTCGCGGTGCGCCGAGCGCAGCACGTCGAGGATGGCGAGGCCGACCTCGGCGGCGCGCTTCGGCGTCAGCACGCCGTCCTCGCGCACCGCTTCGGCGAGGGACTTGCCCTCGATGAGCTCCATCACGATCCACGGCCGGTCGTCCTCGTCGACCACGTCGTAGACCGTCACCGCGCCGTTGTTGCGGATCCTGGCGATCGCCTTCGCCTCGCGCAGCGTGCGCGTGATGAGCCGGCGCTTCTCGTCCTCGTCGATGGCCGAGGGGAACCGCAGTTCCTTGACCGCGACCGTGCGGCCCAGCGTCTCGTCGACGGCACGCCAGACCGTGCCCATACCGCCCCGGCCGAGCACCTCCCCGAGCCGGTACCGCCCCGCAAGGAGACGTCCGTCCTTGTCCCGTTGGGGCTCCCGTGCCTGCTCCGCCTCCGACATGCGTCCCCTCTGCGATCAACCCGCCCTGGCAGAGCGTTCATTGTCCCTCACCCCGGCGCCGGTCATGGTGCCGGGTCCGCAGGCCCGCCATGATGTGCCCCGAGGAAGGGAATCCCCGCCATGCCGATACTCAGGGCGCTGTTCGCCGCCCCGTTGCTGCTGGCGCTGCTCGGCCTGGCGACAGTGCCTCTGCCCAGAGAACCACACCTCACCCCCGCGTCCGCCTACCTCCCCCGGCTCGTCGCCGAAGGCCGTGCGCCCACGGCGGCGCTGCTGGCGCACCGCTCCGCCACCGCACCGTACGACACCTACCGCTCGACAGGTCCCGGAATCCGACGGGCGGACCGGTTCCGGGCGGGCAGCATCACCAAGACGTTCGTCGCCACGGTCGTGCTCCAACTAGCCCGGGAACGACGGCTGCACCTGACGGACACGGTCGAGCGACTGCTGCCGGGGCTGGTGCGCGGCAACGGCAATGACGGCCGCCGCATCACCCTGCGCACTCTGCTCAGCCACACCAGCGGCCTCTACGACTACATCGACGATCCATCCGCCCACCCCCTCTCCCCCGTCGCGGCGGTCCGCGTCGCCCTGGCCCACCGCCCGACGAATGCCCCCGGCCGCTACGCCTACTCCAACACCAATTACGCCGTACTCGGACTCGTCGTTCAACGGGTCACCGGACACAGCTACGCCACCGAGATCCGCAACCGCCTCATCACTCCCCTCCGCCTCAACGGCACCTCACTCCCGGGCTCCCGGACCTCCCTGCCCGCCCCGCACGGCCGTGGCTACACCCGCGATCCCGCCGACGGCGCCCTGCGCGACGTCACCGCGCTGGACCCCCGCACGGCGGGCCCGGCCGGCGAGCTGATCTCCACGCTCGACGATCTGAACCGCTTCTACGCGGCCCTGCTGGGCGGCCGTCTCCTCGCGCCCGCCCAGCTGGCACTCCTGCTGAACACCGAGGCCACGCAGGGCATCTACGGCCTGGGCATCTATCCGCAGAAGCTCTCCTGCGGCACCACCGTCTGGGGGCACAACGGCCGCATCCCGGGCAGTTACGTCCGTACCGCCGCCACGCGCGACGGCCGGCACACCCTGACGTACCGCATCGACACGGACACCCTGGCCGATGTGGACACCCTCGAACCCGCACTGCTCGAAGCGGAGTTCTGCCCCGCGGCTCCGAGGGACAGTCCTCAGATCGGCACGATGTCCGGGGCCCCGAGACGCGCCGCGTCCGCCGTGAGGTCGTCCGGTTGGCGCTGCGACTCCCGCTCCGCCTGCACCCGCTTCTCGTAGTGCTCGACCTCCCGGTCGATCTGGCCCTCGTCCCAGCCCAGCACCGGCGCCATCAGCTCCGCGCAGAGCCGGGCACTGCGCGTGCCCCGGTCGAAGGTCTCGATGGAGATCCGCGTCCGGCGGGTCAGTACGTCGTCGAGGTGGCGGGCCCCTTCGTGCGAGGCGGCGTAGACGATCTCGGCCTTCAGGTAGTCGTCCGCCGAGGGGAGCGGCTCGCCCAGCGCCGGATCGACGAGGATCAGTTCGAGCAGCTGCTCGGTCGCCGAGCCGTACCGGTTGAGCAGGTGCTCCACCCGGGCGACATGGAGGCCGGATCTGGCCGCGATCCTCGCCCTGGCGTTCCACATCGCCGGGTAGCCCTCCGCCCCCAGCAGCGGGATCTCCTCGGTGACGCAGGCCGCCACCCGCTGGTCGAGGCCGTGCACCGCCTCGTCCACGGCGTCCTTGGCCATCACCCGGTACGTCGTGTACTTGCCGCCCGCCACGACCACCAGGCCCGGCAGCGGGTGCGCCACCGTGTGCTCGCGCGAGAGCTTGCTGGTCGCGTCGGACTCGCCGGCCAGCAGCGGGCGCAGCCCGGCGTAGACGCCCTGGACGTCGTCCCGGCTCAGTGGCGTGGCCAGGACCGAATTGACGTGTTCGAGCAGGTAGTCGATGTCGGCGCTGGACGCCGCCGGGTGCGCCTTGTCCAGGTCCCAGTCGGTGTCCGTGGTCCCGATGATCCAGTGCCGTCCCCACGGGATGACGAAGAGCACGGACTTCTCGGTCCGCAGGATCAGGCCGGTAGAGGAGTGGATGCGGTCCTTCGGGACGACCAGGTGAATGCCCTTGGACGCCCGGACGTGGAACTGTCCGCGCTCCCCGATCAGCGACTGGGTGTCGTCCGTCCAGACCCCGGTCGCGTTGACCACCTGCTTGGCCCTGACCTCGTACTCGCCGCCCGCCTCGACGTCCTCCACCCGGGCGCCGACGACCCGCTCGCCCTCCCGGAGGAAGCCGGTCACCCGCGCCCGGTTGGCCACATGCGCCCCGTAGCCGGCGGCGGTGCGCACCAGGGTCGCCACATAGCGGGCGTCGTCCATCTGCGCGTCGTAGTACTGCAAGGCCCCGACCAGGGCGTCCTTCCTCAGTGCCGGGGCGACGCGCAGGGCCTGGCGGCGGGAGAGGTGGCGGTGCACGGGCAGGCCGCGGCTGTGGCCCGAGGACACCGACATCGCGTCGTAGAGCGCCACGCCCGTACCTGCGTAGAGCCGCTCCCAGCCCTTGTGCTGCAACGGGTAGAGGAACGGCACCGGCTTCACCAGGTGCGGGGCCAGCCGCTCCAGGAGCAGCCCGCGCTCCTTCAGCGCCTCGCGGACCAGCGCGAAGTCGAGCATCTCCAGATACCGCAGCCCGCCGTGGATCAGCTTGCTCGACCTGCTCGATGTGCCCGACGCCCAGTCGCGGGCCTCGACCAGGCCGGTCGAGAGTCCTCTCGTCGCCGCGTCCAGCGCCGTACCGGCGCCGACCACGCCCGCTCCCACGACCAGCACGTCCAGTTCGCGCTCGGCCATCGCGGCCAGCGCCTCGGCGCGCTCCGCAGGTCCCAGTGTCGCTGTCCTCACTGCTGCCTCCCGGGTAGATCGGGGTGGTCCGGCACGGGAATCGCCCCGGCCCGGCGGGCGGGGCGGCCCGTGCCCACCTCTCGATTCTGTCCGTCGTCCACGACTTCGGCCACCGCCTGTGGACAACACCAGGACGACAGGAGGCCCGCAATGCGACATATAGGTCATATTTAAGCCTAGTGTGACATTGCGCTGTCCACAGCGGTTGCGCTTTCTGCCCTCATGGTCATAGTCCGACCGGGAAGGACGGCCCATCCACATGCCCGCAGACCTCGCAGTCATCGGACTCGGCCACCTCGGCCTGCCCCTCGCCCAAGCCGCCGTGGCCGCGGGCGTCCAGACCGTCGGCTACGACACCGACCCACGCGCCTGCACGGAACTCTCGGCGGGCCGCACCCCCGTCGAGGGATCGCTCACCGCCTCGGAGATCCGCCGGATGCTCTCGGGGGGCTTCCGGCCCACCACCAACCCGGCCGAGCTGGGCCGGGTCCGTACCGCGGTGATCTGCGCGCCCACCCCCCTCGGCGCCGACCGCACCATCGACCTCACCGCCGTCGGCGACGCGGCCCGCGCCCTCGCCGCCCGGCTGCGCCCGCACACCACCGTGCTGCTGGAATCGGCCGTGCCGCCCGGCACCACCGAGAACTACCTCCTGCCGCTGCTCGAAGAGGGCTCGGGGCTGCGCGCCGGCCGCGACTTCCACCTGGCCTGCTCCCCCAGCCGCCTCGACCCGGGCAACCGCACCCACGTCCACTCCAACACCCCCAAGGTCATCGGCGGCCTCACCCCCGCCTGCACCGAGTCCGCCGCCGCCTTCTACGGCCGGCTCACCGACAAGGTCGTCCGGGCCCGGGGGCCGCGCGAGGCCGAGATGACGAAGGTCCTGGAGACCAACTTCCGGCACGTCAACATCGCCCTGGTCAACGAGATGGCGGTGCTCTGTCACGACCTCGGCGTCGACCTGTGGGACGTCATCCGGTGCGCCGAGACCAAGCCCTTCGGCTTCCAGCCGTTCCGTCCCGGCCCCGGCGTCGGCGGCCACGGCGCCCCCGTCGACCCGGGCTACCTCCCGTACCACAGCCGCACCCCCGGCCATCCGCTGCGGATGGTCTCGCTCGCCCAGGAGATCAACGACCGGATGCCGCAGTACGTGATCCAGCGCTGCGCCACCCTGCTGAACGAGCACGGCAAGTCCGTCCGCGGCGCCCGGGTGCTGCTGCTCGGGGTCACCTACAAGCCCGACCTCGCCGACCAGGAGGGCTCCCCCGCCCGGGAGATCGCGACCCGGCTGATGGACATGGGCGCCCAGATCGGTTACCACGACCCGCACGTCCTGGACTGGCGGGTGCGCGAGCTCCCCGTCCCGCGCGCCGACTCGCTGTACGAGGCGGCGTCCAGCGCCGACCTCACGGTGCTGCTCCAGCACCACCGGACGTACGACCTCCAGGGGCTCGCCGTGAAGGCCCAGCTCCTCCTGGACACCCGGGGTGCGACCCCGGCGGGGGCCGCACATCGGCTGTAGCACCCCTCCCCCAGGATTTCGGTAGGACATGTCACAGGCTGCTGCTAGCCTGCGGCGTCACTTCTCGCACAATCGTGCGCTTCCGTCCCAGGGGGGATACCACCATGAGCCAGCCCGTGCCGCCGCCGAACCAGCCGCACGACGCCCAGCCCGGCGCCCAGTCCGGCGGCAACCCGTTCGCGGGCCAGCAGCCCGGCGCCCCGACCGGCAACCCCTTCGCGGGCCAGCAGCCCGGCGCCCCGTTCGGCGGCGCGCCGTTCACCCCGCCGGCCCCGGCACGCAACAACATCGGCCTCGGCCTGGCCGCCGGCTTCGTCGCGGCCGTCGTCGCCGCGGCCGTCTACGGCGCCATCATCGGCGCCACCAAGCACGAGATCGGCTACGCGGCCGTGGGTGTCGGCTTCATCGTCGGCTTCGCGGCGGGCAAGGTCGGCGGCCGCAACCCCGTGCTGCCGGTCGTCAGCGCCCTGCTCTCGCTGGTCGCCGTCTACTTCGGCCAGCTGCTCGGCGAGGCGATGATCGCGGCCAAGGAGCTCCCGGTCACCGTCTCCGAGCTCTTCTTCGACCACTTCAGCCTGCTGAACGAGGCGTGGAAGGCCGACTCGGACTTCATCTCGTACCTCTTCTTCGCCGTCGCGGCGGTCGCCGCGTTCTCCGGCGCCAAGAAGGCCGGCGAATAGTCGCGGAGCACGCCCGCACACACGGGAGGGCCCGGACCGCGGCTGCGGTCCGGGCCCTCCCGTCGTGTCCGTGACACTCAGCGGCGGTGCTGCGAGTCCGCCACCGTGACCTCGACGCGCTGGAACTCCTTGAGGTCGCTGTACCCCGTCGTCGCCATCGCCCGGCGCAGCGCGCCGAAGATGTTCATCGAGCCGTCGGGGGTGTGCGAAGGACCGGTCAGGACCTCCTCGGTGGTGCCGACCGAGCCCAGGTCCACCAGCTTGCCGCGCGGCACGTCCTCGTGGACGGCCTCCATGCCCCAGTGCCGGCCGCGGCCCGGCGCGTCCGTCGCACGGGCCAGCGGGGAGCCCATCATCACCGCGTCCGCACCGCAGGCGATGGCCTTCGGCAGGTCGCCGGACCAGCCGACGCCGCCGTCCGCGATCACGTGCACATACCGGCCGCCGGACTCGTCCATGTAGTCACGGCGGGCGCCGGCCACATCGGCGACCGCGGTCGCCATCGGCACCTGGATGCCGAAGACATTGCGCGTGGTGTGCGCGGCGCCACCGCCGAAGCCGACGAGGACACCGGCCGCGCCGGTGCGCATCAGGTGCAGGGCGGCGGTGTACGTGGCGCAGCCGCCGACGATCACCGGGACGTCCAGCTCGTAGATGAACTGCTTGAGGTTGAGCGGCTCGGCCGCGCCCGAGACGTGCTCGGCGGAGACCGTCGTACCGCGGATGACGAAGATGTCCACGCCCGCGTCGACGACGGCCTTGGAGAACTGCGCGGTGCGCTGCGGGGAGAGCGCGGCGGCGGTGACGACACCGGAGTCTCGCACCTCCTTGATGCGCTGCCCGATCAGCTCCTCCTGGATCGGCGCGGAGTAGATCTCCTGGAGGCGGCGGGTCGCCGACTCGACGGGCATCTCGGCGATCTCGTCGAGCAGCGGCTGCGGGTCGGCGTGCCGGGTCCACAGCCCTTCCAGGTTGAGGACGCCCAGGCCGCCGAGCTCGCCGATCCGGATGGCGTGCTGCGGGGAGACCACGGAGTCCATGGGAGCGGCCAGGAACGGCAGCTCGAAACGGTAGGCGTCGATCTGCCAGGCGATCGAGACCTCCTTCGGGTCGCGGGTACGGCGGCTCGGAACGACGGCGATGTCGTCGAATGCGTACGCCCGGCGGCCGCGCTTGCCGCGCCCGATCTCGATCTCAGTCACGTGTGTGGCCTTTCCCTCTGCGTTTCAGCGCCTTCCAGTATCCCCGACATATGCGCCAGGGGCGGCCCCGGGAGTCCCGGGACCGCCCCTGGCCCTGTCGGCGGCTACTTGCTGCGGCTGTAGTTCGGTGCCTCGACCGTCATCTGGATGTCGTGCGGGTGGCTCTCCTTGAGCCCCGCGGACGTGATGCGGACGAAGCGGCCCTTGGTCTCCATCTCGTCGATGGAGGCGGCGCCCACGTAACCCATCGTCTGGCGGAGACCGCCGACGAGCTGGTGCAGCACATTGCCCAGCGGGCCGCGGTAGGGCACCTGGCCCTCGATGCCCTCGGGGACGAGCTTGTCGTCCGAGGCCACGTCGGCCTGGAAGTAGCGGTCCTTGGAGTACGAACGGCCCTGGCCACGGGACTGCATCGCCCCGAGGGAACCCATGCCGCGGTACGACTTGAACTGCTTGCCGTTGATGAAGAGGAGCTCACCGGGAGACTCCTCGCAGCCCGCGAGGAGGCTGCCCAGCATGACCGTGTCGGCACCGGCGGCGAGCGCCTTGCCGATGTCGCCCGAGTACTGCAGACCGCCGTCCCCGATGACCGGGACGCCTGCCGCGCGGGCGGCGAGAGCGGCCTCGTAGATCGCGGTGACCTGCGGGACGCCGATACCGGCGACCACACGCGTGGTGCAGATGGAGCCGGGGCCCACACCGACCTTCACGCCGTCGACACCGGCGTCGATCAGGGCCTGCGCACCGTCCCGCGTCGCGACGTTGCCGCCGATGACGTCGACGCCGACGCTGGACTTGATCTTCGCCATCCAGTTCAGCGCGTTGCTGTTGTGTCCGTGCGAGGTGTCGACGATGAGGAAGTCCACACCCGCCCCGGCCAGGGCCTGCGCGCGCTCCAGTGCCTCGGGGCTGGCGCCGACGGCCGCGCCGACGAGGAGACGGCCCTCGGCGTCCTTGGCCGCGTTCGGGTACTGCTCGGCCTTCACGAAGTCCTTGACCGTGATGAGGCCCTTGAGGACGCCCGCGTCGTCGACCAGCGGAAGCTTCTCGATCTTGTGGCGGCGCAGCAGCTCCATGGCGTCGACACCGGAGATGCCGACCTTGCCGGTGACCAACGGCATCGGCGTCATGACCTCGCGCACCTGGCGCGTACGGTCGGACTCGAAGGCCATGTCGCGGTTGGTGACGATGCCGAGCAGCTTGCCCGCGGCGTCGGTCACCGGGACGCCGCTGATGCGGAACTTGGCACACAGCGCGTCGGCCTCGGCCAGCGTCGCGTCCGGGTGCACGGTGATCGGATCGGTCACCATGCCGGACTCGGAGCGCTTCACGAGGTCCACCTGATTGACCTGGTCCTCGATGGACAGGTTGCGGTGCAGCACACCGACGCCACCCTGCCGCGCCATGGCGATGGCCATGCGCGACTCGGTGACCTTGTCCATCGCCGCGGAGAGCAGCGGAATGTTCACGCGTACGTTGCGGGAGATGCGGGACGAGGTGTCGACCGCGTTGGGCAGCACTTCGGATGCGCCCGGCAGCAGCAGCACGTCGTCGTATGTCAGCCCGAGCGTCGCGAATTTCTCGGGCACTCCGTCGACGTTTGCAGTCATGACACCTTCCCCAAATGGCCTTGATCGGTGCGGATGTCCATGCTAACGGCCTCCGGGGGTGTCTCATTCCACGAGCAAGATCACCCAGAGGTTCTGTAGCTTCGTACGGAAGTCCCGTACGGTACTTCCGCGCGGCCCCGGATGGGCCCGCTCACTGTTCCGCGAGCGCCCGCAGCCTGCTCAGGGCCCGGTGCTGGGCGACCCGGACGGCGCCCGGCGACATGCCCAGCATCTGTCCGGTCTCCTCGGCGGTGAGCCCGACGGCGACCCGCAGGACCAGCAGTTCGCGCTGGTTCTCCGGGAGGTTGGCGAGGAGCTTCTTCGCCCAGGCGGCATCGCTGCTGAGCAGGGCACGCTCCTCGGGCCCGAGCGAATCGTCCGGCCGCTCGGGCATCTCGTCGGACGGCACGGCCGTCGATCCCGGGTGCCGCATGGCGGCGCGCTGGAGATCGGCGACCTTGTGGCCCGCGATGGCGAACACGAAGGCTTCGAAGGGTCTGCCCGTGTCCTTGTAGCGCGGCAGCGCCATCAGCACCGCGACACAGACCTCCTGCGCCAGGTCCTCCACGAAGTGGCGGGCATCACCCGGCAGCCGGTTCAGCCGGGACCTGCAGTAGCGCAGGGCGAGGGGGTGGACGTGGGCCAGCAGATCATGGGTGGCCTGCGCGTCGCCCTCGACGGCACGGTGCACCAGGGCACCGATCGCCGTCGTCTCGTCGTCGCGCATCGGACCATGGTGCCTCGGAGCCGCGTCATCCGCGCCGCCGCGTCCGTAGTTGTGCACCGAAGCGTTATGAGCGGGTGCGCCGGAAGTCATGTCCTGCGCCCTCCCCTTCCGCTCGACCGAATCGTTCCCGAGGAACTCCACATCTCAAGGATGCGGCATCGGCCGGGAAGCGTCACATACCGTCGGCGCGACGGGCTCCACCGGTGGGGCGGAACCCGTCCCGCGCCTGTCGGTCACCTCACCCCGTCCGCCGCTGCGCGGACGGGGAATCGATCGACTGCCGGCCACGACAGGACCTCAGCGGACCAGGCCCCAGCGGAAGCCGAGCGCGACGGCGTGCGCCCGGTCCGAGGCTCCGAGTTTCTTGAACAGGCGCCTGGCGTGCGTCTTCACCGTGTCCTCGGAGAGGAACAGCTCACGGCCGATCTCGGCGTTCGAACGGCCGTGGCTCATTCCTTCGAGCACCTGGATCTCACGCGCGGTGAGCGTCGGCGCCGCACCCATCTCGGCGGACCGCAGCCGGCGCGGGGCGAGCCGCCACGTCGGATCGGCCAGCGCCTGGGTGACGGTGGCTCGCAGCTCCGCGCGGGAGGCGTCCTTGTGCAGATAGCCGCGGGCACCGGCGGCGACCGCGAGCGCGACACCGTCCAGGTCCTCGGCGACGGTCAGCATGATGATCCTGGCGCCGGGGTCGGCGGAGAGCAGCCGCCGGACCGTCTCCACACCCCCGAGACCGGGCATGCGTACGTCCATCAGAATCAGATCCGAACGGTCGGCGCCCCAGCGGCGAAGGACTTCCTCGCCGTTGGCCGCCGTCGTCACCCGCTCCACTCCGGGCACGGTCGCGACCGCGCGACGAAGCGCTTCTCGGGCAAGCGGGGAGTCGTCGCAGACGAGGACGGATGTCATGACCGTCCTCCGAAGCCGATGCGCGTCACCTTGAGCCTCCAGGCTGTTACAAGTCGTCACCTGTGCGGTTGACACTCTCGGACACCTGCCCGATCGCTTTTTCCGTCAACCGCCTCCGCCCTCTCAACGACGGTCACTCGAAAGAGTTACGGGTCGGGAAACCGGGTTCGGCACTCTACGTGAGGGGGCGCACACGGAGGAGAACGGCGCGGATCATCCAATCGTCAACCGAAACTTCATATGAAGGTATGCCCCATTTGGCGGGTTTTCTTCCCTTTTGCTGGTGTCTGTGGATAGATTCGCAATCAGTCATATTTACATCTACTTACATCGTAGATGTACGGTCGTGGGCACGGTCGATGACGGACGACAACGACGTTTCCGACTCAGCATGGTTTCGAGGGGACAAGCAATGGCAGATTTCTCCCGCCTTCCCGGACCCAACGCCGATCTGTGGGACTGGCAACTGCTGGCGGCCTGCCGAGGGGTCGACAGCTCACTGTTCTTCCACCCGGAGGGTGAGCGCGGAGCGGCACGGAGCGCCCGCGAGAACTCGGCGAAAGAGGTCTGCATGCGATGCCCGGTGCGCGCCGAGTGCGCGGCGCACGCCCTGGCGGTGCGAGAGCCCTACGGGGTTTGGGGCGGACTGACCGAGGACGAGCGTGAGGAGCTCATGGGACGCGCCCGCAGCCGGCTCATCGCGGCCGCGGCGCCGTCGGGCGTGCCGTCCCCGTCTGGGCACGGCTGATCCCGGCTCCCCGCACAGCAACAACAGAAACGTTTCCGCATTGAGGGTGGTACGACCCGGCCGCGTCGAGGGGCCGGGCCACAGGCAGGCCCCTCAGCGGGCGGCCGCCTGGAACAGCCGGTCCAGGGTGGCCGCCACCGCCGGCACCTGGGCCAGGTCCGGCAAGGTCAGAGCGACGATCTCGCGCTCGATGGCCGGCTCCACCGTCACGGTGCGCGCCCCCTTGGGGCGTACCGACTCGATCGCCAGCTCCGGCAGTACGGCCACTCCCAGTCCGGCACCGACCAGGCCGACCACCGCCGGGTAGTCGTCGGTGGCGAAGTCGATCCGGGGGGTGAAGCCCGACGCCTCGCAGACCTCCACGAGCTGGCGGCGGCAGCGCGGGCAGCCCGCGATCCAGGACTCCTCGGCCAGCTCGGCGATGCCCACCGCGGCGGAGTTCGACAGCCGGTGCCCCTCGGGGACCAGGCCGATCAGCCGGTCGGTGAGCAGCGGGCGTACCACCAGGTCGTCCCATTCCGCGCCGGAGGCGCCGTAACGGAACGCCAGCGCGATGTCGCAGTCGCCCTCGCGCAGCATCTCGACGGAGCGCGGCGGCTCGGCCTCCACCAGCGAGACCCGGGTGCCGGGGTGGGCCGCGCGCAGTGCGGCGAGGGCGCCGGGGACCAGGGTGGAGCTGCCGCTGGGGAACGAGACGAGCCGGACCCGGCCGGCTCGCAGCCCGGCGATGGCGGCGACCTCCTCCTCGGCGGCGGTGAGACCGGCGAGGATGCCGGAGGCGTGCCGGACCAGGGCCTCGCCGGCCTGGGTGAGCCGCATCTCGCGTCCGGTGCGGATCAGCAGCGTGGTGCCCGCCGAAGCCTCCAGGGCCTTCATCTGCTGGCTGACCGCGGGCTGGGTGCAGCCCAGCTCGCGGGCGGCGGCGGAGAACGAGCCGGTGGCGGCCACGGCGCGCAGGACACGGAGATGACGGGCTTCGATCACCCTTCAACCATAAGTGACTCTTGGGTCGGTTGCGCATTGTCGCCACACATCTTTGGGGGTGGAGTGGATAGCGTTCTCGGTATGACGTCCATGGAACCGACCGGGCCGATGCGGCTGCTGACCGTGAACACGGGGCGCCCGAAGGCCGTCCCCTACACCGGCGCCCCGGCGGGGGTGACCGGCATCGACAAGCGGCCCGCCGACGGGCCGGTACATGTCACCGACCCCGGGCCCAAGGGCACCGGCGGCAGCGGTCTGGCCGGGGACTCGGTGTGCGATCTGCGCCATCACGGCGGCTCCGACCAGGCGGTGTACGCCTTCGCCCGCGAGGAACTCGACGTGTGGGAGCGGGAGCTCGGCCGGCCGCTGGCCAATGGCGCGTTCGGGGAGAACCTGACGATCCGTGGGGTCGATGTGAGCGGCGCGAGGATCGGTGAACGCTGGCGGATCGGCGCCGATCTGGTGCTGGAGGTGACATCGGGCCGGATTCCGTGCCGTACGTTCGCCGGTCATGTCGGCGAGGAGCGCTGGGTCAAGCGGTTCACGCGGGCGGCGGCCCCCGGTGCCTATCTGCGGGTGATCGAGCCGGGCACGGTCCGGGCCGGCGATCCCGTCGAGATCGTGTACCGCCCGGACCACGACGTCACCGTGCGCATGGAGTTCCTGGCCGCCACCACGCGGCGGGACCTGCTGCCGGAGCTGCTCGCGGCCGGGGACGCGCTGCATCCCGAGGCGCTGCGGGCCGCCCTGGAGTACGCCGGGAAGCCGGCGGCGGACGGCTGATCGCCGCGTGCCGGACAGGCACTAACGTGCCGCGTATGACGACTGCACTGATTACGGGCGCGACCGCGGGGATCGGTGCCGCCTTCGCGCGGCGACTGGCGGCGGATGGGCACAACCTGGTGCTGGTGGCGCGCGACACCGAGCGGCTGCGCGAGCAGGCGACGGAGCTGCACGACCGGCACGGCATCGAGGCCGAGGTGCTGAGGGCCGATCTGTCCGAGGACGACGGGATCGCCTCGGTCGAGGACCGGTTGACGGACCGTCTCCATCCGGTGGATCTGCTGGTCAACAATGCCGGGTTCGGCAACAAGGGGCACTATCTGGACGTGCCCATGGCCGATGAGCTGAAGATGCTGAAGGTGCACTGCGAGGCGGTGCTGCGGCTGACCTCGGCGGCGGCGGGCGGGATGCGGGAGCGCGGCCGGGGCGGCGTGGTCAACGTGGCCTCGGTGGCCGCGTTCGTGCCGCGCGGGACGTACGGCGCGTCCAAGGCATGGGTCGTGCAGTTCACCCAGGGCGCGGCGAAGGACATGGCCGGTACGGGTGTTCGGCTGATGGCGCTGTGCCCGGGTTTCGTGCGGACGGAGTTCCACCAGCGGGCCGGCATGGGGACCGGCAACATTCCGGGCTGGATGTGGCTCGACGCGGACAAGCTGGTGGCGACGGCCCTGGCGGACCTGGCGCGCGGCAAGTCGGTCTCGGTCCCCGATCCCCGGTACAAGGCGCTGATGGGGGTCGTGAAGGTGACGCCGCGCGGCCTGCTCGGAGGGATGACCTCCAAGACAGGCCGCAAGTACGGTCCTCAGTGAGCGGTCGGTTACCGCACCCCGCGGCCCGCGTAGGCGCCGATGTTGGGAGCGCCGGGCCTGACCCGGTTGCCGAAGTAGTCCTTGCCGCCGTTGTTCTCGATGACGGCTCCGGCGGCGAGGGCGGGCGAGCCGGCGCCGAGCCGGAAGTCGGCCCGGAGCTTCGGATCGGCCGTGACGCCACCGGGGTTGGGGCGGGTCATCTCGATGCCGTAGAAGGCGTTGTGGTCGAAGGAGAGCCCGGGGGTCGGGTTCTTGAAGGCGTAGCCGCCGGTGCCCTCGCTCACGAAGACGTTGTTGCGGATGGCCAGTTCGTGCTGGGTGGTGGCAGGGCTGCCGGCGTCGTCCTGGACGAGGTGGCCGGGGATCTGCTCCTTGTTGTGGAAGGTGTTGTTGTAGATCTCGGTGCCCAGGATCGGGCCCCAGCAGTTCTGGATGAGGCGGGCGCCGTCGTTGCGGCTGACGTTGTACCGGGCGACCGTGCCGATGGTCTTGGCTCCGCTGTACGGGCAGATCAGCAGGAAGCCGCCCTTGTTGTCGTGGCTGTAGTTGTACTGGAAGACGGTGTTCTGGGAGGCGCCGTCGGCGTCGAAGGACATTCCGTCGTGGGTGTTGCCGCCGCCGGAGACCTCGTTGTACTCGACGGTGGTGTCGTCGGTGTTGAAGGTCCAGATGCCCGCGTTGGCGGAGGGCGAGCGGAGCTGGAAGCCGTCGACCCGGTTGTGGTCGACCCGGGCGCCGCTGGTGGTGTCGAGCTTCATCCCGTCGCCGGCCAGGGACTTCAGCGTGTTGTGGTGGATACGGACACCGGTGCTGGGCGTCCACTCCCCCGGGTACACGTTCGGGTCCTGCTGCTGACCGACCAGATCGCGCTTGGAGAAGGTCGACTTGAAGTAGATGCCCTCGCGGTCGACGTCCTCGATGCGGTTGTTGCCGATGTCCAGACCGTCGTACCAGCTGGCCTTCGTCCTGCCCTCGACCGCGATGTGGATCGCGCTGGAGCCGGACACCGTCTTGTAGTCACCGCCGCGCACATCGTGGATGTAGAGGCCGGAGATGTCGAAGCCGCGGGCGACGCCGTAGTCGGTGAGGCGGAGGCGGACGCCGTTGCGCTCGCTGCCGGGGTTGTCGGCGTTGGTGATCTCCAGGGCCTTGAGGTGCACGTACTGCGTGTTGGAGAGCAGGACGACGTCATGGGCGCCCGCCCCGTCGAGCCGGGCGCGGGCCGGGCCGTTGCCGTAGTCGGCGATGGTGAACGGGGCGCGGGCGGAGCCGGTGCCCGTGGGTGCGAGGGTGCCGGTGCAGGTGGCGCCGCGCTTGAACAGGAGCCGGTCGCCGGGGCCGTAGGTGTGCGCGTTGGCCTCGGCCAGAGAAGTCCAGGGGTGCTGCTTGCTGCCGGTGGCACCGGCCGGGTCCGCGGCGCAGTCGACGTGGAAGGTGCGGCCGGCCGGTGCGGCCTGCGCGGCGGTCTGGCTCGCGACGGTCAGACCGCCTGCGGCGGTCAGGGCCGCGAGCGCCGCTGCGGTGACGCGATGTCTCACAATTCCTCCGTACGAACAGTCAGGATCGGGCGAACAGTCGGGGTCGGGACGGGGACGAGTCCGCATCGCCGGGAATCCTGGACTTGGATTGATCGAACGTCAATGGATTGCGTTTGAATGATCGAAACTCCCATCGTTCGATCACGTTGGTCTAGGGTCGGAAGACGGCCCCGGCACCGGCCGGACCGGGGGCCGGGCCACACACTGCGAGGGGACTGCTGCCGTGCGCGAAAGTGCTGCTGAACGTCATGACCGCCTGCTCGGGCTGGTACGGGAACGGGGTTCGGCCCGGGTCTCGGACCTGGCCTCGCTGCTGGGGGTCTCGCCCGTCACGGCACGCCGGGACGTGGAGGAACTGGCCGGCCGGGGCCTGCTCGACCGGGTGCACGGTTCGGTGTCCTGGCCGCAGGACGCCGCCCCGGGCGCTGCCGCCGGTCCCGGGTCCGGCGGCAGCGGACTGGTCCTCGGCATGCTCGCGCCCTCGTCGACCTACTACTTCGCCGAGGTCATCCGAGGTGCCCACGAGGCCGCCGCGAAGGCCGGGGCCAGGCTGATACTGCGGATCTCCGACTACCGGCCGCAGGAGGACCACGCCCGCACCGAGGGCCTGCTCTCCGCGGGTGCCGAGGGGCTGCTGGTCGCACCCGGCTGGCAGGACCCGGGCGACCCCGCCGCGTTCGGCGACTGGATCACCTCGCTGCCCGTGCCGACCGTCCTGCTGGAGCGCAGGCCCACCGCGGGCTCCCCGCTGGACGCCCTGGACCGGGTCTGCTCGGACCACGCGCACGGCGTGCTGCTGGCGGTGCGCCACCTGGTGGACCTCGAACACGGGGCGCCGCTGCTGATGGCCCGCGCGGACTCCCCGACCGCCGTCGCGGTGCGGTCCGGGTACCAGGAGGCGCTGTCCGTGCTCGGGCTGCGCGCACCGCAGGACGTGATCGATTCCGTACCGGCCGAACTCGCCCCGGACGCCTTCGAGGAGGCCGTGCAGGCGCTGCGCGAGGCAGTCCTTTCGGGGGTGGCGACGGCGGCGCTGATCCACAACGACGTGGACGCGATCCAGGTGGTGCAGCGCCTGGCCGAACTGGGCGTGCGGGTGCCGCAGGACCTGGCCCTGATCGCCTACGACGACGAGGTGGCGGCCCTCGCGGACACCCCGCTCACGGCGGTGGCGCCGCCCAAGCGCGAGGTGGGCCGGCACGCCACGGAGCTGCTGGTGGAACGGCTGGGGCAGAGCGAGGGCGCTCCCCGGCGCCATCTGACGCTGCTGCCGCAGCTGAGGGTCAGGGAATCGTGCGGGGCACGCCTCCCGTAGGCGTCCGCACTGTTCAGGTGCCCGATTCCGCAGGGTATCCCACGTACGTCCGTACGTAACTTATCTGATCTTTTTTCGATCAATCGATCTTTCGCTCTTGACTTCGGTCACGACTGGTCCAAGGATCACGGCCAACGCCAATGTCGCCGCCAGTTCAGGAGCCTCGCTGTGAGCCGCAGTCCGAGCAGAACGTCCCTCGCCGTTGTCGGCACCGCCACCGCCCTCGCCCTTCTCACGGCCTGTGGCGGCGGCGACGACTCTGCCGCCACCGGAACCGACGGCAAGCCCGTCAGCATCACCTTCTGGGGCTGGGCCAAGGGGTCCAAGGAGGTCGTTGACGCGTTCAACGCCTCCCACAAGAACATCAAGGTGGTGTACGAGGAGATCCCGTCCGGCAACGCGGGCGGCTACGCCAAGATCTCCAACGCGGTCAAGGCCGGCAACGCGCCCGACCTGGTCTCCATCGAGTACCCGCAGCTTCCGGAGTACGTCAGTCAGGGCGCGCTCCAGGACATCGGCCAGTACTTCACCGAGGACATCCGCAAGAAGCTGCTGCCGCAGGCGGTCGAGCTGACGACGCTCGGCGGCAAGAACTGGGCCGTTCCGTTCGACGCCTCGCCGCAGTCCTTCTACTACCGCAAGGACCTGTTCGAGAAGTACGGCGTCGAGGTCCCCAAGACCTGGGACGAGTTCCGCAAGGCCGCCGAGAAGGTCAAGAAGGCCGACAAGAAGGCCCGGATCGGCACCTTCTTCCCGGACGACCCGACCACGTTCCAGGCGATGGCCTGGCAGGCCGGCGCCCAGTGGTACAAGCCCGAGGGCGACACCTGGAAGGTCAGCACCGCCGACGCGGCCACCAACAAGGTCGCCGACTACTGGCAGGGTCTGCTCGACGACGACCTGATCCGCGCCAACGCCTCGTTCAGCCCCGAGTGGACCAACTCGCTCAAGAACGGCGGCACCGTCGGCTACCTCGGCGCCGCCTGGGGCGCGGGTGTCCTCAAGGGCACGCTGCCCGAGCAGAGCGGCAAGTGGGCCGTCGCCCCGATGCCCAGCTGGGACGGCAAGCCCGCCAGCGGCATGCTCGGCGGCTCCACCTTCGCGGTGACCAAGACCAGCAAGAAGGCCAAGGCCGCGGTCGAGTTCGCCACCTGGATGTCGACCACCGAGGACGGCATCAAGGCCCGCATCGAGTCCGGCACTTCGAGCGCCTTCCCGGCCGCGGCGGCACTGCGCCCGGTCGCCAAGAAGGCCTTCGACGCCGGCTTCTACGGCGGCGAGGACATCTACCAGGTGTTCGAGGGCGCCGCGACCTCGATCGGCCAGGGCTGGAACTGGGGCCCGACGACCGGCACCACGAACACCACCATGAAGGACCAGTTCGGCAAGGTCGCCAGCGGTGGCACCACCATCAAGGACGCCGTGAAGGCCGGGCACGACGCCACGGTCGCCGAGCTGAAGAAGCGCGGTCTGAAGGTCGAGGACGCAGGCTGATGAAGCGCGCCCGGACGACCAGAGCCGCCGCAATCCTGCTGGGGCCCTTCTTCGTACTGTTCACCGTGGCCATGCTGCTGCCGATCGGTTACGCGGTCTGGCTCAGCCTGTTCACCGAGAAGCAGTCCGGCCTGGGCTTCGGCGGCACCGAGACCGTCTTCAGCGGACTCGACAACTACACGGCGGCCCTGGGCGACCGGGCGTTCCGCGAGGGCTTCGGCGTACTCCTCGGATACTGCCTGTTCTACATTCCGCTGCTGCTCGTCGGAGCCCTCGCCCTCGCCCTGCTGCTGGACTCCGCGCTGGCCCGCGCCCGCCGGTTCTTCCAGCTCGCGCTCTTCCTGCCGCACGCCGTGCCCGGCATCATCGCCGCGCTGATCTGGGTGTACCTCTACACACCGCAGCTCAGCCCGGTGGTCAGCGCCATGGAGTCCGGCGGGATCGGCTTCGACTTCTTCTCCCCCGAAGGCGCCCTTCCCTCCATCGTCAACATCGCCCTGTGGGAGTGGCTCGGCTACAACATGGTGATCTTCTATGCCGCGTTGCAGGCGATCGACCGCTCCGTGCTCGAAGCGGCGACGGTCGACGGGGCCGGTGCCTGGCGCATCGCGCTCAGCATCAAGGTTCCGCTGATCCGCTCGTCCGTCGTGATGGTCGCGCTGTTCACGGTCATCGGCTCGCTCCAGCTGTTCACCGAGCCACTGATCCTCAACAAGGGGACCGGCTCCGCCGTCTCCTCCACCTGGACGCCGAACATGTACGCGTACACCGCGGCCTTCGAGCGCAACGACTACGGTCTCGCCGCGGCCGCCTCCATCCTGCTGGCGCTCACGGCCGCGCTGCTGTCCTTCGTCGTCACCCGCTTCACCGGCCGGAAGGGCAAGAAAGCATGAACTCCCCCGCCTCCCGCAGCCGCTGGATGTCGAAGACCGCCGTCAACGGCTTTCTCCTGCTCGCCGTCGTCTACATGCTCTTCCCCCTCGTCTGGCTGGTCACCGCCGCAACGAAGGACACCGGCGGTCTGCTCGCGGGCAACGCCTTCTCCTTCGAGGGCTTCAACCTCGGCGAGAACCTCTCGAACCTGGCCTCCTACGGCGACGGCATCTACTTCCGCTGGTACCTCAACAGCCTCATGTACGCGGGCGGCGGGGCGATCGTCTGCTCGCTGATCTGCGTCGCCGCGGGATACGCCTTCGACAAGTACGAATTCCGGGGCAAGGAGAAGCTGTTCGGCCTCGTGCTGATGGGCGTGCTGGTGCCCACCACGGCGCTCGCCCTGCCGATGTATCTCCTGGCCTCCAAGACCGGCCTGGTCAACACCTACTGGTCCGTGCTGATCCCGGTGCTGGTCAACCCGTTCGGCGTGTATCTCGCCCGGGTGTTCAGCACCGGCTACATACCGAACGAGGCCCTGGAGGCCGCCCGTATCGACGGGGCCGGCGAGCTGCGCGTCTTCTGGTCCATCGGACTGCGCATGGTCATGCCGGGCTTCGTGACGGTCTTCCTCTTCCAGTTCACCGCGATCTGGAACAACTTCTTCCTCCCCCTCGTGATGCTCTCGGACCGCAAGCTCTTCCCGCTGAGCCTCGGTCTGTACTCCTGGAACACCAACACCCACGGCGAGCCGAGCTTCTACCCGCTCGTCGTCACCGGGTCGCTCCTCGCCGTCATCCCCCTGATCGTCGCCTTCGTCTCGCTGCAGCGGCACTGGAAGGCCGGACTGACCGCCGGCAGCGTCAAGTGACCTCACCGCGAGCCCTGAGGAGTACGAGTCCCACCATGCCCCACGCCACTGACAACCGGCCGACGGCCCTGCTCGCGATGGGCCCCGGCATCGCCGACCGCCTCCTCGCCGACCGCCACCGCACCCGGCTGGCCGCCCTCACCCGTACCGACCCGGCCTTCGTCGCCCACGACCTGGCCGACCCGACGCCCGAGGTGGCCGCCGCGCTCGCCGAGGCCGAGGTGCTGTTCACCTGCTGGGGCGCGACACCGCTCACCGCCGGGGTACTGGCGGGCGCGCCCCGCCTGCGGGCCGTCGTGCACGCCGCGGGTTCCGTGAAGCACCACATCACCGACGCCTGCTGGGAACGCGGCATCACCGTCACATCGGCGGCCGGGGCCAACGCCCTGCCGGTCGCCGAATTCACCCTCGCCGCGATCCTGTTCGCCGGCAAGCGGGTACTGCATTCCGCGGACCGCTACCGTGATCTGCGCGCCGACCACGACTGGCTCGCCGAGCTCGACGGGGCCGGCAACTACCGCCGTACCGTCGGCATCGTCGGCGCCTCCCGGATCGGCCGGCGCGTGATCGAGCTGCTGCGCCCCTTCGACCTGGACGTGCTGCTGTACGACCCGTACGTGGACGGCCCGGAGGCGGCGCGGCTCGGCGTACGGCTCACCTCGCTCGACGAACTGTGCGCGAGCAGCTCCGTCGTCTCGGTGCACGCGCCCCAGCTGCCGGAGACCCACCATCTGATCGGTGCGACACAGCTGGCCGTGATGGCGACGGGGACGACGCTGATCAACACTGCGCGCGGTTCGCTGGTCGACGAGGACGCGCTGCTGCCCGAGCTGACGGCCGGGCGGCTGCGTGCGGTGCTGGACGTGACGGACCCCGAACTGCCGCCCGTCGACTCGCCGTTGTACACCCTGCCGAACGTGCTGCTCACCCCGCACGTCGCGGGTTCGCTGGGCGACGAGCTGCACCGGATGGCGGACCAGGCGCTGGACGAGCTGGAGCGCTTCGCGGCCGGTCTGCCCTTCGCGGACCCGGTGCACTCCGGGAGCCTGAGCCACTCGGCCTGAACCACTCGGTCCGAACCACTCGGCCTGAACGACTGGGTCCGAACCACTCGGTCCGAACCGCACTCCGGACAGACCGAAGGCCCCCTGTCCCGCCGCTCGGCGGTGGGACAGGGGGCCTTCTTCGGCTCTCGGCCTTCAGCGGTTACGCGTCAGTGCGAGTGACCGTGACCGCCGTGGGCGGCCTCGGCCTCTTCCTCGGCCGGCTTCTCGACGACCAGGGTCTCGGTCGTGAGCAGCAGCGACGCGATGGACGCGGCGTTCTCCAGCGCGGAGCGGGTGACCTTGACCGGGTCGATGACGCCGGCCTTCACCAGGTCGCCGTACTCGCCGGTCGCGGCGTTGAAGCCCTGGCCCTTGTCGAGCTCGGAGACCTTCGAGGTGATGACGTAGCCCTCAAGGCCGGCGTTCTCGGCGATCCAGCGCAGCGGCTCGACGGCGGCGCGGCGCACGACCGCGACACCGGTGGCCTCGTCGCCGGTCTTGCCGAGGTTGCCCTCCAGGACCTTGACGGCGTGGACCAGAGCGGAGCCACCACCGGAGACGATGCCCTCCTCGACCGCGGCGCGGGTCGCGGAGATGGCGTCCTCCAGACGGTGCTTCTTCTCCTTGAGCTCCACCTCGGTGGCGGCACCGACGCGGATCACGCACACGCCGCCGGCCAGCTTCGCGAGGCGCTCCTGGAGCTTCTCGCGGTCCCAGTCGGAGTCGGTGGCGTCGATCTCGGCCTTGATCTGGTTGACCCGGCCCTTGACGTCGCCGGGCTCGCCGCCGCCGTCCACGATCGTGGTGTCGTCCTTGGAGACGGTGACGCGGCGGGCGGTGCCCAGCACGTCCAGACCGGCCTGGTCGAGCTTGAGGCCGACCTCCTCGGCGATGACGGTCGCACCGGTGAGGGTGGCGATGTCGCCGAGCATGGCCTTGCGGCGGTCACCGAAGCCCGGGGCCTTCACCGCGACGGCGTTGAAGGTGCCACGGATCTTGTTGACGACGAGGGTCGACAGCGCCTCGCCCTCGACGTCCTCGGCGATGATCAGCAGCGGCTTGGAGCCACCGGCCTGGATGACCTTCTCCAGCAGCGGGAGCAGCTCCTGGATCGAGCCGATCTTGCCCTGGTGGATCAGGATGTACGGGTCGTCGAGGACGGCCTCCATACGCTCCTGGTCGGTCACCATGTACGGGGACAGGTAGCCCTTGTCGAAGGCCATGCCCTCGGTGAAGTCGAGGTCCAGACCGAAGGTGTTGGACTCCTCGACGGTGATGACACCGTCCTTGCCGACCTTGTCCATCGCGTCCGCGATGAGCTCGCCGACCTGCGGGTCCTGCGCGGAGAGCGCGGCCACGGCGGCGATGTCGGTCTTGTCGTCGATCGGTCGGGCGGTCGCGAGGAGCTCCTCGGACACGGCCTTGACCGCTGCGTCGATGCCCTTCTTCAGGGCGGCCGGGGAAGCACCGGCGGCGACGTTGCGCAGACCCTCGCGGACGAGCGCCTGGGCCAGCACGGTGGCGGTGGTCGTACCGTCACCCGCGACGTCGTTGGTCTTGGTCGCCACCTCCTTCACCAGCTGGGCACCGAGGTTCTCGTACGGGTCGTCGAGCTCGACCTCGCGCGCGATGGTGACACCGTCGTTGGTGATGGTGGGAGCGCCGAACTTCTTGTCGATGACGACGTTGCGGCCCTTGGGGCCGATCGTCACCTTGACCGTGTCGGCAAGCTTGTTGACGCCGCGCTCAAGGGCGCGACGGGCGTCCTCGTCGAACTTCAGGATCTTCGCCATGGGAGCTGAGCTTTCCTCTCGAACGAACTGCGCCCCCGACCGCCCGGCTGGTTATTCGCAGGGGGCCAGGGGCGCAGAACAGAAGCAAACGTGGGTGAATTACTTCTCGACGATCGCGAGCACGTCGCGAGCCGAGAGGACGAGGTACTCCTCGCCGTTGTACTTCACCTCGGTGCCGCCGTACTTGCTGTAGAGCACGACGTCGCCGGTCTTGACGTCGAGCGGAAGGCGCTCGCCGTTCTCGAAGCGGCCCGGGCCCACGGCCAGGACGACGCCCTCCTGGGGCTTCTCCTTGGCGGTGTCCGGAATGACCAGGCCGGAGGCCGTGGTCTGCTCGGCGTCGAGCGGCTGGACCACAATGCGGTCCTCGAGCGGCTTGATCGCAACCTTGGTGCTGGCGGTCGACACGATCCGGTCTCCCCCTTCGGAGATCTCACGGGGTAACAGTCTTGGGTGGCGACCAGGTGGATCCGTCGTCGCGGGTGCCGGACCTGCCAGTCGCGCAGTACTGCTGGCACTCTCCAGTGGTGAGTGCCAGCACCGAGACTATGACCGGGATTAGCACTCGGTCAAGCGGAGTGCCAATTGAGACGGTCGTGGCGTCACCGCCGGGGCACGGTCCGGACAACAGTCCGGACAACACAGGGGCAACGTACGGACGGACCGGACCGTTCCGCACGGCCGCGCGGGCGGGCCCGCCGCCGGCGTCGGCGACGGGTGGTTCACCTTCTGCACGGCCTTGCGGCCCAGCCGTTCGATCGGGTCCACCGACTGCGCGCAGCCGGCGGTGGTGAGGAGCGCGCCGGCCGCCAGCAGTCCGGCCAGCAGCCGGTGCGCCCTTCTCATACGTAGTCCTCCAGCCGGGCCACGGCGTATCCCCTGTCCGTGACGGTCTTCATGACCGCCCGGACCAGGTCGGCCATGCTGCCGTCCCATTCGTCGCGGCCCCGGAAGTGGGTGAGGATGATGTCGCCCGGGTGCAGGTCCTCGTCCTCCTCGCGCCACTCCATGTGGTCCGGGAACGCCTCGGCGTTCCAGAGGGGCACGGCCTTGATCCCGCAGGCCTTCGCGATGCGGAGGGTGTCCCCGTTGTAGTTGCCGTACGGCGGGCGGAAGAGGGTGGGCCGCTTGCCGAACCGCTTCTCGATGATCTCCTGCTGGCCGCAGATCTCGCGTTCCTGCCCGGCGTAGGAGAGTCCGGGCAGATAGGGGTGGTTGAGCGTGTGGTTGTTGATACCGACGCCCAGCCGCTGCGCCTCGCCGAAGTACCCGTAGTTGTCGCTCACCTCGTAGTCGCTGAGGAACGCGCTGTACGGGATGTCCAGCTCGTCCATCATCTGCAACAGCTCGGGGTCCTTCTCGGAGCCGTCGTCCATCGTCAGGAAGACGACCCGGTCCTTGGTCGGGACGGTGGTGAAGACCGGTGGCAGCGAGCCGTCGCCGCCCTCCACCTCGAACCCCTCGCGGGTGATGACGCGCGGCTTCACGGCGGGCGGTCGCGGTGCGATCAGCGGCGGCTTGTCCAGTCCCCACTTCTTGGCGAGCGTCGCCCGCACGGCCGGGCTGAGCTGCGCGTTCTCATGGACCCCGCCGGGTTCCCGGCCCTGGCCGGCGCGCTGTCCGGGGCCGCCCGGGTGCCCGGCGGCGGGGTTCGTACCGGGCGTCGCGTCGGGGTTCAACTCCGGGTTCGGGCCCGGGTTCCCGGCGTGGGACCGGTCCCAGTGCTCGGTGTCGCCCGCCTGCTCACCGGACCCGGAGGCGCAGCCGGAGCCGACCGCTGCGACCAGGAGTGCGGCCAGGACGGCGCAGGCGGGCCGGTGCGCGCCGGAACCCCGGCCGCGCCCGGATCGGGGCGGGCCCGATCTGAGTCGCTTCGTGGTGTTTTTTTCATTTTGTCGTACAAGCTGCATGGCGCCGCATACTGCCAGCACGGAATCGGCCTCCCGGTCCGACACCGCCGCCCGGCCCGGCGCTCTACCCGGCTGGCTCACAATGGGGCGGGTGAACGCTCTCGCCCCGAACGGCCCGTCCGCCGACGACCGGTCCGACGCCCCCGACCCCATCGCCGCCTTCCTCGCCCTGCGCACCCCCGAGGGCGCGGCGCTGCTGGACGAGCTGCGGTCGTACGACCCCTCCCAGGAACTCGCCACCGCCACCCGGCTGCGCCGCTCCCACCCGGCCCCGCTGGTCTCGGCGGCGCTGGGACAGGCGCGGCTGCGGCAGCGGGCGGTGGCGAAGTTCGGCGCCGAGGACGCGTACCGGATGTTCTTCACGCCGAACGGCGTCGAGCAGGCGACCCGCACGTCGGTGGCCACCCATCGTGCGCGGCGGTTCGCGGCCGGCGGGGTGCGGAGCCTCGCCGACCTCTGCTGCGGGATCGGGGGCGACGCGATCGCGCTCGCGCGGGCGGGCGTATCCGTCCTCGCCGTCGACCGCGACCCGCTGACCGCCGAAGTGGCCCGCGCCAACGCCGCCGTGCTGGGCCTGGACGGCCTGATCGAGGTGCGGTGCGCCGATGTCGCCGACATCGACACCTCGCCGTACGACGCGGTCTTCGTCGACCCGGCCCGGCGCGGTGGCAGGGGCCGGATCTTCGACCCCGAGGCGTACTCACCGCCGCTCTCCTGGGCGACCGGCGCCGCGCTCGCGGCCCCCCGGGCGGCCCTGAAGATCGCCCCGGGCATCCCGCACGAGGCGATCCCGGCGCAGGCGGAGGCCGAGTGGATCTCGGACGGCGGCGACGTGAAGGAGGCGGTGCTCTGGTTCGGCGAGGGCTTCGCGGCCGGCTCGTTCCGCGCCACCGTGCTCCCGGCCGGGGCCGGACTGTGGTCCGCGGCCCCGCTGCCCGCCCCGCCGGTCGGCCCGGTCGGCCGCTATCTGTACGAGCCGGACGGCGCCGTCATCCGCGCCCATCTGGTCGCCGACCTCGTGGCCCGGTGCGACGGCCGGCTGATCGACGAGACGATCGCGTACATCACGAGCGACGAGCCGTACGAGTCCCCGTACACCTCCGGGTACGAGATCACCGACCGGCTGCCCTTCAACATGAAGAAGCTGAAAGCGCTGCTGCGGGAGCGGAAGGTGGGCGTGCTGACCGTCAAGAAGCGCGGATCGGCGGTCGAACCGGAGGAGCTGCGCCGCAGGATGAAGCTCCAGGGGCCCGCCTCCGCGACGGTCTTCCTGACCCGGGTGGCCGGCGCACCGACGATGCTGATCGGCCACCCGCTGACCGGCCCGGCCCGACCGGCCTGACCGGCGGGCGTCAGGCGAGGTCGGTCAGGTCCGGGGCGTACACCTGCGAAAGCGGCTGGGGACCCACGTACTGCTGGCAGTTGCACTGCCCGGACTCGAAGCGGACCGGCTTCTTGGTCTCGTCCCAGGCCGTCGGCACCTCGACCCGCTCATGGCACTTGCCCTGCTTGTCGTGCTTGGCGAGGTGGTGCGTGCAGCCGCAGACGGGCTCCGGCGGCTGGTTGGCCGCTTCGAGGGCCAGCCGCTCCTGCCGGGACGCCTCGATCAGTTCCAGCTTGCGGGTGTGCCGATTGCGCAGCGCCGTACGGACGTTGTCGACGGCCCACCCGAAGCCGCCCGTCCAGAAGATGATGAGCACCCACCAGTACCACTCCATGTCGCCCTCCCCCGGCGTGACCCATGTGTCCCGTCAGGATAGGTCCGCGGTCAGCGGTGGGCACCGCCGCCGACGGAGATCAGCGGCTCCGGGGCGGGCACCCCGGCCAGTACCCGCAGCACCCAGCGCCGGTGGGCGAACGCCTTGACGAGACCGATGAGTCCGACGATCCAGCCGGTCAGCCCGAGCCCCATGACCAGGACGGCCAAGCCGTAGGCGTCTCCGTCCAGCACGCCACTGGCCGGGACTGCGAAGCAGGCGTAGAGCCCGGCCGCGCAGAGCGCGAAGGACATCAGCAGCCAGGCGAGGGAGACGCCCGGCATCCGCAGCGCCGCGTCGCGCGCCGGATCGCGGGCCAACGCGCCCCAGGCGTCGAGCAGCCGGCGGATCCTGCGGTCGCGGCGCAGGCCTACGACGACGACGATGACCGCCGGCACCACGCAGCCGACGCCCATGGCGGCGATGATCACGCCGATCCCGGCGCTGATGACGTCGTACGACTCCTCGAAGGTGATGAACGCCGTGCCCACCAGGAGCCAGCCGAGCGCGCAGATCGAGCCCCACAGCCACAGCATCGCCAGCCGTCCCGGCGCGACATGGGCCCTCACCAACTCCCCGAGCACCGCGGCCCGGTCGGTGAGCATGGCCTCCCGGTCGGGCCAGGAACGTATTTCCACGGGCGGCGGTGGCGGCGGCAGTTGCGCTCGGCGAGACATGAGCATGACCCTACCGACCGCGCGCGGGGGGCCGGTTCAGGCGTTGCGCAGTGCCTCGATGTCCAGCTTCCGCATACCCGTCATCGCCTTCATGGCCCGCTCCGCCTTGGCCGGATCCGGGTCGGACAGCGCCTCGTCGAAGCCGTGGGGCACGAGCTGCCAGGACAGGCCGTACTTGTCCTTGAGCCAGCCGCACTGCCCCTCCTCGCCCTCGGCGGTGAACTCGGCCCACAGGGTGTCCAGCTCCTCCTGTGTGGCGCAGTCCACGGAGAGCGAGATCGCCTCGGTGAAGGGGAACTGCGGGCCGCCGTTGAGCGCGACGTACTCCTGGCCGGCCAGCCGGAAGCAGACGGTCATCACCGATCCCGTCCGTCCCGGCGCGGCGTCCGTGTAGTACGTCGTCCGGAGCACCTTCGAGTCGCCGCCGAAGACGGACACGTAGTAGTTCGCGGCTTCCTCGGCCTGGGTGTCGAACCAGAGGAAGGTGGTGATCTTCTGCATGATCTGCTCCTGTCGGGCGGTGCGGGAAGCTGTGGAGGGTAGACCCGTCCGGTGCCCGGAACTCATCGGCCGTCGCGGACCTGACGCTCCGCGCGGTCCAGGAGCATCGCCCGTTCCCGCTCGTTGCGGGTCAGCCCGGCCGCCCGCAGGAACTCCGCCCGTGCCTCGTCCGTACGCCCCGTCCTGGCCAGCAGGTCCCCGCGCACACTGGGCAGCAGGTGGTAGTCCTTGAGCGCCGGGTCGTCGGTCAGGGCATCGACCAGGGCGAGGGCGGCGGCCGGGCCGTGCGCCATCGAGACGGCCACGGCCCGGTTCAGCTCGACCACCGGGGACGGCGCGATCGCGGCGAGGCGGTCGTAGAGGGCGGCGATGGTGTTCCAGTCGGTGTCCTGGTACGTCACGGCGCGCGCGTGGCAGGCGGCGATCGCGGCCTGCACGGTGTACGGGCCGAGCCCGGCCCCCTCCACGGTCGCCGCCACGGCCCGCTCCAGGGCCGCTACCCCGCGCCGGATCAGCAGCCGGTCCCAGCGGGCCCGGTTCTGGTCGGCGAGCAGCACCGGCGCACCGTCCGGGCCGGTCCTGGCGGCGGTGCGCGAGGCCTGGAGTTCCAGCAGCGCCGCCAGGCCGTGGACCTCGGGCTCCCGCTCCATCAGCCCGGCCAGCACCCGGACCAGCCGCAGCGCGTCCTCGCAGAGGGCCGGGCGCAGCCAGTCGTCGCCCGCGGTGGCCGCGTAGCCCTCGTTGAAGATCAGGTAGATGACTTCGAGCACGGAGCCGAGGCGGGCGGCACGCTCCGGTCCGGAGGGCACCTCGAAGGGGATGCCCTCGCGGCCCAGGGTCCGTTTCGCCCGGACGATGCGCTGGGCGACGGTCGGCTCCGGGGCCAGGAAGGCGCGGGCGATCTCCTCGGTGGTGAGGCCGCCGAGCAGCCGCAGGGTGAGGGCGATCCGGGCCTCGGTGGAGAGCACCGGGTGGCAGGCGGTGAAGATCAGACGGAGCAGATCGTCGTCGATGGCGTCCGGGTCGGCGGGCTCGGGCGGCGGCACGTCCGCCAGGGAGCGCCCCACCTCGGCGAGCTTGCGCGCGTAGGTCTCCTTGCGGCGTACGAGGTCGATCGCGCGGTTTCTGGCGGTGGCCATGAGCCAGGCGCCCGGCCGGTCCGGGACACCTGACTCCGGCCACTGTTCCAGTGCGGCCACCAGGGCGTCCTGCGCGAGTTCCTCGGCGATGCCGACGTCCCGCACGATGCGGGTGACACCTGCGATGATCCGCGCCGACTCGATCCTGAAGACCGCTTCGACCGCCGCTGCCGGGCTTGCTGCCGTCATGATCACTCATCACAGCAGCCGTGCCGGACGGCGGCAAGCGCGCCGGTCAGGCGCCCATGGTGGCCTCGTCGATCTGGCGGACCTCGGAGGTCACGGTCCAGTTCTCCGGGTGGGTCCGCAGGAAGCGCCGGGTCCATTCCAGGGCCTCCTCCATGTCCTTGGCCTGCAGGATGGCGTAGCCGCCGACGACCTCCTTGGTCTCGGTGAAGGGCCCGTCGGTCTGGCTGAGCTTCCCGCCGGACCAGGTGACCCTGGACCCCTGGGAGGTCGGGGTGAGCCCGGCCGTCTCCAGCATGACGCCGGCCTTGGTGATCTCCTCGAACAGGGCACCCATACGGGCCTCGAACCCGGGGTCCGGGTCGCCGAAGGGGTTCTGCTCGTCGATGCGGATCAGCGACATGAAGCGCGGCATGGTGACTCCTCGGTCAAAAGTGCGGGGGCTCTCCCCGCCTCTCACCCCTGCGTCGAACGGGCCCCGGCCGGATCGACAGGTCCCTGGAAATTCTTCTGAGAATTTTCCGGACCGGCCACCGGAGCGGCCACCGGAGCGGCATCCGGAGCGGCATCCGGGGCGACATCCGGGGCGACATCCGGGGCGACATCCGGGGCGACATCCGCCGCGGCCTCGGGAGCGGTCCTCGCGGCAGCCTCCGCGGCAGCCGTCCCGGCGCTGCGCGCCGAGTTCTTCGGGAGCAGCAGCAGGGCCGCCACCGCCGCGACCACGAGCAGTCCGGCGCAGACCCAGAACGCCGCCGAGTACCCGGCCGCCAGGTCGGCCGGGCGGTGCCCGTCGCCGGTGACCCGGGCGGCGACGGTGACCAGCATCGCGAGCCCCAGCGAGCCGCCCACCTGGCGGGCGCTGTTCAGCAGCCCGGAGGCCATGCCCGTCTCGTCGGGCGCCACATCGGTCGTGGCCGCCGTGCCGAGCGGTACGAAGCACATCCCGACGCCGACGCTGCAGACCAGCGACGGGCCGAGGATCGAGTACAGGAAGCTGCCGTCGGCCCGGGCGGTCGCGGCGAATCCGGCGAGGCCGAGCGCGGCCAGGACGCCGCCGAGCGCCAGCAGCCGTCCGGTGCCGAACGACGCGACCGTACGGGTGGCGATGACCGAGCCGGCGACGACACCCGCCGTGAACGGCAGGAAGGAGACGCCGGCGGCGGTGGGCCCGTAGTCGAGCACCTGCTGCATGTAGAGCGAGACGAAGTAGAACGCGGCGAACTGCCCGGAGCTGAGCAGCAGGCAGAAGAGATTCGCGGCCAGGACCGGCCGCCCCTTCAGCAGTCCGGGGCGGAGCAGCGGAGTGCTGGTCCGCAGTTCGACGGCGACGAAGGCGATCAGCAGCAGCACGGCGGCGCCGAGGGTGCCCAGCGTCCGGGGGGATCCCCAGGCGTCGGTCGAGGTGCGGACCAGTCCGAGGACCAGCAGCGTCGTACCGGCGGTGGCCAGCAGCGCTCCCGTCACGTCGAGCCGGGCGGCGGTCCTGCCCCGGTCGCCCGGCAGTCCGGCGCGCACGGCGCCCACCAGCGCGAAGGCCACGATCGGCACGTTCACCAGCATCACCGCGCGCCAGCCCGCCGCGTCGGTGAGCATCCCGCCCGCGAGCACGCCGACCGCGCCGCCCGCCGCGCCCGCCATGCCCCACAGCCCCAGGGCCCGGGAGCGGGCCGGCCCGGCCGGGAAGGCCAGGGCGATCAGCGCGAAGGCGACCGGGGCGAGCGCCGCGGCGCCGGCCCCCTGCACCGCCCGCGCGGCGATCAGCGTGCCGGGCGAACCGGCGAACCCGCCGACCAGGCTCGCCACGCCGAACAGCACCAGGCCCACCATCAGGACCCGGCGGCTGCCGAGCAGATCGGCGAGCCGCCCGCCGAGCATCAACAGCCCGCCGAAGGCCAGTGCGTAGGCGTTCACCACCCAGAGCAGCCCCTGGGCCGTGAAGCCCAGATCGCTGCGCATGTCCGGCAGCGCGACGTTCACCACCGACATGTCCAACGCCACCATGAACTGCACCGCGAGAGCCACCACCAGCAGCCAACGCGTGTGCCGTGAGTGTTCGTCCACGACTTTCCCTTCCTCCGCGGTCATCCGGTCAAGGCATTACTATACGCGTATAGAAATTAGTCATATGAAGACCCCGGAAGGCGCGGGGACAGCGGAGCGGGAGACAATGCCCGGGTGTCAGGGACAGAGAAGAAGCAGGCACCGGCGGCGAACCGGGCTCCCGCGAAACGATCCGTGGGGCGGCCGCGCAGGCTCGACCCGGACGCGATGGTCGCCACCGCGCGCCGCATCATCGAGGAAGAGGGCGTGGACGCCCTGAGCATGCGGCGGGTGGCGAAGGAGCTCGGCTCCACGCCGATGGCGCTCTACCACTACGTGCAGGACAAGGACGAGCTGCTGATGCTCACCCTGTCGGGCACCGCGGCCGCCTTCCCCCGCCCCGGGCTGCCCGAGGACCCGCGCGAGCGGCTGCTGGCCGTGGCCGTGCACATGCACGGCATCCTGGAGCGGATCCCGTGGGTGCTGGACATCCTGGCGCTGGGCGAGCTGACCGACAAGAACGCGCTGTGGATGGTCGAGGAGATCATCGACTCGGCGCTCGCCTGCGGCCTCTCCCCCGCCCAGGCGGTACGCGCGTACCGGACGATCTGGAGTTACGTCTACGGCGACCTGATATTCCGCCGCGCCGCCGAACGCCGCGCGCAGAACCCGCCGAGCAGGCGCTACTTCCCCGAGATGGTGACCGAGGAGGACACGGCGGCGCTGCCCCGGCTCGCCGCGATCAAGGACGACTGGCGCGCGTATGCCGCCGACTACGACGTGGCGGACGAACTCGACGCGATCATCCGGGGCCTGCTGAGCCGGGGAGCCGCCGGCCGGTGAACCGGTCAGGCCCCGGCAGCCCCGGCGTCCCCCAGCGACTCGAAGCGCCAGCGGTGCACCGGACGGGTGATCAACCCGGCGTCCGGTTCGGGGAGTTCGGGCAGCTCGTCGCCGTAGGCACCCTCCCACCAGGTGATGACCAGGACCCGGTCCTGCGGGGCGCGCAGCAGCTCACGGCGGAGCGGCTCGCGGGCCAGCTCCGCCGAACGGGCCCGCGCCCACTCCAGGAGTTCGGCGCCCCGGCCGTCGGTGGCGCGGGCCTCCCACATCAGCGCGACGGTCGTACCGCTCATGAGTAGAGGTTGTCCTTGCTGATCTCGTGCACGTGGTCGTGATCGTGGGTGTGCGCGTGGGCGCCCGGTACATGGGTGTCGGTGACCGGCAGCGAGGAGTCCGCGGACAGCTCCAGGTCCGAGGCCGGCCGGTTGCGGGCGACCATCTCCGCGCCCAGCGCCGCGACCATCGCGCCGTTGTCGGTGCACAGCCCCGGGCGCGGCACCCGCAGCCGGATGCCGGCCCGCTCGCACCGCTCCTCGGCCAGCGCCCGCAGCCGCGAGTTGGCCGCGACCCCGCCGCCGATCATCAGGTGGTCGACGCCCTCGTCCTTGCAGGCCCGGACGGCCTTGCGGGTGAGCACGTCGACCACGGCCTCCTGGAAGGACGCCGCCACGTCCCGCACCGGCACCTCCTCGCCCGCCGCGCGCTTGGCCTCGATCCAGCGGGCCACCGAGGTCTTCAGTCCGGAGAAGGAGAAGTCGTAGGCGGGGTCGCGCGAACCGGTGAGCCCGCGCGGGAACGCGATCGCGGCCGGATCGCCCTCCTTCGCCAGCCGGTCGATGACCGGGCCGCCGGGGAAGCCCAGGTTCAGTACCCGGGCGATCTTGTCGAAGGCCTCGCCCGCCGCGTCGTCGATGGTCGCGCCGAGCGGCCGTACGTCATTGGTGATGTCCGGCGCCAGCAGCAGCGAGGAGTGGCCGCCGCTGACCAGCAGCGCCATCGTCGGCTCGGGCAGCGGGCCGTGTTCCAGCTGGTCCACGCAGATGTGCGAGGCGAGGTGGTTCACCCCGTAGAGCGGCTTGTTCAGCGCGTACGCGTACGCCTTCGCCGCCGATACGCCGACCAGCAGCGCGCCCGCGAGGCCGGGGCCCGCGGTGACGGAGATGCCGTCGAGGTCGCGGGCGCTGATCCCGGCCTCTTTCAGGGCGCGCTCGATGGTGGGGACCATCGCCTCCAGATGGGCGCGGGAGGCGATCTCCGGGACGACGCCGCCGAAGCGGGCGTGGGTGTCGACGCTGGAGGCGACCGCGTCGGCGAGCAGGGTCGTGCCCCGGACGATGCCCACGCCGGTCTCGTCGCAGGAGGTCTCGATGCCGAGTACGAGCGGTTCGTCAGCCATCAGTCAGTCTCTGTTTCTTGTACGTGTTCTTGTACGTGCAGGCGCATGACGAGTGCGTCGATGTTGCCCGGCTGGTAGTAGCCGCGGCGGAAGCCGATCGGTTCGAAGCCGAAGCGTTCGTACAGCTTCTGGGCCCGGGTGTTGTCGACACGGACTTCGAGGAGCACCTCCGCGCACTCGAAGGCCGTGGCGTGCTTCAGCAGATCGGTGAGCAGCTCGGAGCCCAGGCCGCCGCCCCAGTGGCCGCGGGTGACCCCGATCGTCTGTACGTCACCGAGGTCACCGGCCGCGGCGAGCCCCGCGTAGCCGACGATCCGGCCGGTGGCGGGATCCTCGGCGACGACATAGCGGCGGGTGGCCCGCGGGCCGCGGGAGTGCGCCAGCTCGGACCAGAACATGCCGGCCGACCAGGCGTCGTCCGGGAACAGCTCGTGTTCGAGCTCCAGCACCGGATCGATGTCCCACCAGCGCATCTCGCGCAGAACGGCAGTCGTCGTCACTTCGGGGTGACCACCTTGTAGTTCTTCGGCACCTGGGCGTCGGGCCTGCGCAGGTAGAGCGGCTGCGGGGGCAGCAGCTCCGCGCCCGCGGCGAGCCGCTCGGCGGCGAGGGAGGCCAGCGCCCCGGCGCTGACGTGCTCGGGCTCCCGGGCGTCCGGGAACGCCTCGGGGTAGAGCACCGCGCCGGCACCGACGACGGGCAGTCCGGCGAGCTGCCCGGCGATGTCGGCGGGCCGGTCGACGGCGGGCTCCGTGACCCGGGTGCGCGCGTCGTCGTACCTCGCCCAGTAGACCTCCTTGCGGCGGGCGTCCGTCGCGACGGCGAACGGTCCCGCCAGCCCGGCCAGGCCCGCGGCGTACGCGAGACCGTCCAGGGTGCACAGCCCGTGCACGGGCACGGAGAGGGCCGAGCCGAAGGTCGCGGCGGTGACCAGACCGACCCGGAGCCCGGTGTACGGCCCGGGGCCGACGCCGACGACCACGTCCGTCACGGCGTCGAGTTTCACCCCGGCCCCGGCGAGGACCCGGTCGACGGCGGGCAGCAGCAGCTCCCCGTGCCTCCGGGCATCGACCTGACCGGACTCGGCGACGACGGAGGTCCCGTCGTGCAGGGCGACGGTGACGGCGGGGGTTGCGGTATCCATGGCGAGCAAGAGCACGCAAACAGCCTACGGCTCCGCCGACGGGGGTACGGCGCCCCGTACGGCGTCCCGGCACGCCCGGCCCCGGCTGCTACCGTCACCGTGCACACACGGGTACGACGTAAACGCTAAACGCTTGTACGACATACGGAAGCGAAAGGGGCGCGCACGGTGTCTAGGGGCAGCTCGGGAATCGTGGCCGGGCTCACTGCGGCGGCGCTGGTCGCCGTCGGCGTCCTGGCCTTCCAGGCATCGGCGAACGCCCCCGACAACCTCGCGGCCCCGAAACCGAAGCCTTCCGCCACCGAGCACGAGAAGCCGAAGGAGAAGTCGCGCCCGGCCGCGCTCCCCAAGGGCTCCGGCACCGGGAAGCGGGTCGTGTACGCCCTGGAGGACCGCCGGGTGTGGCTCGTCGACGCGGACGGGGAGGTGGAGCGGACGTTCGAGGTCATGCCGAGCGCGCTGAGCCCGCTGCCCGGGACCTACCGGGTCGGCACCCGCCAGGGCGCCGCCACCAAGGGCTCGGACGGCGTGATGATCGAGCACGTGGTGCGGTTCGCGATGGTGGACGACACGTCCGTCGGGTTCAGCGCGGCGGTGGACGGCTCGATGGAGAGCCCGGACCCGACGCTGAAGACGGGTGGCGTGCGGATGTCCCGGCCCGACGGGGACGCCATGTGGGACTTCGCGATGGTCACCACGAAGGTGGTCGTCGTCCCGTAGGACGCCCCGCCCGGCGCTCACCCGGCCTTCCGGGTCACCCCGCCCGTCGTTCGAGACCGGACCCCGAACGGGGTACGGGGGCGGCGGCCGGTGCCTCGACGTCCCGGTCCGCGGACGGTGGCGGCGTGGAGACCGCCGTGGCCGCGGCGCAGGCTGCCAGCAGGTCCTTCATCGATGGCGGCGGCGGCACTTCACGTTCGGCGGACGTCGTCATGGATGCCTCCTGAGGCTCCGGTGGAAGGCGTGGTTAGGCAGACCTAACCCGCTCTCGCCATCCATGTGACCACGCCCGTGCCGCCCGGCGCAACAATTTGCCGACAGCCTGTCGGAATCCGGCCCCGCCCCCAGGGCCGCCGCGGATTCGGCTACCGGGCCCAGAACTCGCGCAGCCCGGCCCAGCGGGCGCCGATCCCGATCAGCGTCACCTCGCGCCGCTCGTCGTCCGTGTCACCGACCGCGCGGTCGATCACCACCTGGAGCCGGTCCTCGGACAGCTCCTCGACCTTGCCGTCGCCCCACTCCACGACCACCACCGACTCCGGCAGTGACACATCGAGGTCCAGGTCCTCCATCTCGTCGAGCCCGCCGCCCAGGCGGTACGCGTCGACGTGGACCAGGGCCGGGCCGCCGGTCAGCGACGGGTGGACGCGGGCGATCACGAAGGTGGGGGAGGTGACCGCGCCGCGCACGCCGAGGCCCTCGCCGAGACCCCGGGTCAGCGTCGTCTTCCCGGCGCCCAGCTCTCCGGTGAGCATCACGAGGTCACCGGGGAGCAGGATCCCGGCGATCCGGCGGCCGAGTGCCTGCATCTGTTCGGGGGACTCGACGGCCAGGTTCAGGGTGACGGTGCCGGACGCGGCGCCCTTCGCGAGCTCAGTCGCCGGGCTGTTGTGCGGTGCTTCCATGTCCGCCAACGTTAGCCGCTGCCGGCACCGCACCGACGCGTACCAGCAGGTCCGCCAGCCGGTCCGTGACCGTCTCGGGGTGCTCCAGCATCACCAGATGGCCGGCGTCCGGGACGATGACCAGCTCCGCGTCCGGGAGCTGGTCCGCGATGGTCTCGCTGTGCGAACTGGGCGTCACCAGGTCCTTGTCGCCCGCCAGGATCAGCACCGGGGCATCGCGGAAAGCGGGCAGCGCGCCGCTCTTGTCGTGCTCGGTGAACGCCGGGTAGAACTCGGCGACCACATCGATCGGGGTGGACTCGATGAGCCGCTCGGCGAACCGCTCGACCGCCGGATCGACGTCCCGCGAACCGAACGAGTACCGCTTGATCAGCCCGGCGAAGAGATCGGCGGTCGCCCGGCGGCCCCGTTCCACCAGCTCGGCCTGGGAGCCGAGCGCCTTGAGCACCCCGGGCAGCACCCGGCGCACCGCGTTCACGCCCGCGACCGGCAGCCCGAAGTTGACCTCGCCGAGCTTCCCGCTCGATGTGCCGACGAAGGCGACGGCGGCGACCCGGTCCCGGATCAGCGCGGGGAACTGGTCGGCCAGCGCCATCATCGTCATGCCGCCCATCGAGTGCCCCACGAGCACCAGCCGCCCCTCGGGGGCCGCCGCCTCGATCACGGCCATCAGGTCGCGGCCGAGCTGGTCGATGCCGACGGGGACACCCTGCGCCTGGGCCCGGCCCCGCTCGGAGCGGCCGTGGCTGCGCTGGTCCCAGTGGACGGTACGGACCAGGCCGCGCAGCGCCGCCCGCTGGAAGTGCCAGGAGTCCTGGCTGAGGCAGTAGCCGTGGCTGAAGACAACGGTGACCGGCGCGGGGGCCTTGCGGCCGAAGAGCCTGCGGCGGCGGGTGCCGGTGCCGGTGGCCGTACCGGAGCCGGTGGCGCCGCTCCCGCCGTCGGCGGTGCCCGCGGCGCCGTCCGGTTCGACCTCGTCGACCTCGTAGTACAGCTCGGTGCCGTCATCCGCCGCGGCCCGGCCCGGCAGTCCGCGCAGCGAGCCGTACGGCCCGGTGGCGTCCAGTGCCAGCCTGGCCCTTCTGCGCATGCCCCGGCCGACGGTGAGCCGCTCGACCGCGACACCGGCCGCCGCCCCCGCCGCGATCACGCCTATGGCGGCGCCGGCGATACCTGCCCGGCGCCAGCCGACCGCCGTAGCAGCCGTCGTCACAGCGTCCCCCGCACCGATCTCGCTCACCGTGCCGCGCTCCTCGTCGGTCGTATCCGTCAGGTCAGGGCCGGTCTGTTCCGGTCGTGATCCGATCGTGCCTGGTCAGCGGCGCCTGATCGGTCAGGACTCGGCCGGGGTGGCGTGCAGATGCACACGCGGTACGCGGGTGCCGATCCGGGTGACGATCTCGTACGCGATCGTGTCGGCGGCCTGCGCCCAGTCCTCGGCGGTCGGCTCGCCCCGGTCCCCCGGGCCGAAGAGCACCGCCTCGCTGCCCACCTCGATCTCGTCCCCGTCGAGATCGACGACGAACTGGTCCATGGCCACCCGGCCGGCGATCCGCCGGATGGCACCGCCCACCAGGACCGGCGCCCGGCCGGAGGCATGGCGTGGGATGCCGTCCGCGTAGCCGACCGGCACCAGGCCCAGGGTCGTCTCGGCGGAGGTCGTGTAGTGGTGTCCGTAGCTGATCCCGTGACCGGCCGGCACCTGCTTGACCAGGGCGACCGACGCGACGAGCCGCATGACCGGACGGAGCCCGAAGTCGGCCGGGGTGCCCAGCTCGGGGCTGGGCGAGATGCCGTACATCGCGATCCCGGTCCGCACCAGGTCGAAGTGGGCCTCGGGGATCGTCAGCGTCGCCGGGGAGTTGGCCATGTGGCGCACCTCGGGCTCGACGCCCGCCTTCTCGGCGTACTCCACCATGTCCCGGAACACGGCCAGCTGGGCGGCGATCGAGGGGTGGCCGGGCTCGTCGGCGCAGGCGAAGTGGGACCACAGGCCGGTGATCCGGACGGTGCCCGCGTCCTCGGCGGCGCGGGCGGCGGCGACCAGCTCGGGCCAGTCGGCGGGCTGGCAGCCGTTGCGCCCGAGGCCGGTGTCGGCCTTGAGCTGGATCCGGGCCGGGACGCCCGCCTCCGCGACCGCGGCGACGACCTCGCGCAGCGCCCACATCCCGCTCACCGACACATCGATGTCGGCCTCGATCGCCTCGCGCCAGGGGCCGCCAGGGGTCCACAGCCAGCACATCACCCGGCCGCCGAGTCCGGCCTCCCGCAGGGCGAGCGCCTCCTGCGGGGTCGCGGTGCCCAGCCAGGTCGCCCCGGCCTCCAGCGCGGCGCGGGCGCAGGGCACCGCCCCGTGCCCGTACGCGTCGGACTTGACGACGGCCATGAGTTGCGCACCCGCGGCCCGCGCGCGCAGCACACGCACGTTGGCGCGCAGTGCGGCGAGGTCGATCTCGGCACGGGCTCTCAAGGACGCTGTCTCGTTCATCGCGCCCAGTCTCTCAGAGGCGCCCGGCAGGGCCCTCGGGCGGCAGGTCACCCGGCCGTCCCTCAGTGCCGGCGCAGCTCGTGTTCCAGGTGGTCGACGATGACCGGGACATGGCTGTGGGGTACGTCCTTGACCGCCGTGACCAGTGTCACCGGGCCGCCCTCCCGGACGAGTACGACCAGTTCCCGCACGGCCGCCGTGTGGACGGGGTCGGCCAGTTCGGCGCGGTAGCGGTCGACGAACTCGTCGTAGCGGGTGGCGGTGCGGTCCTCGTGGTACCAGTCGCGGAGCTCGTTCGACGGGGTGATGTCCTTGAGCCACTTGTCGATCGCGGCCCTCTCCTTGGACTCGCCGCGCGGCCAGAGCCGGTCGACGAGGACGCGGGTGCCGTCGGCGTCCTCCTTCGGCTCGTACACCCGGCGTACGCGTACGTCGCTGCTGCTGCCCACGGTCGGCCCTCCTGTCGGCTGCGGTCGGTGCCGGCTTGTGCCCAGGATCACTCAGGCCCGTACGTCCCGCCACGCCGCCGGGATCGCCTCCGCGACGTCCTGCGCGGCGACGGGCGAGCCGTCGGAGGCGTGGCGGGCGGCGAGTCCGTGCAGATGGGCGCCGGCCGACGCGGCGTCGCGCGGGTCGAGGCCCGCGGCGAGCAGGGAGCCGGTCAGTCCGGAGAGGACGTCGCCGCTGCCGGCCGTGGCCAGCCAGGAGGTGCCGGTCGGATTGACCCGTACGGGAGTGTCCGGGTCGTCGGTGGCTACCAGGGTCGTCGACCCCTTGAGCAGCACGGTGGCCCGGTAGCGGTCGGCCAGCTCCCGTACGGCGGCGAGCCGCCCCGCCTCGACCTCCTCGCGCGGGACGCCGAGCAGCGCGGCGGCCTCACCGGCGTGCGGGGTGAGGACGGTCGGCGCGGTGCGCCCGCGTACGGCACCGGCGTCGAGCAGCCGCAGTCCGTCCGCGTCCACGAGCACCGCGACCTCCGCCGCCAGCACGTCCCTCACCGCCTCGGCGGCCTCCGTCCCGTCACCGAGTCCGGGCCCGACGACCCATGCCTGCACCCGCCCCGCCTTCGACGGCGGCCCCGCGTGGACCAGCGTCTCCGGATGGCGGGCGATCACCGCGTCGGCACCCGGTCCGACGTACCGCACGGCCCCCGCGCCGCCCCGCAGCGCCCCGGAGACGGCCAGCACCGCCGCCCCCGGGTAGCGCGCGGATCCGGCGACGATGCCGACGACCCCGCGCCGGTACTTGTCGCTCTCCGCACCGGGGACCGGCAGCAGCGCGGCGACGTCCGCGTACTGGAGCACCTCCAGCTCGGGCACGGCGGGCAGTTCGGGTCCGAGCCCGATGTCGACGAGGTGCAGCGCGCCCGCCCGTTCGGCGGCCGGGTCGATGAGCAGGCCCGGCTTGTACGTGCCGAAGGTGACCGTCGCGTCGGCGCGCACCGCCTTGCCGAGCACCTCGCCGGTGTCGGCCTCGACCCCGCTGGGCAGGTCGACGGCGAGCAGCGGCGCACCGGTCGCGGCGAAGGCCCGCACCAGCTCGGCGGCGTCCGGCCGCAGCCCGCCGCGGCCGCCGATGCCGGTGATCCCGTCGACGACGAGATCGATGTGGCCGCCCCAGGCGTCGGCGCCCTCCGCGACCCGCCCGCCGGCCGCGAGCAGGGCCGCCAGGCCGCCCTCGTGGGCGCGGCCGGGCGCGGTGAGCACGGCGCGCACTCCGGCGCCGCGACGGGCGAGCCGGGCGCCCGCGTACAGCGCGTCGCCCCCGTTGTCGCCGCTGCCGACGAGGAGGACGACCCGTGACCCGTAGACCCGGCCGCGCCGCCGCAGCACGTCGGCGCAGGCCGCCGCGAGTCCGGCGGCGGCGCGCTGCATCAGCGCGCCCTCGGGGAGCCGGGCCATCAGGGCCCGTTCGGCGGCCCGTACGGTCTGGACGCTGTAGGCGGTACGCATGTGCTCAACCCTCCGCGATCACCACGGCCGACGCCACCCCCGCGTCATGGCTGAGCGACACGTGCCAGTGCCGTACGCCCAGCTCGGCGGCGCGGGCGGCGACGGTGCCGCGGACCCGCAGCCGGGGCTGCCCGCTGTCCTCGACGTACACCTCGGCGTCCGTCCAGAGCAGTCCGGCGGGCGCGCCGAGCGCCTTCGCCAGGGCCTCCTTCGCGGCGAACCTGGCGGCGAGCGAGGCGATGCCCCGCCGCTCACCGCTGGGAAGATTCAACTCCCTTTCCACGAAAAGCCGTCGGGCCATCTGCGGCGTACGTTCCAGCGCCGCGTCGAACCGTTCGATCTCGGCCACGTCGATCCCGACCCCGATGATCACGCGCGTTCCCTCATCCCTCGCTACTCCACGGTCACGGACTTCGCCAGATTGCGTGGCTGGTCCACGTCGTTGCCGCGGGCCGTGGCCAGTTCGCAGGCGAAGACCTGGAGCGGCACGGTCGACACCAGCGGCTGGAGCAGCGTAGGCGTAATGGGGATCCGGATCAGATGGTCGGCGTACGGGACGACCGCCTCGTCGCCCTCCTCGGCGATCACGATGGTGCGGGCGCCACGGGCCCTGATCTCCTGGATGTTCGACACGATCTTGTCGTGCAGCACCGACCGGCCGCGCGGCGACGGCACCACCACGACGACCGGGAGGTCGTCCTCGATGAGCGCGATCGGGCCGTGCTTGAGCTCACCGGCGGCGAAGCCCTCGGCGTGCATGTACGCGAGCTCCTTGAGCTTCAACGCGCCTTCCAGGGCCACGGGGTAGCCGACATGGCGGCCCAGGAAGAGCACGGTGTCGTGACCGGCGAGGGATCGGGCGAGTTCGCGCACCGGTTCCATGGTCTCCAGGACCTGTTCGACCGCGCCGGAGATCTCGGAGAGCTGGCGGATGACGGTGCGGATCTCGTCGCCCCACTTCGTGCCCCGGATCTGCCCGAGGTACAGGGCGACGAGGTAGCAGGCGACCAGCTGGGTGAGGAATGCCTTGGTGGAGGCGACGGCGACCTCGGGGCCGGCGTGCGTGTAGAGCACGGCGTCGGACTCCCGGGGGATGGTGGAGCCGTTCGTGTTGCAGATGGCGAGGACCTTCGCGCCTTGTTCGCGGGCGTGCCGCAGGGCCATCAGGGTGTCCATCGTCTCGCCGGACTGCGAGATCGCGACGACCAGGGTGCGGTGGTCGAGGATCGGGTCGCGGTAGCGGAACTCGCTGGCCAGCTCGGTCTCGCAGGGGATGCGGGTCCAGTGCTCGATGGCGTACTTGGCGATCATCCCGGAGTGGAACGCGGTGCCGCAGGCCACGATGACGACCTTGTCGACCTCCCGCAGCTCGTGCGGCGGGATGCGGACCTCGTCGAGGTGGAGGGAGCCCGCGCCGTCGATCCGTCCGAGGAGGGTGTCGGCCACGGCCTTCGGCTGCTCGGCGATCTCCTTGAGCATGAAGTAGTCGTGGCCGCCCTTCTCGGCGGCGGAGACGTCCCAGTCCACGTGGTAATTGCGGACCTCGGCCGGCCGTCCGCCGAAGTCGGTGACGGTGACGCCCTCCCGGCGCAGCTCGACCACCTGGTCCTGGCCCAGTTCGATCGCGGAGCGGGTGTGCGCGATGAACGCGGCGACGTCGGAGGCCAGGAACGACTCGCCCTCCCCCACCCCCACCACGAGCGGTGAGTTGCGCCGGGCCCCGACCACCGTGCCGGGCGCGTCCGCGTGCACGGCGACGAGGGTGAAGGCGCCCTCCAGCCGGCGGCAGACCTGCCGCATCGCCTCCGCCGGGTCGGCGCAGGCGGAGAATGCCTCGGCGAGCAGATGAGCGACGACCTCGGTGTCGGTCTCGGAGGCCAGATCGTGGCCGCGCTCGGCGAGTTCGGCGCGCAGCGCGGCGAAGTTCTCGATGATCCCGTTGTGCACGACGGCGACCCGGCCCGCGTTGTCCAGGTGCGGGTGGGCGTTGGCGTCGGTGGGGGCGCCGTGGGTGGCCCAGCGGGTGTGCCCGATCCCGGTGGTCCCGGCCGGCAGTGGCGCCTCGGCCAGCGCCTTCTCCAGATTGACGAGCTTGCCGGCCCGCTTCGTCGCGGCCAGGCCGCCGTCCGCGAGGACCGCGATGCCCGCCGAGTCGTAACCCCGGTACTCAAGACGCTTGAGCCCCGCGACGACGACGTCCTGCGCCGACTGCCCACCGACGTAACCGACGATTCCGCACATAACGTTCCCTTCGTGCCACTTCCCCCTTTTCTTCGCATCGTCGCAGAAGGCGAACGGGGCGGCAGGGAGGACGGCGTGGCGCGTGCGGCGGGCGGCCGGCGTCGAGGCGGAGCTCAGCGGGGGCTGCAACTGGAGCCGGGGCAGCGGCGGCCGGTGGATCTTCAACGCCGGACCCCGGCACCACTCCCCCGTCGGCTTCCGGCCGCACCCGGGGCACCTCCGCGTTCGGCCGTTTCCCGCCCTGCCCCCGCCCGCCCCGCCACCGGCAGAACCCGTGAGGACCACCGCCGGATCCGGGCGCACGCACGGCCCCGCATACCCTGTGAACCTTTCCGGACCCTGCGGGGAACAAGGGGTGACACGCCCACCCGACGAGCCCCAGGAGCCGATGTGACCGGACCGCCGGCCAGCCCCGACGACGATGCCGAGGTCATCGCACAGTCGCTGGAGGAACCCGAGATCTTCGCCGGGCTCTACGACCGTCACGCACCGGACATCCACCGCTATGCCGCCCGCCGCCTCGGGGAGGGCGCGGCGGACGACATCACGGCGGACACCTTCCTCATCGCCTTCCGCTCCCGGCGCCGCTTCGACCGCTCCCATCGCAGCGCCCGCCCCTGGCTGTACGGGATCACGGCGAACCTCATCGGCAAGCACCGGCGCAGCGAGGAGCGCGCGCTGCGCGCCCTGGCCCGTACCGGTCAGGATCCGGTGGCCGCGTCCTGGAGCGACCGTTGCGACGACCGGATCGCCGCCCAGGCACCGCTGGCGGCGGCCCTCGCCGCGCTCTCGCCCGGCGACCGCCACGTACTGCTGCTCGTCGCCTGGGCCGACCTCGGGTACCAGGAGGTCGCCGAGGCGCTGGGCATCCCGCTCGGCACCGTACGTTCCCGGCTCAATCGCGCCCGCCGCAGAGTCCGGGCGGCCCTCGGCACGGACCCCTCGTTCACGCCCGACGCCCTGGAGCTGAGCCCGTCATGGACGAAATGACCAAGCTGCGCGAGCTCCGGGCGGACGTGCCGGTACCCGACCGCGGGGCGCTCGCCCCCGGCCGGCAGCGGCTCACCGACGCCGCGGCCTCGGGCCGCCGGGCCCGCCGTCTGCGGGCCGACTGGCGGGTCGCGGCGGTCGGCGCGGCAGCGGCGATCACCGTGGCGGCGGTGCTCGGCACCCAGCTCGGGGACGCCGCGGCGCCCTCCCGCTCCGGGCCCGCGTCGACCGCCGGAACCCTGCGGCTGGACAGCCCGGCCGAGGTGCTGAACCGGGCCGCCGACGCACTGGAGAAGCAGCCGGCCGGGCCGGAGCCGCGCGACGACCAGTGGATCTACACCAGGACGGCGCAGGTGGCCTCGCAGGGCAACCAGAACGGCGCGGCCGTCGGGCCCGTCACCCACGACCCCGACAGCTGGGTTCCGTACGACAACTCCGCCGCGGCCAAGAACGGCAAGGACTCCGACTACCGCACGGCCCGCCAGGTCTACCGGGCCGCCGACAAGCTGCCCGACGACCCGGCGCGGCTGCTGGCGAAGGTCCGCTCGTTCTACCCGACCGGCAACACGGCCGAGAGCCCGCCCGAGGCCGAGGCCCAGCACAGCTTCCGCGCGATCGGGCTGATGGCCGAGGCGTACCCGATCACCCCGGCCGCCCTCGCCCGGATCTACCGGGCCATGGCCACCATCCCCGGCGTGCACGTCACCGACCACCTGGTGAAGGACGCGGCCGGGCGCGAGGCCATCGCCATCACCCGCAAGGAGGACGGCAGTCATGAGCAGCGGGAGATCCTGCTCGACCCGCACGACTTCAGCTACGTAGGTCTGCGTTTCGTGGTCGCCGAGGACTACGCGTACACGCTCTCCGACGGCAAGGTGGAGCGCCAGACCTTCAACTTCAAGGCAGGACAGATCCTCACGAGCGAGGCGCGGATCAAGGCCGCCGTCGTCGACGCCAAGGGCGAGAAGCCCTGATCCCCACGGGGCCGTGAAACCGGGGCCGGTGTCCGCCGCAGGGGAGCGGACACCGGGCCCCGCCGACGGCGGCGGGCGACCCGGGGTGCATCATTGCGTCGCCGCCGGCCGGCGCCGATACCCGGCAGGCCGGCCGAGACTCTGGGGGTGGGGCGCGTGTCCGGCGCCGAAGGACCGGCCACGCCGTCGCAGCGCCCTCCCTGGGACCTGCGGCCCTCCCGGCCGCTCCCGGGCCCGCCCCCGCCCGGGCGGGGCCTGTCGAACAGGGCCGCCGTCGCGCTGGGACTGTCCGTCGGCGCGGCCCTCGTCGTACTCGTGCCCCTGGGCCTGTTCGTCCTGGTCCTCCTCCTGCGCTTCGTGAACGTGCCCCCGGCGCCCGACGGCCCGCCGCTCGTACTGGCGCACAGCCGGCTTCAGGGCACCTGGCAGGACGACGACGGCGGCCGGCTCGTCCTGGCGGCGGACGGCACCTTCAGCGCCACGGACGTCTGCGGCGACTACACGGACGCCGCCACCGGTGACAGCTCCGGGTTCGGCTTCCCCTCCACGATGAGCGGGACCGGCATCTGGGAGTCCGGCACGTACGCGTCCCGGGACGACGCGACGGAGGTGTCCACCGAGTTCGCCCCCGGCCGGGTCAGCGGCCGGCTGGAGGCCAGGGGGACGCCCGGCTCGCCGCTCCTGTGGACCTACATCGGCGACCCCGACGACGGAGACCTCTGCGTACTGAGAAAGGTGGGCACCGAGCCGTGAACGCCGCCCCCGCCCCACCCCACGTGACCGAGCCCACCCCCCACTGCGTCAGAACTCCCGCAACAATGAACCCGTGATCACTTCGCCGCCACGGAGCACCCACCGACGCGCCGAGCATGCGGCGACGCCGTACGTCGATCTGTCCCGCGCCGAGTGGAGCGCCCTGCGCGACAGGACTCCGCTGCCGCTGACCGCCGACGAGGTGGAGCGGCTGCGCGGCCTCGGGGACGTCATCGACCTCGACGAGGTACGGGACGTCTACCTGCCGCTCTCCCGGCTCCTCAACCTCTACGTCCAGGCCACCTCGGGCCTGCGCGGCGCCCTGAACACCTTTCTCGGGGACGCGGGCAACGGCCACGGCGCGCAGCGAGGCACCCCGTTCGTCATAGGCGTCGCGGGCAGTGTCGCGGTCGGCAAGTCCACCACCGCGCGCATCCTCCAGGCGCTGCTGGCCCGCTGGCCCGAGCACCCGCGCGTCGAGCTGGTGACCACGGACGGGTTCCTGCTGCCGATGAAGGAGCTCCGGGCCCGGGGGCTGATGTCGCGCAAGGGGTTCCCCGAGTCGTACGACCGGCGTGCCCTGACCCGGTTCGTCGCCGACATCAAGGCCGGCAAGGACGAGGTGACCGCCCCCGTCTACTCACACCTGATCTACGACATCGTGCCGGACCAGCGGCTCACCGTACGCCGCCCCGACATCCTGATCGTCGAGGGGCTGAACGTGCTCCAGCCCGCGATGCCCGGCAGCGACGGCCGGACCAGGGTCGGTCTCGCCGACTACTTCGACTTCAGCGTGTACGTGGACGCGCGCACCGAGGACATCGAGACCTGGTACCTCAACCGCTTCCGCAAGCTGCGCGACACCGCGTTCCAGGACCCGTCCTCCTACTTCCGCAAGTACACCCAGGTCTCCGAGGCGGAGGCCATGGAGTACGCGGCGACGATGTGGCGGACCATCAACAAGCCCAATCTGGTGGAGAACGTCGCACCCACCCGGGGCCGTGCCACCCTGGTGCTGCGCAAGGGCCCGGACCACAAGGTCCAGCGGCTGTCCCTGCGCAAACTCTGAGCCTCCCGGGAGTGGCCGCGTGCTGCATCTGCGCCTGATCGTCCCCGCCGACCGTACGGACGAGGTGCTGCACCTGGTGGAGAACACCCTCGGTACGACCCATCTCGTCGTGCTGACCGGGGCCGCCCGCAACCCGGCGGGCGACATGATCCTGTGCGACGTGGCCCGTGAGGCGGGCGACGATCTGATCTCCGCGCTGCGCCGGCTCGGGATCGACAAGTCCGGTTCGATCACCGTCGAGAACATGGACCTGACGCTCTCCGCGCACGCCGACAAGGCCGAGGAGGACGCGCCGGGCGAGGGCGCGGACGCGGTGCTGTGGGAGGAGCTGACGGAGGCGACCCACGAGGAGTCGACGTTCAGCGTCACGTACGTGGCGTTCCTCACCGTCGCGACGATGCTCGCCGCCTGCGGTGTGATGCTCGACAACGCGATCCTGATCGTGGGCGCGATGGCGGTCGGCCCGGAGTTCGGCCCGCTGGCCGGGATCTCCACGGCCCTGGTGCAGCGCGCTCCACGACTGGCGCTGCGTTCCCTGTACGCCCTGATCGGCGGCTTCGCCGTGGCGATGGTGCTGACGGCCGGGTTCGCCTGGCTGATGGACGCCTTCGGGCTGTTCACCCGCTCGATGATCGAGGCCGACCGCCCCAACACGGCGTTCATCTGGAAGCCGGACGCGATGTCGTTCGTGGTGGCTTTCCTGGCCGGGATCGCCGGGACGCTCTCGCTCACCTCGGCTAAGTCCGGGGCGCTGATCGGCGTCGCCATCTCGGTGACGACCGTGCCGGCCGCGGCCAACGCGGCGGTGGCGTTCAGCTACAGCGACTACCACCAGATGTCGGGCTCCACGAGCCAGCTGCTGGCGAACCTGGGCGGAATCGTGGTCGCGGGAACGCTGACCCTGCTGGTCCAGAAGGCCCTGTGGGCCGCCCACCGCCGCCGGACGGGCCCCGCCACGAGCCCGTCCGGCGACCAGGGGTCCTCGAAGCGGGCCTAGGGCCTCTCGTCCGGATCATGCCGGGCTCGCGTGCCCCGGTGCCGCGCCTCGCCGCGTTGTCGTCGGCCGCCAGGGCTCCTTTCCCGAGCCCTCGGCTCCGCTCGACCAGGGGAGAGCCCATCCGACTCCCTCCTCCGCCTTGCGATCCACGACACCGGACCCCGCTCCCTGATCCGGCCCGATCCAGACGAAAGACCCTAGCCCAGCGCGGACTTCACGACATCGGCCAGCCGCTCGGCGATCGCCCGGGCCTGCTCGATGTCGGCCGCCTCGACCATGACCCGCACCAGCGGCTCGGTGCCCGACTGGCGCAGCAGTACGCGCCCGGTGGAGCCCAGCTCACGCTCGGCCTCGGCCACGGCCGCGGCGAGCTCCGGGGAGGTACCGACCCGGGACTTGTCGACGTCGCGGACGTTGATCAGCAGCTGCGGCAGCCGCTGCATGACCCCGGCCAGATCGGCGAGGGTACGGCCGGTGGCGGCGACCCGGGCCCCCAGCAGCAGGCCGGTCAGCGTGCCGTCGCCGGTCGTGGCGTGGTCCAGGACGATGACATGGCCGGACTGCTCGCCGCCCAGCGCGTAGCCCTCGGCCTTCATCGACTCCAGTACGTAGCGGTCGCCGACGGCGGTCTGGACGAGCTGGATGCCCTCCCGCTCCATCGCGATCTTGAAGCCGAGGTTGGACATGACGGTGCCGACCACGGTGTCCTTGCGCAGCTGCCCGGCCTCGCGCATGGCGAGGGCCAGGACGGCCAGGATCTGGTCGCCGTCGACCTCCTCGCCGGTGGCGTCCACGGCCAGGCAGCGGTCGGCGTCGCCGTCGTGCGCGATGCCGAAGTGGGCGCCGTGCTCGACGACGGCGGCCTTCAGGGGCTCCAGGTGGGTGGAACCGCAGCCGTCGTTGATGTTCAGGCCGTTCGGGTCCGCACCGATCGTGATGACCTCGGCACCGGCCCGCGCGAAGGCCTCGGGCGAGACCCGGGAGGCCGCTCCGTGCGCCTCGTCGAGCACGACCTTCAGCCCGTCGAGCCGGTTCGGCAGGACCGCGACGAGGTGGGCCACGTAGCGGTCGAAGCCCTCCGCGTACTCGGTGACGCGCCCCACACCGGCACCGGTCGGGCGCTCCCACGGCTCGCCGGAGCGGTGCTGCTGGTAGATCGACTCGATGCGGTCCTCCAGCTCGTCGGAGAGCTTGTGACCGCCGCGCGCGATGAACTTGACACCGTTGTCCGGCATCGAGTTGTGGCTCGCGGAGAGCATCACACCGAGGTCGGCGCCCAGTGCACCGGTGAGATACGCCACCGCCGGGGTGGGCAGCACACCGACGCGCAGGACATCCACGCCGGCGCTGGCGAGACCGGCCACGACGGCGGCCTCCAGGAACTCTCCGGACGCGCGTGGGTCACGGCCCACCACGGCTGTCGGCCGGGTTCCGTCGAGGGTGCTCCCCTCGGCGAGAACATGCGCCGCCGCGACCGAGAGACCGAGCGCCAGCTCGGCCGTCAGATCCGCATTGGCGACACCGCGCACACCGTCCGTGCCGAAGAGTCGTCCCACTGGTGTCCTCCGAAGATGCTCCGAAACCGCAAAACCAAATCAACCAAAGCAAAGCAACACAGCAACAGGATGCGCGGAACAGCGCGCACCGACCGCCGGGCAACACAAAGCCATCACAAACAAGCCTATGAACGTCTTATGCCGTTATACGCCCGAGGGTGCCGATAAACGAACGCCCCGGCAGCACGAGAAGTGCCGCCGGGGCGAACGTGTAAAGCAGGTGAGCAGGCGGTTTAGCGCTTGCTGTACTGCGGGGCCTTGCGGGCCTTCTTGAGACCGGCCTTCTTGCGCTCGACCGCACGGTCGTCACGGGAGAGGAAGCCGGCCTTCTTCAGCGGGGCGCGGTTGTTGTCCACGTCCGCCTCGTTCAGCGCACGGGCCACGCCGAGACGCAGGGCGCCGGCCTGACCCGAGACGCCGCCACCCGAGATGCGGGCGATGACGTCGTAGCGGTTGTCGAGCTCAAGCACCTTGAAGGGCTCGTTGACTTCCTGCTGGTGCACCTTGTTGGGGAAGTAGTCCTCAAGGGTGCGACCGTTGATCTTCCACTTGCCGGTGCCCGGAACGATCCGGACGCGGGCGATGGCGTTCTTCCGACGGCCAAGGCCGGCGGCGGGCTGCGGGTCGCCGAAGCGGGACGCCAGCGACTCGCTGGTGTACTCGCCCTCGACGGGAACCTCGGACTCGAAGGTGGTCACCTCGGCGAAGACCTCTTCGCCCTCGGTGCCCTCGATGGGGTTCTCAACAGTGGTCTCGGCCACGATTCTCCTCAGATCTTTCTTTTGGTCTTAGGGGGAGGCCGGAACTACTGCGCGACCTGGGTGATCTCGAACGGGACCGGCTGCTGAGCAGCGTGCGGGTGCTGGTCGCCCGCGTAGACCTTGAGCTTCGAGAGCATCTGACGGCCCAGGCTGTTCTTGGGGATCATGCCCTTGATGGCCTTCTCGACGGCCTTCTCGGGGCTCTTGGCGAGCAGCTCGTCGTAACGGACGGAGCGGAGACCACCCGGGAACCCGGAGTGGCGGTACGCCATCTTCTGGGTCTTCTTGTTGCCGGAGAGGTGAACCTTCTCGGCGTTGATGATGATGACGAAGTCGCCCATGTCCATGTGGGGGGCGTAGATCGCCTTGTGCTTGCCGCGGAGGAGGTTCGCGGCCGTGGTGGCCAGACGACCCAGGACGATGTCCTGCGCGTCAATGATGTGCCACTGGCGCGTCACATCGCCGGGCTTGGGGCTGTACGTACGCACTTCGTAGCCTTCGCTTCTTCAGTGGATGGGGGCCAGACACATGGCACCTCTGAAGCGATCATGCAGCTGGGGCTCACAATGCCGGGGACGCTGCCCGTATGCGAGCCACTGGTAACTGCTCCAGAGAACCTACGTAAGGGCCCTACGCGTGAGAACGACGAAGCCAATACGCATAACAATCGACGAGACTACCCGCCCCGCCCCGGACGGGTCAAAACGCGTGGCCCTCGGGCGGGCGGCAGCGGGGTTCCCCGGCCTGGCCGGCCCCGCTGCCGGGGGTTCCGTCCTCAATCGCCGGACGGGCTGGCCGGTACGGGTTTCCCGCGGGGGTGCGCCTCGGACCGTGGCGCAACCGCGTCACCGCGCCCGCTCCACCCTCCGCTCGTCCCACACCGGTTCCGCCGTCTCGCGTACGACTCCGTCGGAGCCGAACACCAGGTAGCGGTCGAAGGACTTCGCGAACCAGCGGTCGTGGGTGACGGCCAGCACCGTTCCCTCGTACGCCTCAAGACCGTCCTGGAGGGCCTCCGCCGACTCCAGGTCCAGGTTGTCCGTCGGCTCGTCGAGGAGGAGCGCGGTCGTGCCGGCCAGTTCCAGGAGGAGGATCTGGAACCGTGCCTGCTGGCCGCCGGACAGCTTCTCGAAGGGCTGGTCGCCCTGCCGTTCCAGCTCGTAGCGGCGCAGCACGGACATCGCCCCGCCGCGGTCCTTGGCGTGCTCGGTCCACAGGATCTCGACGAGGGTGTGCCCGAGCAGCTCCGGGTGGGCGTGGGTCTGTGCGAAGTGGCCGGGCACGACCCGGGCCCCGAGCTTCCACTCCCCGGTGTGCGCGACCGGCTCGCCCGCGAGGAGCCGCAGGAAGTGCGACTTGCCCGAGCCGTTCGAGCCGAGGACGGCGACCCGCTCCCCGTAGAAGACCTCCAGGTCGAACGGCTTCATCAGGCCGGACAGCTCAAGGTTCTTGCAGGTCACCGCGCGTACCCCGGTCCGGCCGCCGCGCAGCCGCATCTTGATGTCCTGCTCGCGCGGCGGCTCCGGCGGCGGGCCCGCGTCCTCGAACTTCTTGAAGCGGGTCTGCATCGCCCGGTAGCGGGACGCCATGTCGGGGCTGATCGCCGCCTGCTGCCGCAGCCGGTGGACCAGCGCCTTGAGCCGGGCGTGCTCCTCCTCCCAGCGCCGCAGCAGCTCCTCGAACCGGGCGAACCGGTCCTTGCGGGCCTGGTGGTACGTGTCGAAGCCGGCGCCGTGCACCCACACGTCGCTGCCCGCCGGGCTCGGCTCGACACTGACGATCTTCTCGGCGGCCCTGGAGAGCAGCTCGCGGTCGTGCGAGACGAACAGGACCGTCTTACGGGTCTCCTTGAGCCGGTCCTCCAGCCATCGCTTGCCGGGCACGTCGAGATAGTTGTCCGGCTCGTCGAGCAGCAGCACCTCGTCGGGCCCCCGCAGCAGCGCCTCCAGCACCAGCCGCTTCTGCTCACCGCCGGAGAGCGTGCGCACCTCGCGCCACTGCGCCTTCTCGTACGGGACGCCGAGCGCGGCCATGGTGCACATGTCCCAGACGGTCTCGGCCTCGTACCCGCGGGCCTCCGCCCAGTCGCTCAGGGCCTGCGCGTACTTCATCTGCGCGGCCTCGTCGTCGACGGTGAGGATCAGCTCCTCGGCCCGGTCGACCGCGAGGGCCGCCTCCCTGATGCGCGGCTGGGACACGGAGACGAGCAGGTCCCGGACCGTGCGTTCGTCCCGCACCGAGCCCACGAACTGCTGCATCACCCCGAGCCCGCCGCTCACCGAGACGGAGCCGCCGTGCGGCTGGAGGTCCCCGGCGAGCAGCCTGAGCAGCGTCGTCTTACCGGCCCCGTTGGCCCCCACCAGGGCGACCACGGCCCCGTCGGCCACCCGGAACGAGGCATCGCCGAGCAGCACCCGCCCGTCCGGTAGGTAGTACTCGAGATGGCCCGCTTCAAGATGTCCCATACACAGCATTGTCACGGCCCGCGAAGCCCTGGCCCAACCGGTTTACGTCTCCTCTAGGATCGCGGCATGAGCTTTGGGCAAGGGGGGCCCTCCTGGGGGCCCGGGGGCACACAGACTCCGGACTGGGCAGCGCTGGCCGACGAGTCCGCCGCGCGCAAACGGCGCAAGAAGTGGCTGCTGATCGGCGGTGGCGTGCTCGCCACCGCGGCGATCGGCGCGATCGTGGCCACCGCCGTCATCTCGACCAACAAGAACAACAGCCCCACCGGCTCCGGCAAGAACGCGAGCGAGCTGCCCGCGCCGAGCGACCTGCCGAACGAGACCGCCGAGCCCGAGCCGTCCTTCTCCTCGGTGGCGCCACCGCCCCCGCCGAACCCGAAGGACTACATCTCCGACGCGAAGAAGGACCGGGCGCCGATCACCGCCGACGCCTTCTTCCCCGGCAAGAAGCTGACGATGGGCGACCGCGTCTACGCCAAGGGCGCGACGCAGCAGACGAAGAACTGCGCCGCGACCACCAAGGGCGCGCTCGGCTCGATCCTCGTGAACAACGGCTGCGACCAGGTGATCCGGGCCACGTACAGCAAGGACGGCGTCGCCGTCACCGTCGGCCTCGCGGTCTTCCGGACGGAGGCCCAGGCCAAGAAGGCGGCCCGGCAGGCGAGCGGCAGCATCGCCACGCTGAGCGGCGGGGGCGTACCGGCCTTCTGCCCCGCCGGCTCGGTCTGCCGCCGCACCGCGAACTCCTACGGCCGTTACGCCTACTTCGCCATCAGCGGGTTCACCAACGGCAAGAGCGTCACCACGGCCGACAAGAAGGTCTACGCCACCGGCGACGACCTGACGAACTTCACGTTCCGTCAGATCCACCGCCGCGGCGAGCTCCAGGCCTCCGCCGCGGCCACCGCGCAGCCCGGCTGACGCACCCTCAGCAGCATCCGTCCCCGGGAAGCGTCCGCACATTGCGCGCCTCCCGGGCGCGGGCGGCCAGCAACTCGTCGGCGGGGTAGGCCACTTCCTCCAGCGTCAGTCCGTGCGGACGCACCACGTGCACGCCGGGGTCGCGGACACGGGCCGCGAGTACCTGGGCGGGCCACTCGGCGGGACGGCGCCCGTCGCCCACGAAGAGCGCGGCGCCGATCAGCGCGCGGACCATGTTGTGGCAGAACGCGTCCGCCTGCACGGTCGCCGTCATGATGCCGGTCGCCCCGTCCCGGACCCAGCTCAGCTTCTGCAGCGTACGGATGGTCGTCGCGCCCTCGCGCTTCTTGCAGTACGCGGCGAAGTCGTGCTCGCCGACCATCCGGGCAGCCGCCTCGTTCATGGCGGTCACGTCCAACGGCCGGTCGTGCCACAGCACATGACCGCGCAGCAGCGGATCCACCCCGCCGGGACGGTCGGCGACGCGGTAGGCGTAACGACGCCACAGCGCCGAGAACCGGGCGTTGAAGCCCTCGGGGGCCGGTGCGATCCGCCAGATCCGTACGTCCGGCGCCATCCGCCCGGCCATCCGCCGCAGCAGCTTGTCGCCGTGCTCGGCCCACACCTCGTCCGGCAGGTCGACATGCGCGACCTGGCCCCGGGCGTGCACCCCGGCATCGGTCCGGCCGGCGACGGTCAGGTCGTACGTCCGTGAGGAACGCGTCACGGTCCGCAGCGCGTCCTCGATCTCGCCCTGGACGGTCCGCCTGGCGGTCTGCTTCGCCCAGCCCGAGAAGTCCTTGCCGTCGTACGCCAGGTCCAGCCGCACCCGTACGAAGCCGGGCTCCACCTCGTCACTCACCCATGGGTCCTTTTCTACCGGTGCACGCGGCACACGCGGGTACATGCGGAACGGGCCCGCACCGCCCCGAAGGGTGGTGCGGGCCCGTCCAGTGGTCTCAGAACGCTCAGGCGTCCTTCGACTCGGCGTCGTCGGCCGGCTTGGCGTCCTCGACGGCCTCGGCCGGAGCCTCGTCCTTCTTGAGGGCGTCTTCCTTGACCGCACGCTTCGTCGCGGCCTCGGCCTCACCGGTGGCCTGCTGGGCCACGGTCAGCGCCTCGACCAGCTCGATGACCGCCATCGGGGCGTTGTCGCCACGACGGTTGCCGATCTTGGTGATGCGGGTGTAACCACCGGGGCGGTTCTCGTACCGCGGGGCGATCTCGGTGAAGAGCGTGTGGACGACGCCCTTGTCCGTGATCGACTGCAGCACCAGGCGACGGTTGTGGATGTCGCCCTTCTTCGCCTTGGTGATGAAACGCTCGGCGACCGGACGCAGGCGACGGGCCTTGGCCTCGGTCGTGGTGATGCGGCCGTGCTCGAACAGCGACTTCGCGAGGTTGTTGAGAAGCAGCTTCTCGTGCGCGGCGCTGCCGCCCAGACGGGCACCCTTGGCGGGCTTCGGCATGGTGTTTCTCCTTGTGTGCTGCACCGGCCGTATCAGGTACCGGTGTCAGTTCCCGTGCAACGGTCGCCGCACGGAAGTCTTGGTCGGCCGCACGCACCCGACATCGAGCCCCAGCCCGAAAATCAAGCCCGTCCGGCGGTTGAGGACAGAGCCTCACCCCGGCCGGGGCACCCGGGATCCCAGGCGCCCCGGCCGGAGGCGGATCAGTACTGCTCGGTCTCCACGAAACCGGCGTCCGCGTCGTCGTCGGCGCCGAAGGCGTCGGCGGCGGCGGTCGGGTCGAAGCCGGGAGGCGAGTCCTTCAGCGCGAGGCCCATACCGGCCAGCTTCGCCTTGACCTCGTCGATCGACTTCGCACCGAAGTTGCGGATGTCGAGCAGGTCGGCCTCGGAACGAGCCACGAGCTCACCCACGGAGTGGATGCCCTCACGCTTGAGGCAGTTGTACGAACGGACCGTGAGCTCAAGCTCCTCGATCGGCAGCGCCAGATCGGCGGCGAGCGCGGCGTCCGTCGGGGACGGGCCCATGTCGATGCCCTCGGCGTCGATGTTGAGCTCGCGCGCCAGACCGAACAGCTCGACCAGGGTCTTTCCGGCCGAAGCCATGGCGTCACGCGGACGCATGGCCTGCTTGGTCTCGACGTCGACGATCAGCTTGTCGAAGTCGGTGCGCTGCTCGACACGGGTCGCCTCGACCTTGTACGTGACCTTGAGCACCGGCGAGTAGATGGAGTCGACCGGGATACGGCCGATCTCCTGGCCCACCTGCTTGTTCTGGACGGCGGAGACGTAGCCGCGACCGCGCTCGACGGTCAGCTCCATCTCCAGCTTGCCCTTGCCGTTGAGCGTGGCCAGGACCAGGTCCGGGTTGTGGACCTCGACACCGGCCGGCGGGGCGATGTCAGCAGCGGTGACCAGGCCGGGGCCCTGCTTGCGCAGGTACATCACGACCGGCTCGTCGTGCTCCGAGGAGACGACCAGCTGCTTGATGTTGAGGATGAGGTCGGTGACGTCCTCCTTGACGCCCGGCACGGTGGTGAACTCGTGCAGGACACCGTCGATCCGGATGCTGGTGACAGCAGCGCCGGGGATCGAGGAGAGGAGCGTACGGCGAAGAGAGTTGCCGAGGGTGTAGCCGAAGCCCGGCTCCAGCGGCTCGATGACGAACCGGGAGCGGAACTCGTCAACGACCTCTTCGGTCAGCGACGGACGCTGAGCGATAAGCATGTTGCGTTCCTTCAGTCGTGGGCGCCCACTATTTGACGCCCCCAGATACTGACAAGGGTACGGGCGGCACGACCCCGAAGGGGCCGTACCGCCCGGACCCACGAGCTACTGCCTGGAGCAGAGCCCGGAAGAATCAGACGCGGCGACGCTTGGGCGGGCGGCATCCGTTGTGCGGGGTGGGGGTGACGTCCTGGATCGAACCGACCTCCAGGCCGGTGGCCTGGAGCGAACGGATCGCGGTCTCGCGGCCGGAGCCCGGACCCTTGACGAAGACGTCAACCTTGCGCATGCCGTGCTCCTGCGCGCGGCGGGCGGCCGACTCGGCGGCCATCTGCGCGGCGAAGGGGGTGGACTTGCGCGAGCCCTTGAAGCCGACGTGGCCGGCGGAGGCCCAGGAGATCACGTTGCCCGAGGGGTCCGTGATCGAGACGATCGTGTTGTTGAACGTGCTCTTGATGTGCGCGTGGCCGTGAGCGACGTTCTTCTTTTCCTTGCGACGCACCTTCTTGGCTGCGCCCTGACGACCCTTGGGGGGCATGTCTTGACTCCAGATGGAGAGGGGAGGTGATCGGTCCTACAGCGAAGACCGCTGGTTGCTGCGGATGACCGGTGGCCCGGACGCCCGCAGTGCGTCCGCTGAGGACTACTTCTTGCCCGGCTTCTTCTTGCCGGCGATCGCGCGACGCGGGCCCTTGCGGGTACGAGCGTTCGTGCTGGTGCGCTGGCCGTGGACCGGCAGGCCGCGGCGGTGACGCAGACCCTGGTAGCAGCCGATCTCGACCTTGCGGCGGATGTCGGCCTGGATCTCGCGACGGAGGTCACCCTCGGTGCGGAGGTTGGCGTCCACGTACTCGCGGATCTTGACCAGGTCCTCTTCGGCCAGGTCACGAACGCGGGTGTTGGGGTTCACGCCAGTGGTGGCGAGAATCTCCTTGGACCGGGTGCGCCCGATACCGAAGACGTAGGTGAGGGCAACCTCCACGCGCTTTTCGCGCGGGATGTCAACACCTGAAACGCGTGCCATTCAATGGCTCCAGTTGTTAATTCGGGGGTCTTCCGCAGTGCCGCTCCCGATCGCCGACCTCTCGTGACGAGAGGTGGTACGCCCGGGTCCCCGGCCCCCACCGGAGGTGTCGTCAGCCGAAGCTTGGACGGACTCTGCGTATGTACGTTTTACGTGCGTCGCGCGAAGTGCTGCGAGATGCAGGGGGTCGTGCGTCAGCCCTGGCGCTGCTTGTGGCGCAGGTTGTCGCAGATGACCATGACCCGACCGTGACGGCGGATCACCTTGCACTTGTCGCAGATCTTCTTGACGCTCGGCTTGACCTTCATGGGATGTCAGGTTCTCCGGGTCAGTGCCGTCACCGCGCAGGAGCGAGGTGCAGGCAAGATCTACTTGTAGCGGTAGACGATCCGGCCACGCGTCAGGTCGTACGGGGAGAGCTCCACGACGACCCGGTCATCCGGAAGGATTCGGATGTAGTGCATCCGCATCTTGCCGCTGATGTGCGCGAGGACCTTGTGACCGTTCTGGAGTTCCACCTTGAACATGGCGTTCGGGAGGGACTCGATCACGGTGCCCTCAATTTCGATGGCACCTTGCTTCTTGGCCACGCTTCGCCTTTCGAATCGGCTACCTTGATCGACTTTCGGCATCGCATGCGGACACACTGATGCACGACAGCCGACGAGTCAGTCTACGTCAGCGGACCCCAAAAGACGAATCCGTCAAGTTTGCCCACCGGAGGAGATCCTTAGACCTCGACAAGCGGGTCAAATCCCCCCGGGGCCGTCAGCCGAGCGGATCCGGCGCCGCCTCGATGCCGTACTGCGCCAGCTTCGCCCTGCCGCAGTCGGGGGCGGTCAGGACCAGGGGGCCCTGCTCGGTGAGGGCGATCGAGTGCTCCCAGTGGGAGGACCAGGTGCCGTCCGTCGTGATGACCGTCCAGTCGTCCTGGAGCACCTCGGTCTGCGCCGTACCGAGCGAGACCATCGGCTCGATGGCCAGGCAGACGCCGGGGACCAGCTTGATGCCCTTGCCGCGTTTGCGGGCGACGTAGTTCAGCAGGTGCGGGTCCATGTGCATCTCGGTGCCGATGCCGTGGCCGCCGTAGTCCTCGATGATCCCGTACTTGCCGGTGGCGGGGCGGGGCTGGCGGCGGATGTAGGTCTCGATCGCCTTCGAGATGTCGACGAGGCGGTTGTTCACCTTCATCGCGGCGATGCCGGCCCACATGGACTCCTCGGTCACCCGGGAGAGCTCGACCAGCTCCGGTGCGTGACCGGTGCCGACGAAGGCCGTGTACGCGGCGTCACCGTGCCAGCCGTCGACGATCGCGCCGGCGTCGATGGAGATGATGTCGCCGTCCTTGAGGACCGTCTTGTCGTCCGGGATGCCGTGGACGACGACCTCGTTGACCGAGGTGCAGATGGTCGCGGGGAACCCTCCGTAACCGAGGAAGTTCGACTTCGCACCGTGGTCGGCGATCACCTTGCGGGCGACCTGGTCCAGGTCCAGCGTGGTGGCGCCGGGCACCGCCGCCTCGCGGGTGGCCGCGTGAATGGCAGCGACCACCAGCCCCGCCTCGCGCATCTTCGCGATCTGCTCGGGGGTCTTGATCTGCACCATTGCGCGGCGCCTCTCTGCATCGGACTGCATCGAACGGTGATGTCTGCGGCGTACTCACACAACGATACGGCGCAAACAGTCGGGGGGGGGGGGGCCGGTGGGCGCCGGCGCCCGCACGAAGACTGCAGGTTGAGCGGACCCGCCACGTGGGGGGTTTGTTGAGAACACGCGGCCCC
>NZ_JBHXTM010000024.1:81913-128480 GCF_042677325.1 Streptomyces sp. NPDC127117
GGGCGGCCCCTAAAACTCCCCCGACTCATCTGTATGTTCTTGAGGCCCGTCTACAAAAAAACAACTGCCGCCACCACCGGGGGGGCGCGCCCCCCGCCCCCGCCCCCCCCGACTGCACAAGTACTACGGGTTCAGCGCTCAGCCCTTGTCGGAGTTGAGAGCCTCCATCGCGCGCTCGGTCACATCGGTGACCTTGCCGAGCGCGGAGATGGTGACCACCAGGTTCTGGGCCCGGTAGTAGTCGATGATCGGCTCGGTCTGCGTGTGGTAGACCTCCAGCCGGGTGCGCACCGTGTCCTCGGTGTCGTCGTCACGCTGGAACAGCTCGCCGCCGCAGACGTCGCAGACGCCCTCGGTCTTCGGCGGGTTGTACGTCACGTGGAAGACGTGCGAGCCGTCGTTCCGGCAGATCCGGCGGCCGGCGATGCGCTTGACCACCTCGTCCTCGGGGACTTCCAGGTCCAGGACCGCGTCGAGCTTGGTGCCCTCGTCCTTCAGCATGGCGTCAAGAGCCTCGGCCTGACCCACGTTGCGCGGGAAGCCGTCCAGCAGGAAGCCGTTCTCGGCGTCCGGCTGGGACATGCGGTCCTTGGCCATCCCGATGGTGACCTCGTCCGGCACCAACTGACCTGCGTCCATGAAGGCGCGGGCCTGCTTGCCAAGGTCGGTGCCCTGGCTGATGTTGGCGCGGAAGAGATCGCCCGTGGAGATCTGCGGAATCGACAGGTTCTTGGCAAGGTACGCAGCCTGCGTTCCCTTGCCGGCACCGGGCGGCCCGACGAGGACGATTCGCATCAGCGGAGGAACCCTTCGTAATTGCGCTGCTGGAGCTGGCTCTCGATCTGCTTCACGGTCTCCAGCCCCACACCCACGATGATCAGGATGCTCGTCCCGCCGAACGGGAAGTTGGCGTTCGCACCACCGAAGCCTGCCAACGCCATCGTCGGCACAAGAGCGATCAGACCCAAGTACAGCGAGCCCGGCCAAGTGATCCTGTTGAGCACGTAGCTCAGATACTCGGCAGTAGGTCGACCAGCCCGGATACCCGGGATGAACCCACCATACTTCTTCATGTTGTCGGCGACTTCCTCGGGGTTGAACGAAATCGCCACATAGAAGAAGGCGAAGAAGACGATCAACAGGAAGTACGCCGTGATGTAGTACGGGTGGTCGCCCTTGACGAAGTTGTCCTTGATCCAGGTCGCCCAGCCCGCGGTCGAGTTGGAGAACTGGACGATCAGAGCGGGGATGTAGAGCAGCGAAGAAGCGAAGATGACGGGAATCACACCCGCCTGATTGACCTTCAGCGGAATGTACGTCGAGGTACCGCCGTACGACCTGCGGCCGATCATGCGCTTCGCGTACTGCACCGGGATACGGCGCTGGGCCTGCTCGACGAAGACGACGAGGCCCACCATCACGAAGCCGATCAGGATGACGGTGCCGAACTCGATCCAGCCGTCGGCCAGCTTGCCGCTGGTCTTGATGGCCCACAGGGCGCCGGGGAAGCTGGCGGCGATCGAGATGAACATCAGGATCGACATGCCGTTGCCGATGCCGCGGTCGGTGATGAGCTCACCGAGCCACATGACGGCCGCGGTGCCCGCGGTCATCGTGATGACCATCACGATGGTCGTGAAGATCGACTGGTTCGGCACGATCTGGTCGGCGACCGGGCAGCCGCTGAACAGTGCGCCACTGGTGGCGGTGGCCACCAGGCCGGTGCCCTGGAGGATGGCGAGCGCGACGGTCAGATAACGCGTGTACTGCGTGATCTTCGCCTGGCCGGACTGCCCCTCCTTCTTGAGCGCCTCTAGTCGGGGAATCACCACGGTCAGCAGCTGAAGAATGATGCTGGCCGTGATGTACGGCATGATGCCGAGCGCGAAGATCGTGATCTGCAGCAGTGCACCACCGCTGAACATGTTCACCAGGCCGAAGAGGCTGTTGTTGCCCTTGCTGGCCTGATCAACACAGGTCTGGACGTTCTCGTAGCTCACTCCCGGTACCGGGATGTGTGCCCCGAGCCGGTAGAGCACGATGATGCCGAGCGTGAAGAGCAGCTTCTTGCGCAGGTCGGGCGTCTTGAACGCCCGGGCGAACGCGGTGAGCACGGTGCCTCCTGCGACCCCCGCGCAATGCGTAGAGGTGACGGTCTTGAGGATCGACGAATACGTAAAAGTCAAAGTCCCCGGGGCGGGTGCCCAGAGGGGTACCACACAACAACGCACGCCACCTTACCGGCGACCATGCCCCCCTAGGAACGACCAACCGGGGATGCCCCATATGAGAGGCATCCCCGGTCGGATGTTCAGGCCATCGAGTTGTCTCAGACGAGCTCGGTGACGGTGCCGCCGGCGGCGGCAATCTTCTCCTTGGCGGAGCCGGAGACGGCGTCAACCGAAACCTGCAGTGCCACGGAGATCTCGCCCTGTCCGAGGACCTTGACGAGGTGGTTGTTGCGCACCGCACCCTTGGCGACCAGGTCGGCCACGGTGACCTCTCCACCCTCGGGGTAGAGCGTCGCGAGCTTGTCCAGGTTCACGACCTGGTACTCGGTGCGGAACGGGTTCTTGAAGCCCTTGAGCTTCGGGAGACGCATGTGGAGGGGCATCTGCCCACCCTCGAAGCGCTCCGGAACCTGGTAACGGGCCTTGGTGCCCTTGGTGCCACGACCGGCGGTCTTACCCTTGGACGCCTCACCACGACCCACACGGGTCTTGGCGGTCTTGGCGCCCGGGGCGGGCCGGAGGTCATGGGCCTTCAGCGGCTTGTTCTCCGCCATGTCAGTCGACCTCCTCGACCGTCACGAGGTGGCGGACGGTGTGCACCATTCCGCGGAACTCGGGGCGGTCCTCCTTGACAACCACGTCGTGCAGGCGCTTGAGCCCGAGCGAACGCAGGGTGTCGCGGTGGTTCTGCTTGCTGCCGATGTACGACTTCGTCTGCGTGATCTTGAGGCGAGCCATTACGCACCCGCTCCCGCACGCGCACGAAGCAGAGCCGCGGGGGCGACGTCCTCGAGCGGCAGACCGCGGCGGGCCGCGATCTCCTCGGGACGCTGCAGGCCCTTGAGGGCCTCCACGGTCGCGTGCACGATGTTGATCGCGTTGTCGGAGCCGAGCGACTTCGACAGGATGTCGTGAACGCCGGCGCACTCCAGAACGGCGCGCACCGGGCCACCGGCGATAACACCGGTACCGGGGGAAGCAGGCTTCAGCAGGACGACGCCCGCAGCCTTCTCGCCCTGGATCGGGTGAGGAATGGTGCCCTGGATGCGCGGAACCTTGAAGAAGTTCTTCTTGGCTTCCTCGACACCCTTGGCGATGGCCGCGGGAACTTCCTTGGCCTTGCCGTAACCGACACCGACGGTGCCGTCACCATCGCCCACCACGACCAGCGCGGTGAAGCTGAAGCGACGACCACCCTTCACAACCTTGGCGACGCGGTTGATCGCGACAACGCGCTCAACGTACGCGGTCTTCTCGGCGGCAGCTGCGCCGCCGTCACGGCCCTTCCGGTCCCGCCGCTCGCCGCCACCGGCACCGCTTCCGCGGCGCTGGGGTCCAGCCATTGGATTTACCTCTCTCTGTTACGTCCGCTGTGCGTAGGAACCGGGCTCAGAACTTCAGACCGGCTTCACGGGCGGCGTCAGCCAGAGCGGCAATCCGCCCGGCGTACTGGTTACCACCGCGGTCAAACACGACGGCCTCGACGCCTGCGGCCTTGGCGCGCTCAGCGACCAGGGCGCCGACCTGCTTGGCCTGGGTGCTCTTGTCGCCCTCGCCACCACGGATGGAAGCGTCCAGGGTCGACGCCGACGCGAGCGTGTGGCCCGCGATGTCGTCGATGACCTGAGCCACCATGTGGCGGTTGGACCGCGTCACGACCAAGCGCGGACGCTCCGGCGAACCGGAGATGTGCTTGCGGACGCGGATGTGGCGACGCTTGAGGGCGGCACGCTTGTAGGCGTCGCCCTTGGCGATCTTCACGCCGTATGCCATGGCTACTTACCAGCCTTTCCGACCTTGCGGCGGATGACCTCGCCGGCGTACTTGACGCCCTTGGCCTTGTACGGGTCAGGCTTCCGCAGCTTGCGGATCTTGGCCGCGGTCTCGCCGACCTTCTGCTTGTCGATGCCCTCGACGGAGAACTTCGTGGGGGACTCCACCTTGAAGGTGATGCCCTCCGGGGCCTCGATCAGGATCGGGTGGCTGTAGCCCAGGGCGAACTCCAGGTTGGAGCCCTTCGCCTGGACGCGGTAACCGACACCACTGATCTCGAGCGCCTTGGTGTATCCCTGGGTCACACCGGTGATCATGTTCGCCACCAGCGTGCGGGACAGGCCGTGAAGGGCCTTGTTCTGACGCTCGTCGTTCGGGCGGGTGACGCTGAGGAAGCCGTCCTCACCCTTGGTGACCTCGATCGGCGACGCGACGGTGTGCGTGAGGGTGCCCTTGGGCCCCTTCACCGCGACCGTGCGGCCATCGATGGTGACGTCCACACCGGCGGGAACCTGGATGGGGAGCTTGCCGATTCGCGACATGAGCTATTCCTCCGTTCCCGACTACCAGACGTAGGCGAGGACTTCCCCACCTACGCCCTTCTTGCTGGCCTGCTGGCCGGTCAGGAGACCGTGGGACGTGGAGATGATCGCCACGCCCAGGCCGCCGAGGACCTTCGGCAGGTTGGTGGACTTTGCGTATACACGCAGACCCGGCTTCGAGATTCGCTTGATGCCGGCGATCGAGCGCTCGCGGTTCGGGCCGAACTTCAGCTCGAGGACGAGGTTCTTGCCGACCTCGGCGTCCTCGACCTTCCAGCCGGTGATGAAGCCCTCCTGCTGGAGGATCTCCGCGATGTGCGACTTGATCTTGCTGTGCGGCATCACGACGGAGTCGTGGTACGCCGAGTTCGCGTTACGCAGACGCGTGAGCATGTCTGCGATGGGATCAGTCATGGTCATGAATTGGCCTTCGGCCTCTCTCGCCGGGGTTTCCTGTATGCGCCATCCCTCTCCCCACTCAGAGGCAGGACGGGTGCGGTGCGGGGACCTACGGCGTAGTAAGTCGGTCTTGGGCGGCAGGCGCCCAACCCCACAAGCCTACGGCATGTGAGGGTGGGCTCCTGCCGACCAGATGCTTACCGAGAGCTTCCGTCAATTCCCAACGCCCAGAGGGCGAAGGAGAATTACCAGGAGCTCTTGGTCACGCCCGGCAGCTCGCCACGGTGAGCCATCTCACGAAGGCACACGCGGCACAGGCCGAACTTGCGGTAGACGGAGTGGGGCCGGCCGCAGCGCTGGCAGCGGGTGTACCCGCGAACGCCGAACTTCGGCTTACGGGCGGCCTTAGCGATCAGAGCCTTCTTCGCCACGGTCAGTTCTCCTTGAACGGGAAGCCGAGGTGACGAAGGAGGGCACGACCCTCGTCGTCATTGGTCGCCGTGGTGACCACGGTGATGTCCATGCCCCGGACCCGGTCGATCTTGTCCTGGTCGATCTCGTGGAACATGACCTGCTCCGTGAGACCGAAGGTGTAGTTGCCACGGCCGTCGAACTGCTTCGGCGACAGACCACGGAAGTCACGGATACGCGGCAGCGCGAGCGACAGCGTACGGTCCAGGAACTCCCACATGCGGTCACCGCGGAGGGTGACGTGGCAGCCGATCGGCTGACCCTCGCGCAGCTTGAACTGCGCGATGGACTTGCGGGCCTTGGTGACGGCCGGCTTCTGACCGGTGATCGTGGTGAGGTCGCGCACGGCGCCGTCGATCAGCTTGGAGTCGCGGGCGGCGTCGCCCACACCCATGTTGACCACGATCTTGACCAGACCGGGGATCTGCATGACGTTCTCGTACGAGAACTCCTCACGCAGCTTGCCGGCGATTTCCTCGCGGTACTTCGTCTTCAGACGCGGAGTGGTGGTGGTAGCCATCAGATGTCCTCACCCGTCCGCTTGGCAACGCGGATCTTGTTGCCTTCGTCGTCGAAGCGGTAACCGACGCGCGTGACGACCTTGTTGCCGTCCTTCTCCACGACGAGCTGAACGTTGCTCACGTGGATGGGGGCCTCGGTCGTGACGATGCCACCGGTCTGCGAACCGCGAGCGGTCTGACCGGCCTTGGTGTGCTTCTTGACCCGGTTGACACCCTCGACGAGGACGCGGTCCTGAGCGGGGTAGGCCACGATGACCTTGCCCTGCTTGCCCTTGTCCTTACCGGTGATGACCTGAACCAGGTCGCCCTTCTTGATCTTCATGCTTACAGCACCTCCGGCGCGAGCGAGATGATCTTCATGAACTTCTTCTCGCGCAGTTCCCGGCCCACCGGGCCGAAGATGCGGGTGCCGCGGGGGTCACCGTCGTTCTTCAGAATGACGGCGGCGTTCTCGTCGAAGCGGATGTACGAGCCATCCTGACGGCGACGCTCCTTGACGGTGCGAACGATGACGGCCTTGACGACGTCACCCTTCTTCACGTTGCCACCGGGGATCGCGTCCTTGACGGTGGCGACGATGACGTCACCGATGCCCGCGTAGCGGCGACCCGAACCACCGAGAACACGGATGGTGAGGATTTCCTTCGCACCCGTGTTGTCGGCGACGCGAAGTCGCGACTCCTGCTGGATCACGTCTATCTCCTGATCGTCTGCCGGTTCCCGGCGGGGGCCGCTCCGTCACCGGAGCGGGCCCCCGCCGAGCCTGGCGGAACTTGCCTGAGGGGAATGCCCCTCAGGAATTACTTGGCCTTCTCGAGGATCTCGACGACGCGCCACCGCTTCGTGGCGGACAGCGGCCGGGTCTCCATCAGGAGGACGCGGTCGCCGACGCCGGCGGCGTTCTGCTCGTCGTGCGCCTTGAGCTTGTTCGTACGGCGGATGACCTTGCCGTACAGCGCGTGCTTGACACGGTCCTCGACAGCGACGACGACGGTCTTGTCCATCTTGTCGCTGACGACCAGACCCTCACGGGTCTTGCGGAAACCGCGGTCGGTGTTCGTCTCAGTCACAGTCTTCTCGCTCATCAGGCGCTCTCCACCGTCTCGATGCCCAGCTCGCGCTCGCGCATCAGGGTGTAGATCCGGGCGATGTCCTTACGGACGGACTTGAGCCGGCCGTGGTTCTCGAGCTGCCCGGTCGCCGCCTGGAAGCGGAGGTTGAACAGCTCTTCCTTGGCCTCGCGGAGCTTGTTGAGGAGCTCCTCGTTGCCCAGCTCGCGCAGCTCGGACGCCTTGGTACCGGCCGACATCACGACTCACCTGCCTCGCGCCGAACGATCCGGCACTTCATCGGAAGCTTGTGAGCAGCGCGGGTGAGCGCCTCACGAGCAATCTTCTCGTTCGGGTAGGACAGCTCGAACATCACCCGACCGGGCTTGACGTTCGCGATCCACCACTCGGGAGAACCCTTACCGGAACCCATGCGGGTCTCGGCAGGCTTCTTCGTCAGGGGGCGGTCCGGGTAGATGTTGATCCAGACCTTGCCGCCACGCTTGATGTGGCGGGTCATCGCGATACGAGCTGCCTCGATCTGGCGGTTCGTCACGTACGCCGGGGTCAGCGCCTGGATGCCGTACTCGCCGAACGCAACCTGCGTGCCACCCTTGGACATACCGCTGCGCTTCGGGTGGTGCTGCTTGCGGTGCTTGACCCTACGGGGGATCAGCATTTCGGTCAGGCCTCCGTTCCGGTGCTCTCGGCAGCCGGAGCGGCAGCGGCGGGAGCCTCGGCCTTGGGGGCCTCGGCAGCCGGAGCCGACTGCTGCTGCGGCTTGCGACCGCGGCCGCCACGCTCGCCACCGCGGCCACCACGGCCGGCCGGGCGGTCAGCGCCGCCACGGGCCGGGCGGTTGCCTGCGCGGGCAGCGGCGTTCTCGGCGCGGACCTCGGCGATGTTCTTGACGTCGCCCTTGTAGATCCAGACCTTCACGCCGATGCGGCCGAAGGTCGTCTTGGCCTCGAAGAAGCCGTAGTCGACGTTCGCGCGGAGCGTGTGCAGGGGCACACGGCCCTCGCGGTAGAACTCCGAGCGGGACATCTCGGCGCCGCCGAGGCGGCCACCGCACTGGATCTTGATGCCCTTGGCGCCGGCCTTCATCGAGCTCTGCATGCTCTTGCGCATGGCCCGACGGAAGGAGACGCGGGAGGAGAGCTGCTCGGCGACGGCCTGGGCCACCAGCTGAGCGTCCACCTCGGGGTTCTTGACCTCAAGGATGTTCAGCTGGACCTGCTTGCCGGTCAGCTTCTCCAGCTCGCCACGGATGCGGTCGGCCTCGGCGCCGCGGCGGCCGATGACGATGCCCGGGCGGGCGGTGTGGATGTCAACGCGGACGCGGTCGCGGGTGCGCTCGATCTCGACCTTCGAGATGCCGGCCCGCTCCATGCCCTTCGTCATCATGCGACGAATGGCGACGTCTTCCTTGACGTAGTCCTTGTACAGCTTGTCGGCGTACCAACGGGACTTGAAGTCCGTGGTAATGCCGAGCCGGAACCCGTGCGGGTTTACCTTCTGGCCCATTACCGGGTTCCTTCCTTGCTGCTGACGACCACGGTGATGTGGCTGGTCCGCTTACGGATCCGGTAGGCACGGCCCTGAGCACGCGGACGGAACCGCTTCAGGGTCGGGCCCTCGTCCACGTACGCCTCGCTGATGACCAGCGAAGAGGCGTCGGTGTGGTCGTAGTTGTGTGCAGCGTTGGCGATGGCGCTGTCCAGCACCTTGCCAACCGGCACGCTCGCGGCCTGCGGGGCGAAACGCAGGACCGCCTGAGCCTCCGTGGCATCCATGCCACGGATGAGGTCCACCACGCGGCGGGCCTTCATGGGCGTGACGCGGATGTACCGCGCCTGGGCCCTGGCTTCCATGGTTGTCCCTTCGGTGTAAGTCATAGTCAGTCACCCCGCGTTAGCGGCGCTTCGACTTCCGGTCGTCCTTGACGTGGCCGCGGAAGGTGCGAGTCGGCGAGAACTCGCCGAGCTTGTGGCCGACCATCGACTCGGTGACGAACACCGGGACGTGGATCTTGCCGTTGTGCACCGCGATGGTGTGACCCAGCATGGCCGGGACGATCATCGAGCGACGGGACCAGGTCTTGATGACGTTCTTGGTGCCTGCCTCGTTCTGTGCGTCCACCTTCTTGATGAGGTGGCCGTCGACGAAGGGCCCCTTCTTGAGACTGCGCGGCATCTAAACCCGCTCCTAGCGCTTCTTGTTCGTCTTGCGGCGGCGGACGATGTACTTGTTCGATGCCTTCTTCGGCGAACGAGTACGACCCTCCTTCTGACCCCACGGCGAGACCGGGTGGCGACCACCGGAGGTCTTGCCTTCACCACCACCGTGCGGGTGGTCAACCGGGTTCATCGCGACACCGCGGACGGTCGGGCGGACGCCCTTCCAGCGCATGCGGCCGGCCTTGCCCCAGTTGATGTTCGACTGCTCGGCGTTGCCGACCTCGCCGATGGTGGCGCGGCAGCGGGCGTCGACCAGGCGGATCTCACCCGACGGCATACGAAGGTGGGCCATGGTGCCCTCCTTCGCCAGCAGCTGCACGGAGGCACCCGCGGAGCGGGCGAACTTCGCGCCGCCGCCGGGCCGCAGCTCGATGGCGTGGATGGTCGTACCGACCGGGATGTTGCGCAGCGCCAGGTTGTTGCCGGGCTTGATGTCGGCGGCCGGGCCGTTCTCGACACGGTCGCCCTGCGTCAGGCCACGCGGCGCGATGATGTAGCGCTTCTCGCCGTCCGCGTAGTGCAGGAGCGCGATGCGCGCGGTGCGGTTGGGGTCGTACTCGATGTGCGCGACCTTGGCCGGCACGCCGTCCTTGTCGTGACGACGGAAGTCGATCACTCGGTAGGCGCGCTTGTGGCCACCGCCCTGGTGGCGAACGGTCACACGACCGGCGTTGTTACGGCCGCCCTTGCTGTGCAGGGGGCGGACCAGCGACTTCTCCGGCGTGGACCGCGTGATCTCGACAAAGTCGGCGACGCTGGAGCCACGACGGCCCGGGGTCGTCGGCTTGTACTTGCGGATACCCATTTCTCAGTCCTCGTCCGATTCCGGACGACTCGACCTCCGTCAGGAGGTCGGGCCGCCGAAGATGTCGATACGGTCGCCCTCGGCGAGGGTCACGATGGCGCGCTTCGTGTCGGCGCGCTTGCCGAAACCGGTGCGGGTGCGCTTGCGCTTGCCCTGCCGGTTGATCGTGTTGACCCCGGTGACCTTGACCGAGAAGACCGCTTCCACGGCCTGCTTGATCTGGGTCTTGTTGGAGCCGGGCGCGACGATGAACGTGTACTTGTTCTCGTCGAGCAGCGCGTAGCTCTTCTCGGAAACGACCGGCTTGACGAGAACGTCGCGCGGGTCCGAGTAGGTCTTGCTGGTAACGGTCGCCTCGCTCATCAGGCGTCGCTCCCTTCGGTCTCAGCGGTCTGGGGGCCAGACACGAAGGACTCGAGGGCGGCCTGGGTGAAGACCACGTCGTCAGAGACGATCACGTCGTACGTGTTCAGCTGGCCCGGCTCCAGGATGTGCACCTGGGGCAGGTTGCGGGCGGACAGCCACGCGGCCTCGTCGGCACGGTCGACGACCAGGAGCAGGTTCTTGCGCTCCGAGATCTTGCCGAACAGCGTCTTGGCGGCCTTCGTGGAGACAGCTCCGTCGACCACGCCGGTGACGACGTGGATGCGGGAGTGACGGGCCCGGTCGGAGAGGGCACCGCGCAGGGCGGCGGCCTTCATCTTCTTCGGGGTCCGCTGCGAGTAGTCACGCGGCTGCGGGCCGTGGACGACGCCACCGCCGGCGAACTGCGGCGCACGGGTCGAACCCTGGCGCGCGCGGCCGGTGCCCTTCTGGCGGTACGGCTTGCGGCCACCACCACGGACTTCGCCGCGGGTCTTGGTCTTGTGCGTGCCCTGACGGGCAGCTGCCAGCTGTGCGACGACGACCTGGTGGATCAGCGGAACGCTGGTCTTCGCGTCGAAGATCTCCGCGGGGAGCTCGACGGTACCGGCCTTGTCGCCTGCCGGCGAAAGGATGTCAATGGTGCTCATTACCTCAAGCCCCCTTGGCCGCGGTACGGACCAGGACGAGGCCGCCGTTCGGACCGGGGACTGCGCCCTTGATGAGGAGCAGACCCTTCTCCGCGTCAACCGCGTGGATGGTCAGGTTCTGGGTGGTGACACGCTCGTTGCCCATGCGACCCGCCATGCGCATGCCCTTGAAGACACGGCCGGGGGTGGCACAGCCACCGATGGAGCCGGGCATACGGTGCACACGGTGGGCACCGTGGGACGCCTTGCCACCCTTGAAGTTGTGACGCTTCATCACACCGGCGAAGCCCTTGCCCTTGCTCTTGCCCGTGACGTCAACCTTGACGCCGGACTCGAACACCTCGGCAGTGACCTCCTGGCCCAGCGTGTACTCGCTGGCGTCAGGGGTGCGGAGCTCCACCAGGTGGCGGCGCGGGGTCACGTCGGCCTTGGCGAAGTGGCCCTTGAGGGGCTTGTTCACCTTGCGGGGGTCGATCTCGCCGAAGGCGATCTGGACTGCCTCGTAGCCGTCGTTGTCGTTGGTGCGGACCTGGGTGACGACGCAGGGCCCGGCCTTGACGACGGTCACCGGGACGACCCGGTTGTTCTCGTCCCAGACCTGGGTCATGCCGAGCTTCTCGCCCAGGACGCCCTTAATGTTCTTAGCCATCTCGCGCGTCACCTCAGAGCTTGATCTCGATGTCGACGCCAGCCGGCAGGTCGAGACGCATCAGCGAGTCAACCGTCTTCGGCGTGGGGTCGAGGATGTCGATGAGGCGCTTGTGCGTGCGCATCTCGAAGTGCTCGCGCGAGTCCTTGTACTTGTGCGGCGACTTGATGACGCAGTACACGTTCTTCTCAGTGGGCAGCGGCACCGGGCCCGCGACCGACGCACCAGTGCGGGTCACCGTCTCGACGATCTTCTTCGCCGAGGAGTCGATGACCTCGTGGTCGTAGGCCTTGAGCCGGATGCGGATCTTCTGTCCCGCCATGGCTACTAGTAGTCCTGTCTCTCGCTAACGCTCTGGAACCCGGGAGTTCTAATGACTCCACCTCCGACCCACGCGGTCGGGCGTGTCGCATCCCCTCTACGCAGATCTCCCGAAGGATTTCCCAACCAAGGGGGTGCGGGCCCGAGGACCGCAGGACCGGGGGCGAAACACCCACCGGGTGCCTGGCCGGTGCCCCACTGACGCTTCCCGGAAGATTCCCGTACGTCCGACCCGCAAGGGGTCGACGAGTACTGTGGGACTCGCTTCCGGTCCTCCCGGCGGGAGGCGCGCAGCATTGACACTCAACCGAGCAACCTGGTCAGTGTGCCATACGGGGCCTGAGCCTGGCCAATCGGGCCGAGGATCTTACCCCGCGTGGTCGCTCGGTCAAACGCGGGCGCGCGGCGGGGGGCCGTGCCGGGCACCGCACATCTTAATTGGGTCGAGCGCGGCAGCCCCGCGCCCCTACAGTGACCGGCCGGGCAAACCGTCGTCACCAGGGGCATCGATCATGCGTACGCACTATCCGCGCACCGCCCATCTGCCCTGGTCCCCCGGGGCCACCTCGGACGACGTGCGGATCGCGGACCTCTCCGGGCTGACCGGCCGCGAGGTCGTCGTCACCGAGAAGCTGGACGGCGAGAACACCACGCTCTACGCCGACGGGCTCCACGCCCGCTCCCTGGACTCCGCGCATCACCCCTCGCGGGGCTGGGTGAAGGCGCTGCAGGGCCGGGTCGGGGCGCGGATCCCGGACGGGTGGCGGGTCTGCGGCGAGAACATGTTCGCGCGCCACTCCATCCCGTACGAGGACCTGGAGTCCTTCTTCTACGGCTTCTCCGTCTGGGACGGGGAGCACTGCCTGGACTGGGACCGGACCGTGGCGTTCCTGCGGGATCTCGGGATACCGGTGCCGACGGTGCTGTGGCGCGGAGTGTTCGACGCCCGCGCCGAGAAGGCGCTGCGGGCGCTGAAGCCGGACACCGGGCGTCAGGAGGGGTACGTCGTACGGCCCGCCGACGGGTTCGGTGCGGCGGACTTCCGGCGTCTGGTGGCCAAGTGGGTGCGGCCCGGACACGTACAGACCGATACGCACTGGATGCACGCCGCCGTCGTGGCGAACGGGCTCGGCCCGGCCGCCGCCCTGTGGGCCGTACGGTCCGGGGCCCCGGTCGACGCGGCGGCGCTGGCCGCCGCCACCGGGACGGACGCGGGGGACGCCGGGGCCGCCGCCGCGATGGGCGACGCCCTCGACGCGGCCGGCCGGACGGGCGAGGAGCGGCTGACCGGGGTGCTGGCCGCCCTGCTGCACCGGTCCCGGCGCGCCGGGCTCGCGCCCGCTCTGGCCCCGGCGCTGGGGATGCCGCTCGCCCGCCGTGTCGCGGACCTCGTCGGGCTGCACCCCGGGCTGCACCGCCCGTACCCGGACGAGGAGCGGCGCACCGGACTGGCCCGGATGTCGTTCGCCGCCGATCTGCCGCTGCTGCACACGCTGGCCGCCACGGTGGCGGACACCGCCGAGGCGCGCGAGCAGGTGGAGTGGTCGGCGCTGCACGCGGAGAGCGTGCGCGAACCCGCCGGGCTGCGCGAGGCGTTCGCGGATCTGGAGCCGGATGCCACCGCCCGCTGCCTGGCGCAGGCCCGTGAGGCGTACGCGGTGGGCCGGGTCACCACCGCCGAGGAGGCGGTCGCCGCGACCTGGCGCTGGCGGTCCGGGGACTTCCCGCGCCTGGTCCAGCTGGTCGGCCCGTCCGGCAGCGGCAAGAGCACCTTCGGGCGCGCCCTGCCCGGCGTCGACACGTATCTCTCGCTCGACGATCTGCGCTCCGCCCGGGGTTCGCGCGCCGGCCAGAAGGCCAACGGGGACGTGCTGCGCGAGGGGCTGGACCGGCTGGACGCCGCGCTCGCGACGGGCTCCACGGTCGTCTGGGACGCCACCTCGCTCAACGCCCACCAGCGCTCCCTGGTGCACTCGGTGGCCCGGCGCAGGGACGCGCTGCTCACCCACGCCGTGGCGCTGGTCGACGAGGCGGAGCTGATCCGCCGCAACGGGCGGCGCAGTCACCCCGTACCGCCCGGGGTACTGACCGCACAGCTGCACAGATTCGTGCCCCCGTACCCCGGCCAGGCGCACCGCACCTGGTACATCGGCGTGAGCGGAACCGTGGAGGACAGGGCGTAGGGCCCTCCGCCCGGATCGGGCCGGACCTGGGAGTGGGGTCCGGTGCCGTGGATCGCGGGGCGGAGGAGGGAGTCATGGCTGAGCCATGGCGGGTGACGACAACGCCGCGAGGCGCGGCACCGGGACACGCGAGCCCGGCATGATCCGGACGGAAGGCCCCTGAATGCGTACCAGCGAGGAGATCTACCACCGGGTCCGCTGGGACGCCCGGTTCGACCCGGCGCGCTTCGTGATGGGCGTGGCGCAGCGCGGGACCGTGCCCAAACGGGTGCCGCTGCCCCGTTTCACGCCCGGCGGGGACATCCCCTGGCACCGGGTGCTGTTCTTCGAGGCGGACGGCGAGGTGGTGTGGGACCGGTCCTCGGGCGTGGACCGGATCGACGCGACGGACGCCGGGCGGATACGCGCTCCGCGCCGGCTGCCGTCCCCGTACTTCATCTCCCGTACGCCGCACGCGTTCTCCGCGCCGGAGGCCGCCTGGACGCCGGTGCCCGAGGACGCGCCGGCGCCCGCGCCGGTCGCCCCGCTGACGCTGCTGACCTGGAACACCCTCTGGGACCGCTACGACAGCGACCGCATCGACACCGCCCGGCGCCGGCCGCTCCTGCTCGACGCGCTGCGGGCCGCGGACGCCGATGTGATCGCCCTCCAGGAGGCCGAACCGGCCCTGCTCACCCTGCTGTTGGCCGCGCCCTGGGTCCGCGCGGGCTACACGTTCTGGGCCGACCCGGCGGGCCGGGACGTCGCCGACTGCGGTCTGCTGCTGCTCAGCCGGGTGCCGGTGCACGAGGCGGGTCTGCATGCGCTCGGCCCCCACAAGGCGGTCGCGGCGGTCGTCGTGGACGGGCCGGACGGACCGCTCACGGTCGCGGCGACCCATCTCAGCAGCGACCACTCGGCCGACGGGGCCGCCCGGCGCGATGCCGAACTGGCCGATCTGGCAACGGGGCTGGCGGCGGTCGAGGGCGATGTGACGCTGCTCGGCGACTTCAACGACGGCGGGGACACCCCGCAGGACCGGCTGGGGATGGCGGACGCCTGGAGCCGGGTGCACGGCGCGGGCGACCGGACGCCCACCTTCGACCCGTCGGTCAATCCGCTGGCCGCGGTCTCGTCCCTGACCGGGCGGGTGTCCCGGCTGGACCGGGTGCTGGTCCGCCCGGCGCGGCTGCGGCCCGTCTCGGCGGTACTGCTGGGCGACGTGCCGACGGCGGACGGGCTGTACGTCTCGGACCACTTCGGGGTACGCGTGGAGCTGGCCGCCGGGTCGGCGGAAGAGGTCCGTACGGACGCCGCGGAGGAGGCGTGCGCGGCCGATGCCGTGCGCCGGGTGGCCGCCGCCCTGCCCGAAGGCCGTGTCCACGTGGCCGGCTCCCGGCGGATGGGCTGTGCGCTGCCCGGCGCGGACGTGGACCTGGTCGCGGCGCTGCCCGGCGAGGTGAATCCGCCGGGGGTACGGGAGCGGCTGGCCGCGGCCCTGCCGGACGCCGTGGACCTGCGCGAGGTGACCGGCGCCCGCGTACCGGGGCTGCGCTTCGCCCTCGGCGGCCTGAAGGTGGACCTGGTGACCGTGGCGACGGGAACGCTCGACCCGGGCCAGGCGGTGGCCGGGCGCGCCGGGCTGGGCGAGGCGGCGGCCACGGCGCTCAGCGCGGTGAGCGACGCGGACGCCGTGCTCGCGGCGGCGGACCCGCACCGGGCGGCGTTCGTGGGCCTCGCCCGAGAGGTGAAGGGCTGGGCACGGGCGCGCGGCCTGGACTCAGCGCCGTGCGGCGGACTGCCGGGCGTCGCCTGGTCGGTGCTCGCGGCCCGTACCGCCCACGAGTCCGGCGACCTGCCTCCCCTCCCCCTGCTCAGACACTTCTTCGCGACCTGGGCCACCTGGGACTGGGACCGCCCGGTCGGCCTCGGTGGGGGCGACGGCTCGGACGGAGCCGACAGCCTCGACGACACGGGCGGCTCCTGCGGAACTGGCGGCTCCGACGGGACCGGCAGGACCGGCAGGGCCAGCGGTCCCGGCAGCCTCGGTGGGACCAGCGGCTCGGAGGGAACCAGCGACCCCAGCAGCCCCAACCACCCCTGCGGAACTGGCGGCTCCGACGGGACCGGCAGGACCGGCAGGGCCAGCGGTCCCGGCAGCCTCGGCGGCGCCAGCAGCCTCGGTGGGACCAACGGCTCGGACGGGACCAGCGACCCCAGTCGCCCCAGCAGCCCCAACCACCCCTGCGGAACTGGCGGCTCCAGCGACACCAGCCACCCCGGTGACCCCAGCGGCCCCAGCAGCCTCCCCCTCACCGTCCTCACCCCCACCGCCCCCGTCCGCTCCTGCACCACGCAGGTCTCCCCGGCCGGCCGCGACCTGATCGCCGAGGAGCTGTTCCGCGCCTGGGAGATCCTGGAATCCGCCGACGACGCCGGCCCCGTACCGCACGCCCTGCTCCGCACCCCGCCGCCGCTGCGCCTGCGCCACGCCGCCTGGGCGATCGTCTCCGTGCGGCAGGGCGCCGACGAGGGCCGCTTCCGAGGCCGCCTCCTGGCCCTGCTCGCCGCCCTGGCGGACGCCGGTTCGCCGGACGCGCACGCCTGGCCCCGCCCGTGCGGCTCCGACACGACCCATGTCCAGTACGCCATCGGCCTGGGCCGCACCCCGCCCGACGAGATCCGGCTCGCCGAGATCGGCACGGAACTGCTGCGCGGCATCCCACAGGCGGCGCTGCGCCGGGCGGACCGCGCCGAGGCGCCGGACCTGCGGTGAGGGCGGCCGGAGGAGGCCCGCCCCACCCGGCCTGCGAGGATCCGCCCATGAACACGAGCACCACCACCTGGGCCCTGCGCCCGGCCCGCCCCGAGGACGTCGAGGCCCTGGCCGAACTCAGGGCCACCGCGATGCGCCCCGACCTGGAGCGGCTCGGGCGCTACGACGAGCACCGCGTACGCCAGCGGCTGCGGGACGGTTACGTACCCGAGCACACCTCGGTCGTGGTCGTGGACGGCGAGCTCGCCGGATCCGTCACCCTGCGCCCGGCCGACGACGGGCTGCGGCTGGAGAACTTCTACCTCTCCCCCGCCCTCCACGGGCGCGGCACAGGCACCGCGGTGCTCCGTTCGCTGCTCGCGCGGGCCGACGAGCAGGGCGCGACCGTGCGGCTGGACGTGCTCCAGGGCAGCGCCGCCCGCGCACTCTACGAACGGCACGGGTTCACCGAGGAACGGCAGGACCCGATCGATGTGTTCATGGTGCGTACACCCATGAGTTGAGCCGAGCGGGTCACACCCGTCGATACCCAGGCAACCCGCCTCCGGAAATCTCCGTCTATCCCCCCGCAGCAGCGGCTCGCCACCCGCCGCGACCTGCATGGATTCGGTACGCAGCACAGGGCCGCCCGGCCGCCCGCTGCGGGGGAAGTGGACGGAGCACGGTGTGACGGACAGACCCGCCCTGCGCGCAGCCCGCCCGGGAATGCCGCGGCGCACCCTGCTGGCGGCGGCCGGCGCGACCGGTCTGGCGGCCCTCACCGCCTGCACGGCGCCCTCGCCGCCCCGCCGCCGCGATCCGGCCGCCGACCCGACGCCCGGACTGCCGATCAGCACCTCGCACCCGGCCCTGATGATGCAGGTCCTCGCCCATCCGGACGACGACCTCTACTTCATGAACCCGGACACCCAGCAGGCGCTGGACGCCGGAACCCCGCTGGTCTGCGTCTATCTGACCGGCGGTGAGGCCACCGGCATCAACCGCATGCCGGGCCGCCCGCTGCCCGTGCCCGACAAGGCCGCGTACTCCTCCTCGCGCCACCAGGGGCTCCGCCAGGCGTACGCGACCCTGCTCGGCCTCGGCAGGTTCACCCCGTGGCGGAAGTCGGTCATCGAGCTGCACGGCGGTCACCGTGCCGAGCTCAACACCCTCGCCGACAGCGGCCGCCGGGTCGAGCTGATCTTCATCAACACCGCCATGCACACCACGTACGGGCGTCTCGGGCTGCCCAGTCTCTGGCAGGACCGGCGGCTGGTGCTGCCGACCGTCGTCGCCGACGGCTCCCCGCTCAGGAAGGCGGGTTCGTACACGTACGACGGGCTGATCGACGTCCTGGCCGGGCTGTTCGAGCGGTACCGGCCGAGCGCCCTGCACACCATGGACCCGGACCCCGACATCCAGCACAGCAGCGAGGCGGTCCGGCGCCGGGACAGCGAACAGCAGGGCTACTCCGACCACCCCGACCACACGGCCGCCGCGCTGTTCACCTGGGCGTCGCTGATCCGGTGGGTGGCCCGGGCCACCCAAGACGGGGGCAAGGTGCCGAGCTTCGCCACCACCGCGTTCCGGGCCTACTACAACCGGCACTGGCCGAAGAACCTGCCGCCCGCCGTGCTGGCCGAGAAGGCGTCGCACCTGGTGCCGTACGGCGGCTCCGCGGACTGGCGGTGCGGCAATCCGGCGGGCTGCGGGGACTACAACGTGGGCGGCAACCGGCCGCTGACCAACCGGAAGGGCTGGGTGCGCTCCACCCACTACCGCTATCCGGGCCCGCGCCCCGCCGTCGCCGCCGAACCGGACGGCCGGCTCGTCGCCTACGGAGTGCTGGGCCTGCGGGCGGTGCGGCGGCGCGAGAGCGCGCCGGGCAGCGGAGTGTGGGACGCGCCTGACGACCTCGGCGGCGGACCGCTCGCCCCGGTGCTCGGCAGCGCGACGCTGCCGGACGGCCGCCATCTGCTCTTCGGGCTGCGGTTCTCGGCGATCAGCGGGCACGGCGCGGACAACGAGCGCGAGATCGTCGCGCTGGAGCAGCGCTCCCCCGGCGGCCCCTTCCGCGCCTGGCAGGGGCTGGGGAACCCGGTGCACGACCACGACGGTGGGCGCCGGATCGGCGTCCCGGTCGCCGTCGCCGCGCCCGACGGGCGGGTGCACCTCTTCGTACGGAACGCGGAGAAGGGCGTCAGCACCCGGGTACGGGACACGACCGGCCGGTGGAGCGGGTGGCAGGACATGGGCGGCGGCGAGATCCAGGACGGGCTGAGTGCCGTGGTGGACTCCGAGGGGTGTGTCCATCTCTACGCGGCGGGCCGGTTCGCGGTGCACCACTGGACGCAGGACGCGCCCGGCGAGGCGCTGACCGCGCGCACCCAGATCACCGGGGTGCCGGTGCCCGGGGACGGACCGGCCGCGCTGCCGGGGACGGACGGCACCATCGAGCTGTTCTACCGGGCGGCGGCGAAGGCGGCCCTGACGACCGTACGGACCGGGGAGACGGCCGACGAGACCGGGATCGACGGATACGGGCGGCTGGTCGAGGGCCGGGCGGGCCTGGACGGGTACGGGCCGGTGGCCGCCGCCGGATCGCCTGGCGACCCGGTGCTGCTCGGCCGCACCGCCTCGGGCCTCCTCCAGCTCCGTACACCCGCAGGGCACTTCGTACGGCGGCGCGGGCAGGTGGCGCTGGACGGGCCGGCCCTGCACGTCGGGGAGGACGGACGGCCGACGGTGGTGGCGACGGGCCCGGACGCCCTGCCCTGGATCTGGCGCCCCTGAGCCGAGCGTCCGCCCCCGGGCACGAACTCGGGCGTCCGCCCCCGGGTTCGAACCCAGGCATGAAGCGCGTCCGGACATGAAGAAGGGCCCCGGTCCACCGCTCGCGCGGCGGGCCGGGGCCCTTCTCGGTGCTCTGTGCGGAGCAACCAGGTCAGACAGTCAGGTAATTACTTGACGATCTTGGTGACCTGGCCGGCGCCCACGGTCCGGCCACCCTCACGGATGGCGAACTTCAGGCCCTCCTCCATGGCGACCGGCTGGATCAGCGCGACGCTCATGACGGTGTTGTCGCCCGGCATGACCATCTCGGTGCCCTCGGGGAGGGTCACGACGCCGGTCACGTCCGTGGTACGGAAGTAGAACTGCGGGCGGTAGTTGTTGAAGAACGGGGTGTGACGGCCACCCTCGTCCTTCGACAGGATGTAGGCCTGGGCCTCGAACTCGGTGTGCGGCGTGACCGAACCGGGCTTGATGATGACCTGGCCGCGCTCGACGTCCTCGCGCTTGATGCCACGGAGGAGCAGACCGACGTTCTCACCGGCCTGGCCCTCGTCGAGCAGCTTGCGGAACATCTCGATGCCGGTGACCGTGGTGGTGGTCTTCTCGGTCTTGATACCGACGATGTCGACGGTCTCGTTGACCTTGAGGATACCGCGCTCGATACGACCGGTGACGACGGTGCCACGACCGGTGATCGTGAAGACGTCCTCGATCGGCATCAGGAACGGCTTGTCGACGTCACGCTCGGGCTGCGGGATGTTCTCGTCGACGGCCTTCATCAGGTCGAGGACGGTCTGGCCCCACTCCTTGTCGCCCTCGAGCGCCTTGAGCGCCGAGACCTTGACGACCGGCAGGTCGTCGCCCGGGAACTCGTACTCGGAGAGGAGCTCACGGACCTCGAGCTCGACGAGCTCCAGGATCTCCTCGTCGTCCACCATGTCGGCCTTGTTCAGGGCGACGACGATGTACGGAACGCCGACCTGGCGGGCCAGGAGCACGTGCTCCTTGGTCTGCGGCATCGGGCCGTCGGTGGCGGCGACCACGAGGATGGCGCCGTCCATCTGCGCGGCACCCGTGATCATGTTCTTGATGTAGTCCGCGTGACCCGGGCAGTCGACGTGCGCGTAGTGACGCGACTCCGTCTGGTACTCGACGTGCGCGATCGAGATCGTGATACCGCGCTGGCGCTCCTCGGGAGCCTTGTCGATCTGGTCGAAGGCCGAGGCCTCGTTCAGGTCCGGGTACGCGTCGTGCAGCACCTTGGTAATGGCGGCCGTGAGGGTCGTCTTACCGTGGTCAATGTGACCGATGGTGCCGATGTTGACGTGCGGCTTAGTCCGCTCGAACTTCGCCTTCGCCACTGGGTCCTCCTGTGGAGTGGTTCTGTACGCCTTGCTTCATCGGCGCCAGGTGATCTTTGCTGGGATGCCGGGGCCGGGGGCATTCACCGCATTGCTTGCGCTCTGCGACGAATGCCCCACCAGGCTCCGGTGACAAGCCTAAAGCGTGAGCTCGGGAGAGTTACTCGCCCTTGGCCTTCGCGATGATCTCCTCGGCGACGTTCCGCGGAACCTCGGCGTAGGAGTCGAACTGCATCGAGTAGCTTGCGCGACCCGAGGTCTTGCTGCGGAGGTCTCCGACGTAGCCGAACATCTCCGAGAGGGGCACGAGGCCCTTCACGACGCGAGCGCCGCTGCGCTCCTCCATGGCCTGGATCTGGCCACGGCGGGAGTTGATGTCACCGATGACATCGCCCATGTAGTCCTCGGGCGTGGTCACCTCGATGGCCATCATCGGCTCGAGGAGCACGGGGGACGCCTTGCGGGCACCCTCCTTGAACGCCTGCGAACCGGCGATCTTGAATGCCAGCTCGGAGGAGTCGACCTCGTGGTAGCCACCGTCGAGAAGGATGACGCGGACGCCGACCATCTCGTAACCGGCCAGGATGCCGAACTGCATGGCTTCCTGAGCACCCGCGTCCACCGAGGGGATGTACTCACGGGGGATGCGGCCACCGGTGACCTTGTTGACGAACTCGTACGAGGCCTCGCCGCCCTCGATGGGCTCGATCGCGATCTGCACCTTGGCGAACTGACCGGTACCACCGGTCTGCTTCTTGTGGGTGTAGTCGATGCGCTCGACGGCCTTGCGGATCGTCTCGCGGTACGCGACCTGGGGCTTGCCGACGTTCGCCTCGACGCGGAACTCGCGCTTCATGCGGTCGACGAGCACCTCGAGGTGAAGCTCGCCCATACCACCGATGATGGTCTGGCCGGTCTCCTCGTCGGAGTGCACCTGGAAGGACGGGTCCTCCTCGGAGAGGCGCTGGATGGCGACACCCAGCTTCTCCTGGTCACCCTTGGACTTGGGCTCGATGGCGACCTGAATGACCGGCGCCGGGAAGTCCATGGACTCCAGGATGACCGGGTTCTTGTCGTCACACAGCGTCTCACCGGTGGTGGTCTGCTTCAGGCCCATGACGGCGATGATGTCGCCGGCGCCCACCGACTCGATCTCCTCACGCTTGTTCGCGTGCATGCGGTAGATCTTGCCGATGCGCTCCTTCTTGCCCTTGACGGAGTTCAGCACCGAGGTGCCGGACTCCAGGCGGCCCGAGTAGACCCGGACGAAGGTGAGCTTGCCGAGGTGCGGGTCGCTCATGATCTTGAACGCGAGGGCCGCGAGCGGCTCGTCGTCGGACGGCTTGCGCTTGACGACCTCCTCCGGGTCCTTGACGCTGTGGCCCTCGATGGCCTCGACGTCCAGGGGGGAGGGGAGGTAGCGCACGACGGCGTCGAGCAGGGGCTGGACGCCCTTGTTCTTGAACGCGGTGCCGCAGAACACGGGGGTGACGGTCGTCTCGCCGCCCTTGCCCGAGTTGATGGTGATGCGACGGATGCCCTCGTAGAGCTGCTCCACGGAAGGCTCTTCGCCCTCCAGGTAGAGCTCCATGAGCGCCTCGTCGTTCTCCGCGGCGGCCTCAAGGAGCTTGCCGCGGTACTCCTCGGCCTTCTCCGCGAGCTCGGCGGGGATGTCGACGATGTCGTACGCCTCGCCCTTGGTCGCTTCGACGGGGTAGACGAACGCCTTCATCGTCACGAGGTCGACGACACCCGTGAAGTCGGCCTCGGCACCGATCGGGAGCTGCATGACGATCGGGGTCGCGCCGAGGCGGTCCGTGATCATCTGGACGCAGCGGAAGAAGTCGGCACCGGTGCGGTCGAGCTTGTTGACGAAGCAGATACGCGGCACGCCGTAGCGGTCCGCCTGACGCCAGACGGTCTCGGACTGCGGCTCGACGCCGGCGACACCGTCGAACACGGTGACCGCGCCGTCGAGGACGCGGAGCGAACGCTCCACCTCGACGGTGAAGTCGACGTGACCCGGGGTGTCGATGATGTTGATGGTGTGGTCAACATCATTGAGCGGCCAGTGGCAGGTCGTCGCGGCGGACGTGATCGTGATGCCGCGCTCCTGCTCCTGCTCCATCCAGTCCATCGTGGCAGCGCCGTCGTGGACTTCACCGATCTTGTACGAGACGCCGGTGTAGAACAGGATCCGCTCAGTGGTGGTCGTCTTGCCCGCGTCGATGTGGGCCATGATCCCGATGTTGCGGACCTTGGCCAGGTCAAGCGAAGTGGTGGCCATAAGGCTCAATCTTCTCTCGGTCTCGATGTGGGTAGCGACTACCAGCGGTAGTGCGCGAAGGCCTTGTTGGACTCGGCCATCTTGTGGGTGTCCTCGCGCTTCTTGACGGCAGCGCCAAGACCGTTGGAGGCGTCGAGCAGCTCGTTCATGAGGCGCTCGGTCATGGTCTTCTCACGGCGGGCGCGGGAGTAACCCACGAGCCAGCGCAGTGCGAGGGTGGAGGCGCGACCGGGCTTGACCTCGATCGGCACCTGGTAGGTGGCGCCACCGACACGGCGGGACTTGACCTCGAGCGAGGGCTTGACGTTCTCAAGCGCGCGCTTCAGCGTGATGACCGGGTCGTTGCCGGTCTTCTCGCGGAGGCCCTCCATGGCGCCGTACACGATCCGCTCGGCGGTGGAACGCTTGCCGTCCAGCAGGATCTTGTTGATCAGCGAGGTGACAAGAGGAGAGTTGTAGACCGGGTCGATGATGACCGGGCGCTTCGGGGCGGGGCCCTTACGAGGCATTCTTACTTCTCCTTCTTGGCGCCGTAGCGGCTGCGGGCCTGCTTGCGGTTCTTGACACCCTGGGTGTCGAGCGAGCCGCGGATGATCTTGTAACGAACACCCGGCAGGTCCTTCACACGGCCACCACGCACGAGCACGATGGAGTGCTCCTGCAGGTTGTGTCCCTCACCCGGGATGTAGGCCGTGACCTCGATACCGGAGGTCAGACGCACACGCGCGACCTTACGGAGGGCCGAGTTCGGCTTCTTCGGGGTGGTCGTGAACACACGCGTGCAGACGCCGCGGCGCTGGGGCGAACCCTCGAGCGCGGGCGTCTTGTTCTTCTCGACCTTGTCCTGCCGGCCCTTCCGGACCAGCTGCTGGATCGTAGGCACTACTTCTCCGGTTTCTGTGTGCCGTTCGTGAAACTAACCTGGAACGTCACCGACCCACGCGGTCGGGTGTGTCGAATACTGCAGGCTTCTGCCGCAAGGCAGAAGGAGCGCAGATTGCGGTAGCCACTGACGGACTCGCCATGCGGTTGAGGACACGCACACGAGCCCAGGCACACCCCAGGCACAAGGTCTGAGCGTACCTACCTCACGGACCTGGGTCAAAACAAATGCTGTCCGCCGCGACGCGCCGGACTTCCGCAGCTCACGGCCAACGGAATCGAGACAGCCGTCCACGGACGCGCGGCAGGAAAACAACCTTGTCGGTCCGGTAATACGCGTTCTCAGTACATTGAACCGCGCGGTGGACGATCGGGGGGGGGCGGGATGGCGGCGTACGTACCCGATGGCGAGGGGCTCGACGACCGGGTGCCCTTCCTGGCCCGGCTGGAGCGCGAGGACCGGGTGTCCCTGCTCGGACTGGGCCGCGAGCTGAGTTTCGCCTCCCGGGCCCCTCTGCTCAGGCAGGACGAGCCGTCCGCGTACGTTCTGCTGATCGTCAACGGCTGGACGAAGGTCACCACATCCGCGCCGAACGGTTACGAGGCGTTGCATGCGCTGCGCGGCCCCGGCGACATCGTGGGCGAATCGGCCGCGTTGACCGGCCGGCCACGCTCGGCGACGGTGACCGCGCTCTCCCCCGTGCGGGCCGTGGTCGTGGCGCACGAGAAGTTCCGCGCGTTCGTGGCGGGCTCCGCCAGGGTCTCGCTCACGCTCCTGGCGTTGACCGCCGACCGTACGCGCGCTGCGGACCGGCGCAGCCTGGAGTTCGCGGCGATGACAGTACGGGAGCGCTTCGCCGTTCTGCTGCTGGATCTGGCACACACCCACGGCTGCCGTACGGACGAAGGCATCGAACTCGACATACCGCTCAGCAAACAGGAACTGGCCGGGGCGGTCGGTGCCTCCAGGGAAATGGTCCAGCGGCTGCTGAAGGACCTGCGTGAACGGGGCATCGTGCTGACGGGGCGGCGGGCGATGGTGATCGTGCGGCCGGACGCGCTCCGCCGGATCGCGCGGGCGCAGGACTCCGCCCGACCGGTCGTCCGCCACGAAGCCCCGTTCTCTCCGTAGAGAGGCTCCGTGCGCTCCGCGGAGGGAACGCGGTCGCAGATGACTCTGTGCACACGGTCACACTCGAAGTGAGTCATCCGCCCTCACCACCACAGTCCCATCAGCCTCACGCTCGTGCCTTCGGCCCACGGAGACCCGAGCGAGAGGCACCCCATGAACGATCCCGTGAACAGCACGATCCTGCTGCTCGACATCGAGAAGTACAGCGAGCGGGACGATGTCGAGCAGGCGTATCTGCGCCGCATGCTCTACGACCTCACCGACCGGGCACTGCTCGCCGCCGGGATCGACGAGACCCGGCGCAGGCGGGCGGACCGCGGCGACTCCGTGATGGAGCTGATCGACGCCAACTGCTCGGTGATCGCCCTGCTGCGGGCGCTGCTGACCGAGGTGCCGGCCCAGTTGCGCAGCCAGAACCGGCGTGCCTCCGCCTCGGCTCAGATGCGGCTTCGTGGAGTGGTCGCTTCGGGGTACGTCGCCGTGGATGGGCTCGACGGATGGGTCGGCAGCGATCTGAACCACGCGTGCAGGCTGCTGGACGCGGAGTTGCTGAGGACGGCACTGCGGGAACGCCCGGACGACTTCGCGCTGTGCGTGTCCGATCCGGTCTATCGGGGCGTCGTGCGGCACAGCCACACCGGCGTACCGGCCGAGGAGTTCCGCTCCCTCACGGTGGACAGCAAGAACGGTCCGCTCGCCGCGTGGCTGCACGGCCCGCTTCCGAGTGAGCGTCCGCACCCCGCGAGCGGGAAGGCTGACGCCCCCTCGGCCTCCGGCATCGCCCCGGCCACGCCGCAGCAACCGGCCCGGGCCTTCGACTTCGGCGGTGCCACGGTCAACGGAGGTGTCTTCGGCGGGACCAACCACGGCATCGGCGGGGGCACCTTCTCCGGGGACATCCACCTCGGCGGCGGAGGCCGGGGGGAGAGCCGTTGAGCGCCGAGGAACAGCCGCACGGCTCCCAGCCCCCGGCGGGCGGGGATCAGTCCTCCGAGGCGCCGGACGGCCGCCAGGCCGACGGTGAGGCGGCCGAGGAGACCGACCAGCCGCAGCCCGCCTGGGCGGCCCGGCGGGACCTGGAGAACCACACCCCGCGGACCATCGGATTCGGGGACGGAGCCCAGGTCGGCGGGGGCGTCTTCGGCGGGACCAACCACGGCATCGGCGGCGGCACCTTCTACGGGGACATCCTGCTCGACAGGACCGAGATCATCTACCAGTTCGGCGCGTCCTCCTCACTCCACACCTCGGGCGAGATCTCGCAGTCCACCCTGGAGGAGCTGTCGGCGTGTTTCGTGCCCGCGTGCGCGGACTTCGAGGAGTTGGTCGACCGGCTGCGCGAGGAGCATGTCCTGGTGGTCTCGGGCCCGTACTTCGCGGGTCGGCGGACCGCCGCACTCATGCTGCTGCACCGGCTGAGCGCAGATCCGGTCCAGGCGATCGGCCGGGACACCACCCCCGGGCAGCTCACGGCCGGTCTCGGTGGCGGCGAGACGCGCGACGGCCGGCCCACCGGCCATGTCCTGTGCGATCTGATCACCGAGCCGGGCCGGCCACTGCGGGAGGCGGATCTGCTGGCCGCCCGCAAGGAGCTGAGCGAGGACGCGTATCTGGTGATCACCGTGGGGCCGACGGCCCTGCTGGAGGACGTAGCGGTGGTGAGCTGGCAGGCTCCCCCGCCGGGTGATGTCCTCGCCGCGCACCTGGGGGTGCTGGTGGGCGAGGGCCGCGTGTCGGAGCTGCTGGCCCTGCCCGCCGTGACCGCGTTCCTCGAACGCAGCCATCAGCCGCGCGAGGCCGCCGAGTTCGCCCGGCTCCTGGCGAGGTACGAGACCGGGGAGACCGATGCCGCGAAGCTCGGAGCCTTCTCCCTGGTCGCGTTGGAGAACCAGGTCCAGGAGTGGTTCGAGGACGACGGGACGGTACTGCACCTGCGGGACAAGGCGTTCCTCGTCGCCCTGGCCGCCTTCGACGAGGGCCCGTACGCCCTGACAGCGGAGCTGAGCGATCTGCTCTACGTCTTCCTCCACGAAATCGAGAGCGGGATGCGGTCCGCCACCGTCCCGGTCTTCGGCACACACATCGGCAAGCGGCTCCAGCTCGCCCGTGCCCGGCGGTTCGAGGCCGAGGAGCCCACCGAGTGGGGTCCGGTCCGACAGGTGAAGGCCGCCTACCTGGACGAGCGGGCCCCACTCGTTCTGCTGCGCGAGATATGGACCGGGCACCCCTCGGCACGGCCCGCACTCGTGCACTGGCTGCAGCGGCTGGCCGGGGATGGACGGCCGTTCGTACGGACCCGCGCCGCCTCCACCGTCGCCGTGCTCGCCCATACCGATCTGCCGTCCGCCATGGCACTGGTCATCGAGCCGTGGGCCTCCTCGCACCTCTACCGGCACCGCCTCGTCGCCGTCAACGCGCTCACGCTCACCCACGTGCTGGGCACTCCCAACGTGCCGCGCATCCTCGACGCCTGGTGCGAGAGCGACAAGTCGCCGCTGCGCTGGGTGGCCATCCGCGCCCATGGACTGATCGGGCCGGAACGCCCCTTCGAGACCCTGGCGGCGCTTCGCGCGGCAGCCCGGCACCAGGCAGGGCAGCCGGAGCCCGACGCGGATCTCTCGGGGCAACTGGCCGAGTCGGTGGAACTGTTGCTGCTGTCATCAGCGGGCGACGACGTGCTCGCGGGGCTGCTCAAGACGCTGCACGACGACCGTCCGGCGACCGAACTCGCACTCGGTGGCTTCATCAGCGCCTGCCGTCGGAGCGAGCAGGACGAACGCCACGGACAGCCGCGGGTTCTGTCCTGGTACGCACGGGCGTCGGAGGCACGGACACCGGCCGCCACCGCCATCGTCGAACTGTGGCGCACCGCTCTGGGAAGCCGCGGCCACACCCGGGACGCCCTGGACGTACTGCGCCGCTGGGTGCTGTCGGCGGAACACGACCCCGGCACGGAATGGGCGCTCGCCGCCCTGCTGCCCTCGCTCGCCACCACGTCGTCGGAGCACCGGCGGCTGAGCCATCTCCTGCGGACGATGCCCGGCGAGGACGGCACCGATCCACCGCCCGTGGCAGGCCGGCTACTGGCCGTCCTGCCTCATCCCTGACCTGCGATCCCACACACAGCAACAGGAGAGTGCCCATGCCCGAATTCCGCCGAGCACCCGACTGGGACCAACGGGCCGACCGCGCAACGCGGTTGACCGACCCGGTGGTCACGGTCCGGCAGCTGTCCCGGTTCGGATTCGCCCGCCGCCCGCTCACCCGCATCGACCACGCCCTGGTCTTCTCGGCCCCGGACGGCTCGTACGACACCTACCTCCCGCCGCTCCGCCCCACCCGGGCCGGAGCCGCCGCGAAGCGATACACCTCGGTGTACGAGGTCGACATGGGTGTCCATCCCGTGCGCGAGGTGATCGGCCTGCCGAGCGACGACGACGCCTTCGAGTTCGCAGTGGTCGTCGAGCTGTCGTGGCAGGTCGTCGATCCCGCGCTGTTCGTGGCGAGCCGGCACCGTGACGTACCACGGCTGCTGATCGGCGAACTGGAGCAGTCGGCCCGGTCCGTCACCCGCCGCTACCCCGCCTCCCGGAGCGCGGAGGCCGAAGAAGCACTGCTGAGGGAAGTGCGCGCACAGGGCGCACTCGGCACCCGGGCGGGACTCGCGGTGACCTGGACCGTACGGCTGAGCGGGGATCAGGGGGTCATCGACCATGTGCGGCGCATGAGGGCCATCGACCATGCGGCCACCGAGCAGGTCCACACCGAGCGACGCGGCCGGGAGCACGATGCCGCGATCGACCGGCGCGTCAGGGAGCAGGACGCGCTGCAGTGGGGCCGCGCGACCGAATTCGAGGAGCTTCAGCACGAGCTGAGGCTGCAACAGCAGAAGCGGCAGCACACGGAGGCGGTCGACCGGGCCCGCCGCCAGATGGAGCTGCAGCAGGTGAACGCGGAGAAGATCTCCTTCTACGAAAAGCACTTGGAACAGGGCGGGGTCCGGGCCTGGGCGCTGCACCTGGCCGACCATCCCGAAGACACCAAGACCGTGGTGGCCAGCCTGCGCCAGGACCAACTGCACATGATCAAGGCGCAGATGGAGCTGGCGGGCGAGCTGCTGAAGGGCGACAGCGCGGAGAACCACGAACTGGAGGCGCCGAAGAAGAGGGCCCTCCAGGCATTGATCGACGTACTGAACCAGCACCTTCCCGGGGTCACCGCGCAGAGCACGGCCGAAGGCCGGCTGACCGTGTCGATGCCGCAGGACGCGTCGAGAGCGGTACCGGAAGCGGTCGTCCGGGGCACGTCCCGGCCGGGCTTCGATCCGGCCGACGGCGTGCGGGAGCACCGGCTCGGCGGGACGCCCGTCCGCGGGGCGGATCCGGAGACGGCCGCTCCGTCGATTCCCTTCCAGGGCTGGCAGCCGCCGCCTGGCTATGGCAACTCGCCTCTGAGACCGGCGGGCGCCGCCACGCCGTCGGCCGGTGCGAAGGACGTGTGCGCGGACACGGCGGCGGAGGCCATCGGAACAGCTGACCGGGACGGGACGACCGACGTGGCCGAGGCTGCGAATCCGCCGAGCACATCGGACACGCCCCGGGCCACGGACGTGGCAGGAGCGCCGGGCCAGGAGGACCACGTCACATGACGGACGGATCACCGGTCCGGAACACCGATGCCGGGACGCGGCTCCTCCTCGATCTGCGGTCCGAGATCGCACGGGCCGACAGCAAGGCGTCCGTACTGGTCGCCGCGCTCGGCATGACCGCAGGCGTGATCAGCGGCTGGCTGGCGGGCAGCGAGTGGCGACCGAGCGCGCTCTCCGCCTCCGGCACGGCCCTGTGGTGGACAGGCACCGGCGGGCTGGCGACCGCGCTGCTCTCCATGCTGATGGCCGTACTCCCGCGCTACCGCGGCAGTACCTGGGTTCCCGGGGCCCCGCTCACCTACTTCGGGGACATCCGGCGCGCCGCCCGGCAGAACCAATTACCGGAAGCGCTCGACGCCACCGAGAGCGCCCGGACCACGGCACTCGTCACGGCCCTGACCGAAACCAGCCGGATCGCCGTCTGCAAACACCAGTGGATACGTGCGGGGGTTCTCGCCTACTCCATCGGCACCTTCCTGCTCCCCGCCTCGCTGCTCCTCGGCTGACACTCCTCCTGCCAAAGGATGATCATGACTCCACCGCCGGCTCACCCCCAGGACCCGGGCGACGGGCCCGTTCAGCCCCCGGGCCCACACCTGAACGCCGCGGCACCACACCCACCTGATGACTTGGTCTACGAGCACGGGCCGGGCCGACGTGTGTACTACACGGCGCGCCAGCGGAGTGTCGACATCACCGCACTCGGACAACTGGCGCTGGCCCTGCCCGCCTTCCTGACGAGCGCGCTCGTGGTGCTGCTCGTGAGCACGATCCTGGACGCCTGCCTCGGCTTGCCGTTCTGGATACCGGCCGTGCTCTGGCTTGCGTCCGGCGCCCTGGTCTTCCACCGGCCCACGGAGGATCTCCTCGCCCGCTACCTGCTCGGGCTCCGCCGCCCGATGCCCCAGGAGGCCGCCCGGCTGGAGCCGGTCTGGCGGGAGGTGACGGCCATCGCCGGGATCGACGGAGCGCCGTATCAGCTCTGGGTCGAGGAGAGCGACGACCTCAACGCGTACGCCGCCGCGGGCCACATCGTGGGGGTCACCCGGTTCGCACTGGAGCAGCTGCCGAGCGGCCAACTGGCCGCCGTACTCGCCCATGAACTGGGTCACCACACCGGCGGTCATGCGTGGTCGTCGCTGCTGAGCCAGTGGTACGGGCTGCCGGGCCGGGCTCTCCGGCGCGCCCTGGGCGCGATGGCCCGCTCCGTCGTCACGCCTGCCCGGTGTGCCGTCTACCTGGCCGTCGGCGTCCTGCTCCTTGCGATCGGCGGGCTCGCCTCCACCGCGGCCGCCTTTCTGTACGGGTTTCCGTTGCTTCTGGTGCTCCCGTATCTGTCGGCAGCGGTGGGACGCCGTGCCGAACTGCGGGCCGACCGCCACGCCGCCGCACTCGGATTCGCGCCGGAACTGGCCGAGGTGCTGGAGATGATGCACACGGGCGAGACCCGGGCGCGGCAGATGACGCTCGCCGCCGCGGAAGAGCGGGCGGAGCGCGCTTCGACACCTGCCCGGCTGCTCTCCGCCCACCCCGATTACCCGACCCGGCTGCACCACCTGCGGCACTACCTGTAGCCGCGCCCCGCCCCCGCACACCGGAAAACGCCGGAGGGCGGCCACCCCGTACGAAACGGGGTGACCGCCCTCCGGTCGGTCAAGCGACTCGCTTACTGGTTGTACGGACCGTAGTCGTAGTCCTCCAGCGGAACGGCCTGGCCGGAGCCCGTGCCGAACGGCGAGTAGTCGATGTCGTCGTAGCCGACGGCCGAGTACATCGCGGCCTTGGCCTCCTCGGTCGGCTCGACCCGGATGTTGCGGTAGCGGGACAGGCCCGTACCGGCCGGGATGAGCTTACCGATGATGACGTTCTCCTTGAGGCCGATGAGGCTGTCGGACTTGGCGTTGATCGCCGCATCCGTCAGGACTCGGGTCGTCTCCTGGAAGGAGGCGGCCGACAGCCAGGATTCCGTCGCCAGCGAGGCCTTGGTGATACCCATCAGCTGCGGACGGCCGGAGGCGGGGTGACCGCCCTCGGTGACCACACGACGGTTCTCGGTCTCGAACTTCGAGCGCTCGACGAGCTCGCCCGGCAGCAGCTCCGCGTCGCCGGACTCGATGATCGTCACCCGGCGCAGCATCTGCCGGATGATGATCTCGATGTGCTTGTCGTGGATCGACACACCCTGCGAGTTGTAGACCTTCTGGACCTCGCCGACCAGGTGGACCTGGACCGCGCGCTGACCGAGGATCCGCAGCACGTCGTGCGGGTTGGTGGCACCCACGGTGAGCTTCTGGCCCACCTCGACGTGGTCGCCCTCGCCCACCAGCAGACGGGCACGCTTCGAGATCGGGAAGGGGATCTCGTCGCTGCCGTCGTCCGGCGTGACCACGATCTTCTTGGTCTTCTCGGTCTCCTCGATCCGGACCCGGCCCGCGGACTCCGAGATCGGGGCGACACCCTTGGGCGTACGGGCTTCGAAGAGCTCGACGACACGGGGCAGACCCTGGGTGATGTCGTCACCGGCCACACCACCGGTGTGGAAGGTACGCATCGTCAGCTGGGTACCGGGCTCACCGATGGACTGGGCGGCGATGATGCCGACCGCCTCACCGATGTCGACCAGCTTGCCGGTGGCGAGCGAGCGCCCGTAGCAGAAGGCACAGGTGCCGACCGCGGACTCACAGGTCAGGACCGAGCGGGTCTTGACCTCCTCGACGCCGGCGCCCACCAGGGCGTCGATCAGGACGTCACCGAGGTCGACGTTGGCAGGCGCGATGACCTTGCCGTCGACGACGACGTCCTCGGCGAGCATGCGGGCGTAGACCGAGGTCTCGACGTCCTCCGTCTTGCGGAGCACACCGTCCGCACCCTTGACGGCGATCTTCAGCTTGAGGCCGCGGTCGGTGCCGCAGTCCTCCTCGCGAATGATCACGTCCTGCGAGACGTCCACCAGACGACGGGTCAGGTAACCCGAGTCGGCGGTACGCAGGGCGGTGTCCGCCAGACCCTTACGGGCACCGTGCGTGGAGATGAAGTACTCCAGAACGGTGAGGCCCTCACGGAAGGACGCCTTGATGGGACGCGGGATCGTCTCGTTCTTGGCGTTGGACACCAGACCACGCATACCGGCGATCTGACGCATCTGCATCATGTTTCCTCGGGCACCCGAGTCAACCATCATGAAGATGGGGTTCGTCTTGGGGAAGTTCGCGTTCATCGCCTCGGCAACCTCGTTGGTCGCCTTGGTCCAGATCGCGATGAGCTCCTGCGTGCGCTCGTCCTTGGTGATCAGACCGCGCTCGTACTGCTTCTGGACCTTCTCGTCCTGCGCCTCGTAGCCGGCGACGATCGCCTTCTTGGCCTCGGGGACCACGACGTCGGAGATGGCCACGGTGACACCGGAACGGGTCGCCCAGTGGAAGCCCGCCGCCTTCAGGTTGTCGAGCGTCGCCGCCACGATGACCTTGGGGTAGCGCTCGGCGAGGTCGTTGACGATCTCGGAGAGCTGCTTCTTGCCGACCGAGTAGTCGACGAACGGGTAGTCCTCGGGCAGCAGCTCGTTGAAGAGCGCGCGGCCCAGGGACGTACGCAGCCGGAACGTGTCGCCCTGCTGGTACTCCTGCTCGCCTTCCTCGGCGACCGGCGGCACCCAGCCGCGCGGCGGGATGGTGCCCACCGGGAAGCGGATGTCGACCTTCGCCTGGAGCGACAGCTCGCGGGCGTCGAAGGCCATGATCGCCTCGGCCGTGGAGCCGAAGGAACGGCCCTGGCCGATGACCTTGCGCTCCTCCTCGTCCGTGGTGAGGAAGAACAGGCCCAGCACCATGTCCTGGGTCGGCATGGTGACGGGACGACCGTCGGCCGGCTTCAGGATGTTGTTCGAGGACAGCATCAGGATGCGGGCCTCGGCCTGCGCCTCCGCGGAGAGCGGCAGGTGGACGGCCATCTGGTCACCGTCGAAGTCCGCGTTGAACGCGGTGCAGACGAGCGGGTGGATCTGGATGGCCTTGCCCTCGACCAGCTGAGGCTCGAAGGCCTGGATGCCGAGTCGGTGCAGGGTGGGTGCACGGTTCAGCAGCACCGGGTGCTCGGCGATGACCTCTTCGAGGACGTCGTACACCACGGTGCGGCCACGCTCGACCATGCGCTTGGCCGACTTGATGTTCTGCGCGTGGTTCAGGTCGACCAGGCGCTTCATCACGAACGGCTTGAAGAGCTCCAGCGCCATGGCCTTCGGCAGACCGCACTGGTGCAGCTTGAGCTGCGGGCCGACGACGATCACGGAACGCGCGGAGTAGTCCACACGCTTACCGAGAAGGTTCTGACGGAATCGACCCTGCTTGCCCTTCAGCATGTCGCTGAGGGACTTGAGCGGGCGGTTGCCGGGACCGGTGACCGGGCGACCGCGGCGGCCGTTGTCGAACAGCGCGTCGACGGCCTCCTGCAGCATCCGCTTCTCGTTGTTCACGATGATCTCGGGGGCACCGAGGTCAAGGAGACGCTTGAGGCGGTTGTTGCGGTTGATCACACGGCGGTACAGGTCGTTCAGGTCGGAGGTCGCGAAGCGGCCACCGTCCAGCTGCACCATCGGACGCAGGTCCGGCGGGATGACCGGCACGCAGTCGAGCACCATGCCCTTGGGCTTGTTGCTGGTCTGCAGGAACGCGGAGACGACCTTGAGGCGCTTGAGCGCACGGGTCTTCTTCTGGCCCTTGCCGGTACGGATGATCTCGCGGAGGCGCTCGGCCTCCTCGTCGAGGTCGAAGGACTCCAGGCGCTTCTGCAGGGCGGCGGCGCCCATGCAGCCGTCGAAGTACGTGCCGAAGCGGTCACGCAGCTCGCGGTAGAGCAGCTCGTCGCCCTCCAGGTCCTGGACCTTGAGGTTCTTGAAGCGGCTCCACACCTCGTCGAGACGGTCGATCTCGCGCTGCGCACGGTCGCGCAGCTGCTTCATCTCGCGCTCGGCACCTTCGCGCACCTTGCGGCGCACGTCGGCCTTGGCGCCCTCGGCCTCCAGCTCGGCCAGGTCGGTTTCGAGCTTCTTGGCGCGGGCTTCCAGGTCGGCGTCGCGGCGGTTCTCGATCTGCTGACGCTCGACGGAGACGTGCGCCTCCAGCGACGGCAGGTCGCGCGTACGGCGCTCCTCGTCCACGAACGTGATCATGTACGCGGCGAAGTAGATGACCTTCTCAAGGTCCTTCGGCGCGAGGTCGAGGAGGTAGCCCAGGCGCGACGGGACGCCCTTGAAGTACCAGATGTGGGTGACGGGAGCGGCAAGCTCGATGTGACCCATGCGCTCACGGCGCACCTTGGCGCGCGTGACCTCGACGCCACAGCGCTCACAGATGATGCCCTTGAAGCGGACACGCTTGTACTTGCCGCAGTAGCACTCCCAGTCCCGGGTCGGACCGAAGATCTTCTCGCAGAAGAGTCCGTCCTTTTCGGGCTTGAGCGTGCGGTAGTTGATGGTCTCCGGCTTCTTCACTTCGCCGTGGGACCAGGTCCGGATGTCGTCCGCGGTGGCAAGGCCGATCCGCAGCTCGTCGAAGAAGTTGACGTCGAGCACTTGTCGTCAATCCCTCTTTCGGGGGTTCGAGCCCCCTCGCGTCAGGCGAGAAATCGGGGCACTTCAGCAATGGTCTGAACGGGTCCGGGGAGAGCCGGCCGGATCACTGGGATCCGGCCGGCCAACCCGTCAGACCTCTTCGACGCTGCTCGGCTCGCGCCGGGACAGGTCGATACCGAGCTCCTCCGCCGCGCGGAAGACGTCCTCGTCCGTGTCGCGCATCTCGATGGACATGCCGTCCGAGGACAGCACCTCCACGTTGAGGCAGAGCGACTGCATTTCCTTGATGAGCACCTTGAAGGACTCGGGGATGCCGGGCTCGGGGATGTTCTCGCCCTTGACGATGGCCTCGTAGACCTTCACGCGGCCGGTCACGTCGTCGGACTTGATCGTCAGGAGCTCCTGGAGGGCGTATGCGGCGCCGTAAGCCTCAAGGGCCCACACCTCCATCTCACCGAATCGCTGACCACCGAACTGAGCCTTACCACCCAGCGGCTGCTGGGTGATCATGGAGTACGGACCCGTCGAACGAGCGTGCAGCTTGTCGTCGACGAGGTGGTGCAGCTTGAGGATGTACATGTAGCCGACCGAGACCGGGTCCGGGAACGGCTCGCCGGAGCGGCCGTCGAACAGCTTGGCCTTGCCGGAGGGCTGCACCAGGCGGTCACCGTCGCGGTTCGGGATCGTGGCCTCGAAGAGACCGGAGATCTCGTCCTCGCGCGCACCGTCGAAGACGGGGGTGGCGACGTTGGTGCCGGGGGCGACCTGGTCGGCGCCGATGGCCTGCAGGCGCTTGGCCCACTCGTCACCGAGGCCGGAGACGTCCCAGCCGCGGCTGGCGAGCCAGCCGAGGTGGATCTCCAGGACCTGTCCCGGGTTCATTCGGGACGGGACACCCAGCGGGTTGAGGATGATGTCGACCGGGGTGCCGTCCTCCAGGAACGGCATGTCCTCGATCGGCAGGATCTTCGAGATGACGCCCTTGTTGCCGTGACGGCCGGCGAGCTTGTCACCGTCGGTGATCTTGCGCTTCTGCGCGACGTAGACGCGGACCAGCTGGTTCACGCCCGGCGGCAGCTCGTCGCCCTCTTCGCGGTCGAAGACGCGGACGCCGATGACCTTGCCGATCTCACCGTGCGGCACCTTCAGCGAGGTGTCGCGCACCTCGCGCGCCTTCTCGCCGAAGATCGCGCGGAGCAGGCGCTCCTCGGGGGTCAGCTCGGTCTCACCCTTGGGCGTGACCTTGCCGACGAGGATGTCGCCGGCGACGACCTCGGCACCGATACGGATGATGCCGCGCTCGTCGAGGTCGGCGAGGACCTCCTCGGAGACGTTCGGGATGTCCCGGGTGATCTCCTCCGGGCCGAGCTTGGTGTCACGGGCGTCGACCTCGTGCTCCTCGATGTGGATCGAGGAGAGGACGTCGTCCTGCACGAGGCGCTGCGACAGAATGATCGCGTCCTCGTAGTTGTGACCCTCCCACGGCATGAACGCCACGAGCAGGTTCTTGCCGAGGGCCATCTCACCGTTCTCGGTGGCCGGACCGTCGGCGAGGACCTGGTCGGCGACGACCCGGTCGCCCTCGGAGACGACAACCTTCTGGTTGACCGAGGTGCCCTGGTTGGAGCGCATGAACTTGGCGATGCGGTACGTGGTGTACGTGCCGTCGTCGTTGGTCACGGTGATGTAGTCCGCGGAGACCTCCTGGACCACACCGTCCTTCTCGGCCTTGAGCACGTCACCGGCGTCGGTGGCGCAGCGGTACTCCATGCCGGTGCCGACGAGCGGGGCCTCCGACTTAATCAGCGGCACCGCCTGACGCATCATGTTCGCGCCCATGAGGGCACGGTTGGCGTCGTCGTGCTCCAGGAAGGGGATCATCGCGGTCGCGACGGACACCATCTGGCGCGGCGAGACGTCCATGTAGTCGACGTCCGTGCCGGGCACGTAGTCGACCTCGCCGCCACGGCGGCGGACCAGCACGCGGGACTCGGCGAACCGGAGCTCGTCGGTCAGCGGCGCGTTGGCCTGCGCGATGACGAAGCGGTCCTCCTCGTCGGCGGTCAGGTAGTCGACCTCGTCGGTGACCTGATCGTCGACGACCTTGCGGTACGGCGTCTCGATGAAGCCGAACGCGTTGATCCGGCCGTAGGAGGCCAGCGAGCCGATCAGACCGATGTTCGGGCCTTCGGGCGTCTCGATCGGGCACATGCGGCCGTAGTGCGACGGGTGCACGTCACGGACTTCGAAGCCGGCCCGCTCACGGGAGAGACCACCCGGGCCGAGGGCGTTGAGACGACGCTTGTGCGTCAGGCCCGACAGCGGGTTGTTCTGGTCCATGAACTGGGACAGCTGGCTGGTGCCGAAGAACTCCTTGATGGAGGCGACGACCGGCCGGATGTTGATCAGGGTCTGCGGCGTGATCGCCTCGACGTCCTGAGTGGTCATGCGCTCGCGCACGACGCGCTCCATACGGGCGAGACCCGTACGGACCTGGTTCTGGATCAGCTCACCGACGTTACGGATACGACGGTTGCCGAAGTGGTCGATGTCATCGGTCTCGACCATGATCGAGCGACCGGACTCGCCGACCGTCTCGGTCTCACCGGCGTGCAGCTTGACCAGGTACTTGATCGTCGCGATGACGTCGTCGCTGGTGAGCACACCGGCGTCGAGCGGCTCGTCGGCGCCGAGCTTCTTGTTCACCTTGTAGCGGCCGACCTTCGCGAGGTCGTAGCGCTTCGGGTTGAAGTAGAGGTTCTCGAGCAGCGTCTGAGCGGCCTCACGGGTGGGCGGCTCGCCCGGACGCAGCTTGCGGTAGATGTCGAGCAGCGCGTCGTCCTGGCCCTGGGTGTGGTCCTTCTCCAGGGTGGCGCGCATCGACTCGTACTCGCCGAACTCCTCCAGGATCTGCTCGGTCGTCCAACCGAGAGCCTTCAGGAGAACGGTGACGGACTGCTTGCGCTTGCGGTCGATGCGGACACCGACCATGTCGCGCTTGTCGATCTCCATCTCCAGCCAGGCACCCCGGGACGGGATGATCTTGGCGGAGAAGATGTCCTTGTCGGACGTCTTGTCGATGGAGGAGTCGAAGTAGACACCCGGCGAGCGGACCAGCTGCGACACGACGACACGCTCGGTGCCGTTGATGACGAAGGTGCCCTTGTTGGTCATGAGCGGGAAGTCGCCCATGAAGACCGTCTGGGACTTGATCTCGCCGGTCTCGTTGTTGGTGAACTCGGCGGTGACGAAGAGCGGGGCGGCGAACGTGAAGTCGCGCTCCTTGCACTCGTCGATCGAGTTCTTCGGGGGCTCGAAGCGGTGGTCGCGGAAAGTCAGCGACATCGACCCGGAGAAGTCCTCGATCGGCGAGATCTCCTCGAAGATCTCTTCAAGGCCGGACTTGGTCGGGACGTTCTGTCCACTGTCCAGAGCAGCCTCGACGCGAGCCTTCCATGCGGCATTGCCGAGGAGCCAGTCAAAGCTCTCGGTCTGCAGCGCGAGGAGGTTCGGAACCTCGAGGGGCTCCTTGATCTTTGCAAAGGAGATGCGCAGCGGGGCGGTGCTGGCACCGTTGTTCGTATTCGCGGTCGAGGCGTTGCGCGAGGCGGCCAAGAGGGGGTCCTTCCGAGGGCTCGGACTCACTACGCGCGTACCGGTCCCAAGCCGGACACGATGACAGTCGGTTCCTGATTCGACCGAATAAGGCCAGGTCAGAGACGATCAGTCATCGGTGCTCAAGCGAGGGCATGCCCCTGGTGACGGGCAGGAGGCAGCTAACAGGCAGCGCAAAGGGTCAGTGTAGCCAAACGGCACACTGATGTCCAGTCGGGGTTCTCAGAGACCCACGTTGCTCTCAACAGCTGTTCTCAACACCTATGGCTAGCCCTTGCGCGTGGTGCACTCTTCTTTACTGCCCGCTTCGCCCACGATCCATGCCTCGGATTCGGATCGATGTGACGACGCGTCCTGAGAATTGCGCGCCGCGTGCGGTTCGTCAAGGCCCCCCTGCGGGGACAACGCCCCGAGGTCCTCACCCGACCGCCTCCCGGCGCCGGTCGGCCGCTCCTGAGAGGCAACGGCGAAGATCACCATACTCGTCGCCGCCGGAAGAGCAAGGCAGCCGCCTCGGGTACGCCGAAGGGCGACCACCCGGATGGGTGATCGCCCTTCGCGTTTTGACGTCCGTGCCGTGCGGCACAGGCAGTCAGAAGGAGTCAGCAGACTCCCTGAGTCACTTGACCTCGACGGAAGCGCCGGCGGCCTTGAGGGACTCGGCAGCCTTCTCGGCGGCCTCCTTGGCGACCTTCTCGAGGACCGGCTTCGGGGTGCCGTCGACGAGGTCCTTGGCCTCCTTCAGGCCCAGCGAGGTCAGCTCACGCACGACCTTGATGACCTGGATCTTCTTCTCGCCGGCGCCGGTGAGGATGACGTCGAACTCGTCCTTCTCCTCGACGGCCTCGGTAACGGCGCCCGGGCCGGCCGGACCGGCGACGGCGACGGCCGCGGCGGCGGTGACGTCGAACTTCTCCTCGAAGGCCTTCACGAACTCGGAGAGCTCGATGAGGGTCATCTCTTCGAACTGCGCGAGCAGGTCGTCCTGGGACAGCTTCGCCATGATGGCGTCCTTCCACTAATTCGGCAGGTGCCGGATGTACATGTAGGCGGGCGTACGTTCGGCCCGCTGCGACCGTCTCCCTAGTGGGCGACGATCATTGCGCGAGCCGAGTTACTCGGCACCGCCCTGCTCTTCGAGCTTGACGCGAAGCGCCTCCGCGGTGCGGACGAACTTCGACGGCAGCGCCTGGAAGAGCGAAGCAGCCTGAGACTGCTTGCCCTTGAAGGCACCGGCCAGCTTGCTGAGCAGAACCTCGCGGGACTCGAGGTCCGCAAGCTTCTTGATCTCATCGGCGGACAGCGCCTTACCGTCAAGGACACCGCCCTTGATGATCAGGTTCGGGTTCTCCTTGGCGAAGTCACGAAGACCCTTCGCCGACTCCACCGGGTCACCGGTGATGAAGGCAACCGCCGTCGGACCAGTGAACTGGTCGTCCAGCGAAGTGATCCCGGCCTCGTTGGCCGCAATCTTGGTCAGCGTGTTCTTCACCACGGCGTACTGGGCGTTCTCACCGAGCGAACGACGCAGCGTCTTGAGCTGCGCCACGGTGAGACCCCGGTACTCGGTCAGCACAGCGGCGTTCGAGCTGCGGAACTGGTCCGCGAGCTCGGCTACCGCGGCAGCCTTGTCGGGCCTTGCCATGAGCGTCGGCCTCCTTCCGGGTGATGAGGACCGCTCAGAAGGGGCCGGGAAAGACGAAACGCCCCGGCGCAGGCGCCAGGGCGTAGCTCGACCGAAAGAATCCGGGAGCTTTCCACAGTCACCTGCGCAGGTCGCCCGTACTCAACGGATCCTTCGGTTGCTGCTCCCTCTTGCGAGAGCACAGCAACGACCAGCGGTCTTTGGCTTCTGTAGGAGAGTACGCGACCGGGGTCGCGCCGAGCAAATCCGTCCCGTTCAGTGCTGCGGGAGAGGTTCAGGACGCGCCCGCGCCCGCACCCTGCTGCTGCTTCAGGAGCTCGGCGAAGTCGACCGTGTCCGAGGCCGGCGGCTGCTCGACGGAGACCTTCGACCCGTAGTCGCTGTAGTACACGGTGGAGTTGAGCTCGCCGGTCTTCATCTGGCCGCGCTCGGTCTTCTTGACCAGGAGGTCGTTGTCGTCGACCCAGATGTCGACCGTCTCCGTGGTGATGCCGGCGTCGCTCAGCTGCTTCTTCAGCTGCTCCAGCTGGTCGGCGTCGAGCTCGGAGTTCTTCGCGGTCAGAGCGGCGACGTCGACGGTGCCGGAGTAGTGCGTGGCGGAGACGCCCCGCACGTCCTCCTTGCCGACCTTCTTCACGTCGCCCGAGGCCAGCAGCGACTTCACACCCTGGTCGGGGGTGGTGTTCTGCATCTGCTGCTTCATCGCCTCGCCGGAGGCGCCCGCCATCTTGGCGAGGTCGGCGTAGCTGTAGCTGATCCAGTGCTTGCCGCCGGTCTGCTTCGCGAAGCCGTCGCCCATGTTGACGACGTAGCCGTCCTTGAAGTACCGGGCCTGCATCGTGCCGGTACCGCCGGACTGCTTCATGGCGTCCGCCATGCTGCCGCCGGTGTACGTGATCTCCATGGTGCCGGTGAGACCGTCGGTCCAGTCGATGGTGCCGGTCTGCTTCATGGACATGGTGGTGCCCATCTGAGTGGTGCCCTCGACCTTCGCCGAGTTCTCCCCACCGGTCTTCTTCTGCACATCGAGCAGCGCGGCTATCGGGTCGGCCTTGACGACGCCGCTGCCCTGCTTGTCGCTCTTGCCGCTGTCCGATCCGCTGCAGGCCGCGACCGACGTCAGCGCCGCTGCCGCCGCCACCGACAGACACACGCGTCGCACGGTACTGGTCCTCATGTCAGCTTCCACCCCTCGTTCGGCTCTGTCGGGGCCTCACGCTAACGCACGGGTCCGACAGTGCCTCCGGCGATACGGATACAAGGACGGGCCCCGCACCTCGAAAGGTTGCGGGGCCCGTCAATGTCACACGTGACGCGGCTTGCTGCCGAGCGCTGGGGCTCAGACGGCGGCCGGGTCCTCCTCGACGAGGAGGTTACGGGTGCGGTTGGCGTCCAGCGGGATGCCGGGGCCCATCGTGGTGGCCAGGGTGGCCTTCTTGATGTAGCGGCCCTTGGCGGCGGACGGCTTCAGACGGAGGATCTCCTCCAGCGCCGCTGCGTAGTTCTCCACCAGCTTGGTGTCGTCGAACGACGTCTTGCCGATGATGAAGTGCAGGTTCGAGTGCTTGTCGACGCGGAACTCGATCTTGCCGCCCTTGATGTCGTTGACAGCCTTCACGACATCGGGGGTGACGGTGCCGGTCTTCGGGTTCGGCATCAGACCACGCGGACCGAGCACGCGGCCGAGGCGGCCGACCTTGCCCATGAGGTCCGGAGTGGCGACGACGGCGTCGAAGTCCAGACGGCCCTTCGCCACCTCGTCGATGAGCTCGTCGGCGCCGACGATGTCGGCTCCAGCGGCTTCCGCGGCCGCAGCACGGTCACCGGTCGCGAAGACCAGGACCCGGGCGGTCTTGCCGGTGCCGTGCGGGAGGTTCACGGTGCCACGGACCATCTGGTCGGCCTTGCGCGGGTCGACACCCAGGCAGAACGCGACCTCGACGGTGCCGTCGAACTTCGTGGAGGCGGTGTCCTTGGCGAGACGGACGGCCTCGAGCGGTGCGTAGTTGCGCGACCGGTCGACCTTGGCGTCCGCAGCGCGGAGGTTCTTGCTGCGCTTCACTTCTACTCCTGTTGGTTTCAGGGTGTGGAGTCGTGGTGCGGGCCAGCGCTTGGCCCTACCACTGAGGGTGTGAGGGGCTGAATCAGCCTTCGACCGTGATGCCCATGGAACGGGCGGTGCCAGCGATGATCTTCGACGCGGCGTCGAGGTCGTTGGCGTTCAGGTCGGGGAGCTTCGTCGTGGCGATCTCACGGACCTGGGCAGCCGTCAGCTTGGCGACCTTGGTCTTGTGCGGCTCGCCGGAGCCCTTCTCCACGCCCGCGGCCTTGAGGATCAGCTTCGCGGCCGGCGGAGTCTTGGTCACGAAGGTGAAGGAGCGGTCCTCGTAGACCGTGATCTCCACCGGCACGACCATGCCACGCTGCGACTCGGTCGCGGCGTTGTAGGCCTTGCAGAACTCCATGATGTTGACGCCGTGCTGGCCGAGCGCGGGGCCGACCGGCGGGGCCGGGTTGGCCGCACCGGCGTTGATCTGGAGCTTGATCAGCCCCGTGACCTTCTTCTTCTTGGGAGGCATTGCTCTCTCCGGGTCCTAGTGAGAGTGTTTCGCCGCCTTCCGGTCATCCGGATGGAGGCATACCGCACAACGATAACGGGTATAGCTGCGCGACCAAAAACCAAGCAGGTCAGACGGGCTTTGCAGCCGGTCTGACCTGCTCGGTAGGCATGTGTCCAGAGACTGGCGGGAAACCGCTAGTTCTTCTGGATCTGGTCGAAGCTGAGCTCGACCGGGGTCTCGCGGCCGAAGATCTCGACAAGACCCTTGACCTTCTTCGAGTCGGCGTTGATCTCGTTGATCGTCGCCTGCAGCGTCGCGAACGGGCCGTCGGTGACGGTGACCGAGTCGCCGACCTCGAAGTCGAGCACCTGGACCTCGACCTTGCGGGCCGGAGCCGGCTTGCCCTCGGCCTCGGCGGCCTCGCGGGCGGCCTTCTCCTCGGCCTCCGGGGCGAGCATCTTGACGATCTCGTCCAGGGTCAGCGGGTAGGGGTCGTAGGCGTTGCCCACGAAGCCGGTGACGCCGGGGGTGTTGCGGACGACGCCCCAGGACTCGTTCGTCAGGTCCATACGCACCAGGACGTAGCCCGGGAGCTTGTTCTGGCGGACGTTCTTGCGCTCGCCGTTCTTGATCTGGACGATCTCTTCCTCGGGCACTTCGGCCTGGTAGATGAAGTCCTCGACGTTGAGCGAGACGGCGCGCTGCTCCAGGTTGGCCTTCACGCGCTTCTCGTAACCGGCGTACGTGTGGATGACGTACCACTCGCCGGGAAGGCCGCGCAGCTCGTCGCGCAGGGCGGTGACGGCGTCGACGGGCTCGGCCGGCTCGGCCTCTTCCTCGTCGTCCTCGTCGCTCTCGGACTCGGCCTCCGCGGCCTCTTCCTCGTCCTCGGCGTGCATGGCGGCCTGCTCGGCGGGCTCACCTGCGGCGGCGTCGGCAGCTTCGGCCTGGTCCGGCTCCTCGGCGTCCGCCGCCTCGACGATGTCGAGCTCGTCCTCGGCGGACTCGAAGGCGCCCGCCGTCGGCTCGACGGCGTCGTTCAGGTTCGGGTCAGACACGGTGGCTGCTTCTTCCTGGATACAAATGGGTGGAACATGCGAAAGGGGCGCCCATGAGGCGCCCTCCGCGGGATCAGCCGAAGACGTACTTGATGACCCGCTGGAATCCGAAGTCAATCACGGTAACCAGACCGATCATGACGACGACGAAGACAATCACCACAGTGGTGTATGTCGTCAGCTGACTGCGAGTCGGCCAGACGACCTTGCGCAACTCGGCGACGATCTGGCGGTAGAACAGCGCGAGGCGGCCCAGAGGGCCCTTCTTTCCGCGCTTGCCGCCCTTCCGGGTCTTCTTCTTCGACTCGGGTACTTCATCCTCGGCATCAGGCATGTCGATGGAGCCCACGGCGTCCGTCACGCTTCTCACCTGATTCCGGGTCGTGGCCGTGCCGCGCCCGGTGGAGCCGCACGGCGGTGCATTGAAGTACGTACATGCGCACACATCCTGGCGAAGGAGTGTGTAGCAGGGCCGGAGGGACTTGAACCCCCAACCGCTGGTTTTGGAGACCAGTGCTCTACCAATTGAGCTACGACCCTTTGTGGTTTCCACCAACCTACCGCATCTCCCCGGATGTCCCGGGTGCAGGAACGGTGCGGCTGGTGAAGGCCAACGACAGGTGAGTGTACGTGCTCAGCGGCCCGGCGTCGAACAGATAGCTCCCGACCGCTCCTGGTCGCATGTTGTCCGCATGCTGTCCGGGTCGTGTCCGGTCCCTGAAACCGCTGTGCCGACAGGGATCACGGTCTGGAACCATGGGGTCCATGAGCGCTGCAACTTCCCCCTCCGAGCGCCGGGTCTCCGCCCGCATCGGTGCGATCTCCGAGTCCGCCACCCTCGCCGTGGACGCCAAGGCCAAGGCCCTCAAGGCCGCCGGCCGTCCGGTGATCGGCTTCGGTGCCGGTGAGCCCGACTTCCCGACCCCCGGCTACATCGTCGACGCCGCTGTCGAGGCCTGCCGCAACCCGAAGTACCACCGCTACACCCCGGCAGGAGGGCTCCCGGAGCTCAAGGCCGCCATCGCGGAGAAGACGCTGCGCGACTCCGGCTACGAGGTCGACGCCTCGCAGATCCTGGTGACCAACGGCGGGAAGCAGGCCATCTACGAGGCGTTCGCCGCGATCCTCGACCCGGGCGACGAGGTCATCGTCCCCGCCCCGTACTGGACCACCTACCCCGAGTCGATCCGGCTGGCCGGCGGTGTCCCGGTGGAGGTCGTGGCCGACGAGACCACCGGATACCGGGTCTCCGTCGAGCAGCTGGAGGCGGCGCGCACCGAGCGCACCAAGGTCGTCCTGTTCGTCTCGCCCTCGAACCCGACCGGTGCCGTGTACAGCGAGGCCGACGCCGAGGCGATCGGCCACTGGGCCGTCGAGCACGGCCTGTGGGTGCTGACCGACGAGATCTACGAGCACCTGGTCTACGGGGACGCGAAGTTCACCTCGCTGCCCGCGATCGTGCCCGAGCTGCGTGACAAGTGCATCGTGGTCAACGGCGTCGCCAAGACGTACGCGATGACCGGCTGGCGGGTGGGCTGGATCGTCGGCCCGAAGGACGTCGTCAAGGCCGCGACCAACCTCCAGTCGCACGCCACGTCCAACGTCTCCAACGTTGCCCAGGTCGCCGCGCTGGCCGCCGTCTCCGGGAGCCTGGACGCGGTCGCCGAGATGCGTTCCGCCTTCGACCGGCGCCGGCGGACCATCGTCCGGATGCTCAACGAGATCGACGGGGTGCTGTGCCCGGAGCCCGAGGGCGCCTTCTACGCGTACCCCTCGGTGAAGGAGCTGCTCGGCAAGGAGATCCGCGGCAAGCGCCCGGCCACCTCGGTCGAGCTGGCGGCGCTGATCCTGGACGAGGCCGAGGTCGCGGTCGTACCGGGCGAGGCCTTCGGCACTCCGGGCTACCTGCGCCTCTCGTACGCCTTGGGCGACGACGACCTCGTAGAGGGCGTCTCGCGGCTCCAGAAGCTGCTGGGCGAGGCCAAGGCCTAGTACGTCCCGCGTTCCCGCGCGAGCGACCCCCCGGCCCCGGGCGCGGGGGGGGGGGGGCGGTCGGGGGTGTCCTCGATTGGGGTAAAGGGGAAACCC
>NZ_JBHXTM010000025.1:0-125787 GCF_042677325.1 Streptomyces sp. NPDC127117
CCCCCCCTCTCCTTCCCGACGGTCCGGGGCCGCGCGGTGCACACGCACCGCACGGCCCCGGACCGTTTCCGATCACCGTCGCGGGCAGTAGCGCGGGCAGAGTAAAGGCACGGTAAAACGCGCTCGTCAAGCGGCTGCCCGGACCGTCTGGGCGATCCTTTTCGGACTTTCCCGCCCGCCGGCCCTCCGCGGCTCCGGAAGCTCCATGAACGGCTCTATGCTCTACACGTCTGTAGAGCTCGGGAGCCTCCCTCGGCGTTCCCGCGCTCCCCCGTACCCCTCGTACGCACGTAAGGGAGTGGACGCCGCCATGGTGTTCAAACGACTGCTCGGCTCGCTCGGTGTGGGCGGCCCAACCGTCGACACAGTCCTCACCACCGGGGCGACCGCTCCCGGCGGCCCGCTGTCGGGCCTGGTCCATCTCAAGGGCGGCGGCGCCGACTTCGACATCGACCACATCGCGCTGGAACTCGTCGCGCAGGTGGAGGCCGAACACGAGGACGGTGAGGAGGAGCGCGTCGTGGTCTTCGAGCGCCTCATCGTCGGCGGCGGCTTCCGGCTGGCCGAGAGCGAGCAGCTCAGCGTGCCGTTCACGGTCACGCTGCCGTGGGAGACACCGATCACCGAGTTGTACGGGCAGAGCCTGGGCATCGTGCTCGGCGTGCACACGGAGCTGTCGGTCGCCGGGGCCAAGGACAAGGGTGATCTCGACCGGCTCATGGTGAGCCCGTTGCCGGTCCAGGAGGCGATCCTCGAAGCGTTCGGACAGCTCGGCTTCGGCTTCCGGTCCGCGGATCTGGAGTACGGCCGCATCGGCGGCACCGGCCAGCAACTCCCCTTCTACCAGGAGATCGAGCTGACCCCGCCGCCGCAGTACGCACACGCGGTCAACGAGATCGAGGTGACCTTCCTCGCCACCGCGGGCGGCATGGAAGTGGTCCTGGAGGCCGACAGGCGCGGCGGGCTGTTCTCCGACGGGCACGACGCACTCAACCGGTTCATGGTCGCGCACGACGGAATCCACCATCAGAACTGGCGGGCTCTCGTCGAGGGCTGGCTCCAGCAGCTGATCGAGCACCGGTCGGCCTATGCGGCGGGATCCTCGTACGGGCACGGCGATCCGTACGCCGGACACCACGGCCACGAGCCCGGCCACGGCCACCACGAGGACCAGCATCACGGCGGCGGTCACCGCTCGGGGCCGGGCCTGGGGACAGCGGTCGCGGTGGGCGCGGCCGGGCTCGCGGTCGGCGTCGTCGGGGGCATGGTCGCCGCCGAAGTCGTGGACGAGGCAGGGGACTTCTTCGAGGGCGACAACGATGACGACGGCGATGACGAGGGTGGTGACGACTGATGTTCGGGATCAGCGAGATCGCGATCATTCTGATCGTGGTGATAGTTCTCCTGGGTGCCAAGCGCCTGCCCGATCTGGCCCGTTCCGCCGGGAAGTCGGCGCGCATCCTCAAGGCCGAGGCGAAGGCCATGAAGGAGACGGGGAAGGCCGAGGGTGAGGCAGGGGCGCCCAGGGTCATCCGCGGCGAAACCGTGGGCCGGCAGGACACCGTGGACCCGAGGCCGGACACGGGGCAGCAGCCTCAAGGCCGCGCGTAGGGCGCCGCCCGGCCGGTCCCGGTCCGTGCCGTCCCTCCCGGGTACGGACCGGGACCGGCCGGGCTCCATCGGGGCCGTACGCCGCCGGCCCGTTCCGGTGACCGCTGCTCAGCGTTCAGGGCCCCAAGTGAGCTGCCACAGACGCAGCGTGCCGTCCGAGCCGCCCGACAGGAGGAACCCGGTCGTCCGGGGTCAGCGCGATGCTCCGCGTGCCGCCCGTGACGCCGACTGCTGTTCGTCCACGGTCCCCACCCCGTAACGTCCGGCCGGACGGTCGCGGCCCGGTGTGCCCGAAGCGGCTTCCGTACGGGGCCCGGCGGGGTGTACGCCCCAGGGGCGGTGGACTGCCTATGCCTTGAGGTCGGCGGCGACCGGCCGGTGGTCGCTGGCGGTGGCGGGGAGGGTCCAGGCGTCGGTGGGGGTGACGCCCCGGGTGAGGATGTGGTCGATCCGGGCGATCGGGAAGGCCGCGGGCCAGCTGAAGCCGAAGCCGGTCCCGGCCTCGTCCTTGACCGGCTTCAGCCGGGACGTCAGCGGCGCGAGGGAACGGTCGGTGGTCGCTCCGTTGAGGTCGCCCAGCAGGAGAACCTTCTTCTGCCGCTCCTGGTCGACGGCCCGGTCGAGAGCGGCGAGCGTCTCGTCCCGGCGCGCGATGGCGAAGCCGGACGCGCCGACCCGGACCGAGGGCAGATGGACCACGTACACGGCGAGGGGACCGTTCGGCCCCCGTACCTGGGCACGCAGCGAGCGGCTCCAGCCGGGATCGATGGTGACGCGCCGGGATTCGGTGATGGGGAAGCGGCTCCACAGGGCGACGGTCCCGATGTGCACGCGGTGGCCGAGCCGGCGGTCCAGCACCTTCCGGTAGACGGGCAGGGCTTCGTCGGTCACTTCTTCCAGGGCCACCAGGTCGGGGTCGGCGGCCAGCAGCGTACGGGCGGTCGCGGCGGGGTCGGAGTTGGCGGCGCCGACGTTGTGGGTGACGACGGTCAGATTCGGCTCGGCATCGCTCCGTCCGCCGAAGTACGGGGCCGCGAACATGGCGGACCACACGGCACCGAGCAGCAGGGTCGCGACCACGGCCGACACGGACCTGCGCAACAGTGCGGCCAGGAGCAGCACGGGTACGGCCAGGCCGGTCCAGGGCAGCACGGTTTCGAACAGGCTGCCGAGACTGCCCGGCGAGTTGGGCACGAGCGAGTGACAGACCGTCACCAGCCCCACCACCACGGCGAAGACGCTCAGGATCCGGTCCCGGCCGAGCCCCGGGCCGAGCCGGTCGCCCCGGCCGCGCAAACGGCGCAGCCGGCCGGGCGGTCGTCCGTCCGTGTCCGGTGCTGACGCAGGACCGGAACCGGAACGGGCGGGATCGGAGGGACCGGAACCGGAACGGGCGGGATCGGAGGGACCGGAACCGGAGCGGGCGGGATCGGAGGGACCGGAACCGGAGCGGGCGGGGTCGGAGGACGAGGAAACTGGGTCGGAGAATCCGCCTCCGATGTACACATCCGGGTACGGGTCCTCGCGCAGATCGGCCATGACATGTCCTTCGGAAGTGGGCTCGGACTCACGGGGGCTGAGCACGGTGCCGCTCAGCCGGCCGCGTTGCTCAGGGGCGCCGGGCAGGTGCCGCCGGGGCGGGTCAGAAGCTCGAAGTGCCACATCTCGTTGTTGTAGACCTGGCACAGGCCGTAGTCGGAGCCGTTGCGGATGAGCCAGTCATCGGCATCGGTGGGGCCGATGTCGACCGCCTTCCCGGACACATGCGTCGACTTCTGCGGGGTGTTCACGAACTGCCTCGCCTTCTCGGCGCTCCCGTACTTCTCGATGCCCTCGTCCAGCAGGCGCTGCTGGTGTTCCTTGCTGCGCCACCCCGAGGTGACCCGGAATTCGATGCCGTCGTCGCGGGCGTCCCGGGCCGCTTGCTGTACGGCCTTCAGCAGTCGCTCGTCGAGCCGGCCGATGGCCGGGTACCGGGTGTCGAAGGGGGTGAGCCGACGGCCGTCCGGGGTGTCGCCCTCGTCGGCGCCCTCACCTGCGCCCTCGTCGGCGCCCTCCTGGGTGACCTCCGCGGTCGCCGCGCCGCCGCCCGGCGTCCGGTCCGCCGTGGCGTCGGCGTGCGCGGCCGGTTCGTTCCGGTTCGTCAGGCCACATGCCGCCGTCAACGCCACCACCAGGACCGCTCCCGCTCCTGCCACCATTCGGCCGGGGAAGCGGCGCGCTGCCGTGGCGGGGCGGTTCGTGGCGGGGTTGTCATGCATGGTGGCCTCCGGGCGTCTCGTACAGCGCGGCGGGTGCCGCGGACCGATGGCTTCAGTGAACGGTGGGCCGTGTTGTCGGACCGTTTCGATTTCCCGATACGTTTTCGATATCCCCGGACCGCTCGAATAGGGACGGTCATCCCGGACCGCCGGAACAGGGACAGCCGGACGGACCGGCGACCGGCCGGGTGAGGCACAGAGCAGGAGAGGCCGTATGCGGGTGCTGATTGTCGAGGACGAGCTGTATCTCGCCGAGGCGGTGCAGGCGGGTCTGCGGCTCGAAGCCATCGCCTCCGACATCGCCGGGGACGGCGACACCGCCCTGGAACGCCTCGATGTGAACGAGTACGACGTCGTCGTGCTCGACCGCGACATCCCCGGCACGCACGGCGACGACGTGTGCCGGGCGATCGTCGAGCGGCGCCTCGGCTGCCGCGTGCTCATGCTGACCGCGGCGGGCCTCCTGGACGAGAAGGTCGCGGGGTTCGAGATCGGCGCCGACGACTATCTGACGAAGCCCTTCGACCTGAAGGAACTGGTCGTACGGCTGCGCTCGCTGGCCCGCCGGCCCAAGGACAGCACGCCGCCGGTCATCGAGTGCGCCGGGATCCGGCTGGATCCGTTCCGGCGGGAGGTCTTCCGCGACGGGCGATACGTGGCGCTCACCAGGAAGCAGTTCGCCGTGCTGGAGGTCCTGATGACCGCGCGCGGAGGTGTCGTCAGCGCGGAGACACTGCTGGAGCGGGCCTGGGACGAGAACGCCGACCCGTTCACCAACGCGGTCCGCATCACCATGTCCACGCTCCGCAAACGGCTCGGTGAACCGTCGGCCATCCACACCGTGCCCGGCGTCGGCTACCGTCTCGACGAGCCGGCCGGGGGCGACCGGTGAACCGCCGGCCGGCGCCCCGGGAACACGACATCACGGCCCCGGCCGAAGTCTCCTCGAAACGCCGGTCCGGGGGCCGCCCCGAAGGCCGGTCCGGGGGCCCGGCGCCCTCCCGGCGGCCGCGGCGGCTGACCGCGCGGATGAAGCTCACCCTCACCTACGCCCTGTTCGTCGTCGTCGCCGGGGCGCTCAGCCTGGCCATGGTCTACCTGGCCATGCGCTTCGTGCCCTACTACCCGCTGGCCGACGTCAACCCGCAGGCCGCGGCCATCGCCACCCGTCCGGACATCCTCCGGGCCCTGGCCAAGGCCTCCGGCATCGCCCTGCTGCTCCTGGCGCTGGTCGGGCTCGGCGCCGGCTGGCTCATCGCGGGCCGCGTCCTGCGCCCCCTTCAGGACATCACCCGGGCTGCCCGCCGGGCTGCCCACGGCTCCCTGGACCACCGCATCGGACTCGCCGGCCCGCGCGACGAGTTCACCGAGCTCTCCGACACCTTCGACGACATGCTCGCCCGCCTCCAGCGGTCCTTCGACGCCCAGCAGCGCTTCGCCGCCAACGCCTCGCACGAACTGCGCACCCCGCTCGCGGTCAGCCGCACCATGCTCGACGTGGCCGTCGCCGACCCCGACGGCCAGGACTACCGCCAACTCGTCTCCCGGCTCCGCGAGACCAACCAGCGCGGCATCGACATCACCGACGCCCTGCTGCGGCTCTCCGCCCTCGAACACACCCCGCCCGCCATGGAACACCTGGACCTCGCCGACACCGCCCGGGCAGCCGTCGACGCCGCCCGTGAGGAAGCCGCGGCACGCAACATCACCCTCTCCGCCGACATCCGTCCGGCCCCCTCCACCGGCAACGCCGTACTGCTGCGCCAGCTGACCCTGAACCTGCTCCACAACGCCGTACGGCACAACCTGCCCACCGGCGGCACGCTCTCCCTGACCACCGGCCCCGACCCGGCCCGGCCCGGCCGCGCCCTCCTGACCGTCACCAACACCGGACCGCGGCTGGACGACACGGTCGACCGCCTCACCGAGCCGTTCCTGCGCGGCAGCGGGCGCCTGGCCGAACAGGACCCCACCCGCCGCGGCCACGGCCTCGGCCTGGCGATCGTCGCCGGCATCGTCCGCGCCCACCACGCGGACCTGGCCCTCACCGCCAACCCGGGTGGCGGACTCACCGTCCGCGTATCACTGCCCGGCGCTCCCGGGGACAACACGGCAGCCGAGCGGAACTAAACCGTACGGTGGGTGACGTTATGCGTATGGCGCCGTAATTGTTCGGCGCGGATTCGTGAGGCGGTCGCTTCATGAGCCGGCCGGTCCGTGATGCGGTCGGCCGGGTTTCCTGAGGCGGTCGGGCAGATGTGGAGGCAGGGCTGTGCACGGTGAGTACAAGGTCCCCGGCGGCAAGCTCGTCGTGGTGGATCTCGATGTCCGGGGCGGCGCGCTGCGCGACGTACGGGTCGCAGGGGACTTCTTCCTCGAACCCGACGAGGCGATCCTCGCGATCGACTCGGCACTGGAGGGCGCCCCGGCCAACACCGACACCGCCGGTCTCGCCGCCCGGATCGACGCGGCGCTCCCCGCCTCGACCGTGATGCTCGGCCTGACCTCCGAGGGCGTCGCCGTCGCCGTACGCCGGGCGCTCGCGCACGCCACCGAGTGGAGCGACTACGACTGGCAGCTCATCCACGAGGCGCCGCAGTCCCCCGCACTCCACATGGCCCTCGACGAGGTCATCACCGCCGAGGTCGCCGCGGGGCGCCGCCCGCCCACGCTCAGGGTCTGGGAGTGGGACTCCCCCGCCGTGATCATCGGCAGCTTCCAGTCCCTGCGCAACGAGGTCGACCCGGCGGGCGCCGCCCGCCACGGCATCACGGTGGTGCGCCGGGTGTCCGGCGGCGGGGCGATGTTCGTGGAGCCCGGCAACACCATCACGTACTCGCTCTCCGTCCCGGACGCCCTGGTCTCCGGTCTCTCGTTCGCCGACAGCTACGCCTATCTCGACGACTGGGTGCTCGGCGCGCTCGGCGAGATGGGCATCAGGGCCTGGTACCAGCCGCTCAACGACATCGCGACGGACGCCGGGAAGATCGCGGGCGCGGCCCAGAAGCGGGTGGTCGGCGGAGAAGGCGCCGTGCTGCACCACGTGACCATGTCGTACGACATCGACGCGGACAAGATGCTGGAGGTGCTGCGGATCGGCAAGGAGAAGCTCTCCGACAAGGGCACCAGCAGCGCGAAGAAGCGCGTGGATCCGCTGCGCCGTCAGACGGGGCTGGCGCGCGAGGCCGTCATCGAGCGGATGATCGACTCCTTCCGTACCCGGCACGGCCTCACCCCGGGCAGGGTGACGGACGAGGAGATGGCGCGGGCCGAGGAGCTGGTGCGGACGAAGTTCGGCACGACGGAATGGACCGCTCGGGTGCCGTGAGGCCGGTCGCGGGCAGGTTTCAGCCTCCTGCCGCGGGTGGCTCCTGCCGGGGCAGTTCCTGTTCGGTCCAGATGATCTTGCCTTCGGGGGTGTAGCGGGTGCCCCAGCGGCGGGTGAGCTGGGCGACGAGGAACAGGCCGCGGCCGCCCTCGTCGGTGGTGCGGGCGTGCCTGAGCCGCGGCGAGGTGCTGCTGGTGTCGGAGACCTCGCAGATCAGGGCGGACTGGCGCAGCAGCCGGATCCTGATCGGCCCGCTGGCGTAGCGCACCGCGTTGGTGACCAGCTCGCTGACGATCAGCTCGGTAGTCATCTCCAGCTCCTCCAGGCCCCAGGCGCTCAGCTGGCGGGCGGTCCGGGCCCGGACCCCGGCGACGGCGGCCGGGTCGTCGGCCACCTCCCAGGACACGACGTGGTCGGGGCTCAGCTCGTGGGTACGGGCGAGCAGCAGGGCCACGTCGTCGGGCTGGGGCACGGGGACCAGCTGATCCACGACCGTTGCGCACAGGGCGTCGAGCGGCAGTCCGCGCTGTGCCAGGGCACCGCCGAGGCGGGACATGCCGAGTTCGGGGTCCTGGTCGCGGCCCTCGATCAGGCCATTGGTGTAGAGGCCGATCAGGCTCCCCTCGGGCAGTTCGGTCTCCGCCGTCTCGAACGGCAGCCCGCCCAGGCCCAGCGGCGGTCCCGCGGGCAGTTCGAGGAAGGTGACCCGGCCGTCCGGGGCGACGACGACGGGCGGCGGGTGGCCGGCGCGTGCCATGGTGCAGCGCTGGGTGACCGGGTCGTAGACGGCGTACAGGCAGGTGGCGCCGAGTACGGGGGTGCCGTGCTCCCCTCCCTCGGGTTCCTCGTCACTGAGCCGGAGCACCAGGTCGTCGAGGTGGGCGAGGAGTTCGTCGGGCGGCAGGTCCATGTCGGCGAGGGTGTGCACCGCGGTGCGGAGCCGGCCCATGGTGGCGGCGGCGCCGATGCCGTGGCCGACCACGTCGCCGACGACGAGGGCGACCCGGGCCCCGGACAGCGGGATCACGTCGAACCAGTCGCCGCCGACACCGTCCTTGGCGTCCGCCGGGAGGTAGGAGGAGGCCACGTCCAGCGCCATTCCGCCGGGCAGCGTGTGCGGGAGCAGGCTGCGCTGGAGGGTCAGCGCGGCGGTGTGCTCGTGGGTGTAGCGGCGGGCGTTGTCCACGCACACGGCGGCCCTCGCCACCATCTCGCGGGCCGGAAGCACATCGTCCGGTTCGAACGGGGCGGGGTTCTGCGACCGGATGAAGGTGGTCAGACCGAGCACCGTGTCGCGCGCCCGCATGGGTACGGCGATCAGGGAGTGGAGTCCGTACTCCCCGATGCTCGCCGCCCTGGCGGGCTGTTCGACCGCCCATACGTTGTCGTCGGGGTCGAGGACCGGGATGAGGAGGGGCTCGCCGTCGATGAGGAACCGCATGTCGTGGGGCGGGGGTACGAAGTCCACCGGTTCCCCGATCCGGCGGACCGCCTCCGGGCAGCCCTCGCGCACCGAACTCATCCCGGCCCGGCGCATCTGCGGCCGGGTGGCGGCGAGGACGGCGCCGGACCTGGTCAGCTCCGCACCGGACAGCCCCGTGCCCAGCGGCCACGGACCGGGCGCGCCGACGCTGGCGACCGGTTCCAGCAGGTCGACGATCACGAAGTCGGCGAACCGCGGCACCGCGAAGTCGGCCAGTTCCTGGGCCGTACGCATCACGTCCAGGGTGGAGCCGATGCTGGCCCCGGCGTCGTTGACCAGGGCCAGGCGCTGCTGGGCGTTCCACCGGTCGGTGACGTCCAGGACCATGTAGCACAGGCCTGTGACACCACCGTCGCTGTCGGTCAGCGGCAGGTACGACGTGGAGTAGGCGCGCTTGCGGCGCGGATCGGCCCAGGTCCAGCCCAGGTACTCGTAGTCGATGACGGGAATCCCGGTGTCCAGCACACCGCGCATCAGCGTCTCGATGGCCTCGGTCTCCAGCCCCGGCAGCACCTCGCTCAGCCGGTGGCCCACCCGATGCTCGCGCGGGACGCCGCCGAAGCGTTCCAGGGTGTCGTTCATCCAGACGTAGCGCAGGTCCGGGCTCATCACCGCCATGCCGATCGGCGACCCGGTCAGGAAGGCGTCCAGCACGGACTGCCCGACCGTCCACTCCGGCCGCCGTTCACGCCCGGAGACCAGGAAGCACTCCCGGCCGTCCAGGTGAAAGGAGGCCGATACCCGGAGGTCGACCTCGATCCGGCTGCCGTCGCGCCGCCGCACGTCCGCGACTCCCCGCCACCCCACGCCCGCCCGGCAGCGCTCGGCGATCCCCGCCACCCGTACCGGGTCCTCGGGCATGGCGAGCAGGAAGCCCGCGGGCCGCCCGACCACCTCCGCGGCCCGGTAGCCCAGCAGGTCCTGTGCGCTGTGCGTCCAGCCGACGACCGTTCCGCTGCCGGCGACCACCACGGTCGCGTCGTTCGCCGTGTCGTAGGGGTGCCGGGGGGTGCTGGGCCTGGAAGGTTCGGCTCCGGGCGCCGACTGCGGACCTGCACACGCCATACCGGACACCACCCATCTGCTCCCTGCCCATGATCCCGCCTCCCGGGCTCGGGTGCGAGCGACAGCGGCGCCGGACACGGCCCCGGGCGCGGGGACCGGACGAGGGGGTCAGCGCCCCGCCCCGGGCCCGGACCGGGCGGGCGGGGCCGGGGGCCGGTGCTCGTACCAGCGCCGGTCGGCCTCCAGCTGGGCGGCTAGGGAGATCAGGCGTTCCTCGCTGCGGGACGGACCGAGCAGCTGCGCCCCGACGGGCAGCCCGTCACCGGTGAACCCGGCCGGTACGTTGATGCCGGGCCAGCCCAGTACGTTCCAGGGCCAGGCGTACGGGCAGGCCTCGGTCATCGCCAGATCGGTGCGCCAGGCGCTCAGCCCGTCGAAGCGGCCGATCGGGGGCGGCGGCAGGGCGGTCGTCGGGGTGAGCAGCACGTCGTACCCGGCGCCGCCCCGCGACGGGCGGAAGAACCCGCCGATCCTGCGGTGCTGGCGCACCTCGCGCTCCCTGGCCGCCCGTACCACCCGGCCGCCGAGCCGGGTGCCGGTGCGCAGTGCGCTGCGGGTGCGCGGGTCGAGCAGCGAGGGGTCGGGGTGGCGGGCGGCGAGTTCGGCGATCCCGGCGGTGGCGCGTGGGACGAAGCCGAGGCCGATCAGCCCGTAGTGGGGCCTGGCTTCCTGGACGTCGTGGCCCAGTCGGGCGAGGGCCTCGGCCACTGCGAGGACGGCCCGTCGCACATCGGGGTGGGGCGCGGATCCGGTGAGGGTGAGCGGGGGGCGCCAGGCGAGGGCGATGCGCAGCCGGCCCGGGTCGCGGCGGGCGGCGGCCGCCGCCGCGACGGGCGGCGGCCGGTGCTGGTCCTCGGGGTGGGAGCCGGCGACCGCGTCGAGCAGCAGTGCGGCGTCGGCGACGGTCCTGGCGAGCGGTCCGTTGACGGTCAGGCCCTGGAAGGCGTCGATGTGCGGGTGGCCGGAGATCCGGCCGCGCTGGGGCTTGATGCCGACGAGGTGGGTCCAGGCCGCCGGGATGCGTACGGACCCCGCGCCGTCCGAGCCGAGCGCGGCGGGCACCAGACCGGCCGCGACGGCCGCCGCGGAGCCGCCGGAGGAGCCGCCCGGGGTGTGGCCGGTGTGCCACGGGTTGCGGGTGGCGCCGAAGGCGGGGCCCTCGGTGAACGGCCACTGGCCCAGCTCGCAGGAATTGGTCTTCCCGACGATCACGGCCCCGGCCGCCCGCAGCCGGCGTACCGCCTCGCTGTCCGCGGTCGCGGCGGGCAGATCGCCGTCGCAGCCGAAGTAGGTCGGCATCCCGGCGACGTCCGTGTCGTCCTTGACGGCGACCGGTACGCCGAGCAGAGGCAGCCGCTCCCCCGCCGCGAGCCGGCGGTCCGCCTCGGCGGCCTCGGCGAGCGCGGCCTCGGCACGCAGGTGCCGGAAGGCGTTGAGGGTGCTCCGGCTCGCTTCGATGCGGCGCAGCGCGGCGGTCACCTGCTCGACGGAGGTGGTGCGGCCCTCGGCCAGCTCCCGTGCGCTGTCGGCGAGTCCCGTGGGGCCGGCCGGTCCGGTGGTTTCCACCGCTTCCGTTGAGGACATGGGCTGACCGCCTTCCTCGTGTCGGACGACACCTGTGCAGCGCCTGTGCGGCGCGCCTGCTGTGCCCCGACGAACTTACCGGAGGGTAACGACGAATGAGCGGTCCGCTCAACCGTTCGGTGGAATGTGGCCGCGGTGCCTCCACGGCGCGCCCGGGAAGGTATCCGGTCGCATCCGGGGAGTGTCAGTGCCGCTTGCTACGTTCTGCGACGGAAGCGGACCGTGAGAAGCACTGGTGGAGGGCGCGTGGAAGCGGAGTTCGAGGGCGAGTTCGAGACGCATCTGACGGTGCGCCTCGGTCCTTCCGCCGGGGGAGGTACGGAGGGCGCCCGGGAGGCCGACCGGCTGGGCCGCTGGGCGGAGCGCGAGGGCCTGAAGCTCACCCACATCCTTCTGGACCGCGGTGCCACGCCCGACCAGCCCATGCTGACCGAACGGGGCCGGGGTTCGCTCTCCCGGCAGCGGGCCGCAGCCGGGCTCCGGTCGGCCGAGCTGCGCGCGGCGGGCTTCCCCGTCGTACGCGTGAAGATCGAGGCCGCTCCGTGGAACGAGGACATACCGGGGACGGCCGACGAGGCCGCCGCGCTGTCTCCCGACTGCCACTTCGAGCATCACGTCAAGCTGCTGCTGACGGGTGAGCCGCAGCTCGCCCTCGCGCGGGCGGTGGCCGAGCGGCACGGCGCGCGTCTGTCGCGCAATGCCCGCCGCACCACCGGTCCCGGGAGCCATGAGCGGTTCGTCACGCAGCGCTGCTACGCGATGGGCCGTCCGCAGGCGCGGGCCGAGCTCGACGCGCTGCTGGGCGGGCTGGCCGCCGCCGGGCTCGAAGTGCTGGAGTTCGAGGAGGAGTTCGTGGTGCACGACGACCATCCGGCGGTGGACGCCGGCTGGCTGGACGAGCCGGCCGGGGTCTCCCGGTGAGCGCGGACGACCGGCCCGTTCCCGGCGAACCGGCGTACGACGACCCGTCGCTCGCGCCGCGCTGGCGGGCCGCCCGGCGCGCCGTCCAGGACCATCTGCTGCGGGCGATCGCGGAGTCGCCCTGGGGCGACGGTCTGGTCCTGCGCGGCAGTGTTCCGCTCCAGGCGTGGGTGGGTGCCGCCGCGCGGGAGCCTGGCGATCTGGACTGGATCGTGGTGGAGCCGCCGGCGGACGGCTGCGTCGACGGCCTCGATCCCCACCCGTACGTCAACGGGATGGAGGCCGTCCAGCAGTGGCCGGAGGCAGCGCACGGCGCTGCCGCTCCCGAGCTGCTGACGGACGGCGAGTGCCATGACACCGGCGGCACCCGGCCGGTGCTCGCGCCGGAGGGGCTGCGCTGGATGGAGGCGGAGGAGATGGATCCGCCGTCCTCCCCCGCCGAGGAGGTCGTGGCCGCCCTGGCGGCCGGTCCGCCGCTGCCCGAGGGGATTCGCATCGATCCGCTCCGGGTGAAGTCGGACGGGACGTGGACGTACCGGGAGTACGAGACACCCGGGGTGCGTGTCGTCGTCCCCTGGGAGGCCGACGGGCTGCCGCCGGGCGAGGTGCGGATGGACTTCGCCCAGGACGAGCGGCTCCCCCAGGCCCCGGGGTGGACGGCCTGCCCGCGCGGTGACGGCGGGCCCCCGACGCCGGTCCGCACCGCGGGCCCGGGGCTCTCGCTCGCCTGGAAGCTGCTGTGGCTCGCCGAGGACCAGGAGGCGGAGGGCCGGTCGGGGGCCAAGGACCTGTACGACGCGGTGCTGCTCGCGGAGCACCACGCGACCCGCCTGTCGCCACGCCTGCTGCGCACCGTGCTGGGACCGCACGCGCCGGACTTCACCCCCGAGGCGGTGCTGGACTGGTTGGTGGACTGGTCCGCGTTCCACGCCGCGCACCCGTGGGTGGACGGCGGCCCGGACCGGCTGCGGGAGCGGCTGGCCGCCGCGCTGCCCCCGCTGCTGGAACGGAGCGCTCCGTGACCGGCGGGACCGGCCGCCCGTACTGACCGGCCGCTCCGGCCGCCCGTACTGACCGGCCGCTCCGGCCGCCCGTACTGACCGGCCGGTCCGGCCGCCCGTAGTGAGCGGCCGATCCGGCCGACGCGCGGATAGCGCCGCGCGCATACCGAGGCGCGGATACCGAGGCGCGGATTCGGCCCGTCCGTGCCGCGCGGCACGAGCGGCCTACGGCTGGACGGTGATCTCGCCGATCCCGGTGCCGATGCCGGCACAGTGCGCGGTGGACTGGCCGGACTGCCCGGGGTTGAGGGTGACGTGCTCGCCGTCCACGTCCGGGGACCAGCCACAGACCAGGTGCACCCAGAAGGTCTGCGTCGTGCTGCCGTCGTTGCGGCACAGCGCGAAGCCCGTGTAGTTGTCGATCTCGTGCTTTCCGGTCTCGCAGGACAGACCGGGCGGCGTCGCCACGGCCGGCCCGGCGGTCGCGACGGTCGCGGGAACCGCGAGCGCGGTGGCCGCCCCTGCCACGACGACGCCCCTGAGTACGGCCCTGGACACACTCCCCATCGACAGCTTCATGTCTCCCTGTTCCTCCTCGCTGATGACGAACCCGGTGCGCCGACAACCGTCCCCAACCCCCTGCGGCCCAAAACGAGGCAAAACATCACACTGTGTATACGCCGTGGTGGTGTGCTCCGCCGCGCGACCACATCCGCCCCGGCGTACGCTCGGAAGAATCGGATGGCACCTGAACAGGCCCTACGGGTACTACCAGGGAGGCGACGTGACCGGTCGACACAGCGGCACACTCCGGGCCGCCTGGGCGGCGGCCGTCGTGCTGGGAATCACCGGCGGCAGCGTCCTGGGCGGTGGTGCGGCACGGGCGGACGATGGCATCGACAAACTCTCCGCGCAGCAGATCGCGGACCGCTCCCGCGACGCCCTGCTGAGCGCCCGTTCCCTGCACCTGAGCGCCCGCGGCGAGTTCGGCGACCACGGCCCGCCGATGACCCTGGAGCTGTCCCTGGACCGGGACGGCAACTGCAACGGATCGGTGGATCTCGGCAACAGGCAGGGGTCGGTCCGGATCGTGAAGCGCGGCGACGACGTCTGGATCAAGCCGGATGCGAACTTCTGGAAGAACCAGGTCCCGGGCGGTGGTTCGGCCTTCGCCGCGATCCTGAACGGGCGCTACATGAAGGGTTCGGCCGACGACCCGAGGCTGCGCAATCTGTCGAACGGCTGCGATCTGGACACGTTCCGGAAGCTGGTCAGCGACAACGCGGACAACGACCGGGGGACGCTGAACAAGGGCCGCAGGACCACGCTCGACGGAACTCCGGTGGTGCCGCTGACCAGGATGCGGGACGGTCGGACGCTGACGATGGACGTCGCGGCCACCGGCAAGCCGTACCCCTTGAGGATCACGGTCCGGGGCGATGGGGCGGACGCGGTCGTGGGCTTCTCGGCCTTCGACAAGCCGGTGCCCACGACCACGCCGCCGCCGGACCAGACGTACGACATCAGCGCCCTGCTGGGCCGTACGTCCGCGCCGGTGTGACGCCGGGCCGGCCGCTGAGCAGCACGTACAGCACCAGCGACGAGGCGAGCCCGACCGCCCAGCCGTAGTCCGCGAGCGGTTTCAGGAACGGAATCAGCCCGCCGGCCGGGAACGGGCCCGTCCCGGGTGCGGAGTGGGAGCCCCCGATGGCGAGGACGCCGCCGACGGTGAACGCCGCGACAGCCCGCCAGTTCCAGCCGTTGGTGTACCAGTAGCGGCCGCCGGGGCGGTAGAGGTCCGCGAGGTCGAGCACGGTGCGGCGGACGATCCAGTAGTCGGCGATCAGGATGCCCGCGACCGTACCGAGCAGACCGCCGACCAGCCCGAGCCAGGTGAAGATGTACAGCTCGGGTGTCTCGGTGAGCTTCCACGGCATGATGAGGACGCCGACGACGCCCGTGATCAGCGCGCCGGTACGGAAGTTGATGAACCGGGGCGCGAGATTCGCCAGGTCGTACGCGGGCGACACGACGTTGGCCGCGATGTTCACGGAGACCGTCGCGACCAGCACCGTCACCAGGGCGTAGAGCAGCCCGAAGACATTGTCGGTCCGGGCCACGAGCTGGACCGGATCCCAGATGGCTTCCCCGTACACCGCCTGCGATCCGGAGGTGACCAGGACCGAGAGCAGGGCGAAGAGCGTCATCGTGGTCGGCAGGCCGAGCGACTGGCCCCGGATCTGGGCGCGTTGGCCGGCTCCGAAGCGGGTGAAGTCGGGGATGTTCAGCGAGAGGGTGGCCCAGAAGGCGATCATGCCCATCAGCGAGGGGAAGAAGACCGGCCAGAACTCCTTGCCCCAGCCGAGCTTCGAGGGCTGGTCGAGCAGCGGGCCGAAGCCGCCCGCCTTGACGGCGACCCAGACCAGCAGCACGACGGCGCCGACGATGACGAACGGTGCCGCCCAGTTCTCGAACCGGCGCAGAGCGTCCATCCCCCGGTAGATGATGGCGAGTTCGAGCGCCCAGAAGAGGACGAAGCAGAGCCAGAGCGTCCACGGCTGGCCGCCGATCTCGGACGCCTTCGCCCAGCCGCCGAAGATCTTCCCCAGCAGGGTGAAGATGCCGACGCCGCCGATCCAGGTCTGGATGCCGAACCAGGCGCAGGCCACCGCGGCCCGGATCAGGGCGGGCAGATTGGCGCCGCGCAGCCCGAAGGAGGCGCGGGCCAGCACCGGGAAGGGGATGCCGTACTTGGGTCCGGCGTGCCCGGTGAGCAGCATTGGCCCGAGCACGATCAGGTTGGCCAGCGCGATGGTGAACACGGCCTGTTTCCAGTCCATGCCGAGGGCCACCAGGCCGGAGGCGAGCAGCCAGGACGGGATGTTGTGGGCCATGCCCACCCAGAGCGCGGTGAAGTTGTACGTCGTCCAGCGGCGCCGTTCCAGCGGAACGGGCAACAGGTCCTCGTTGACGAACCGGTTGTCGGTGGGAACGGCGCCGGGGGCGAGTTCGATGCGGCCCGAGGCGTCGGGTATCGGGTCCTGCGGTGGAAGGGGTGGGACGGTCGATGTCATGGCGGCTGGACCCTTCGCTCGGGACGGGGGCGGGTCAGTCGGACAGAGCGGGGATGATCCGCGCACCGTAGGCGTCGATCGTCGCCTCGCGCGCGTCGTGCATGTTGTAGAGCGCGAACTGGTCGACGCCCAGGTCGCGCAGGGCCCGCAGCTTCTCGATGTGCGCCTCGGCGGGGCCCAGCAGGCAGAACCGGTCGACGATCTCGTCCGGTACGAAGGTGGTGTCGGGGTTGCCGGCCCGGCCGTGGTGGCTGTAGTCGTATCCGGACCGCCCGGCGATGTACTCGGTCAGGGCCTCGGGGACGAGCCCGGAGTGCGCGCCGTACCGGGAGACGAGGTCCGCGACGTGGTTGCCGACCATGCCGCCGAACCAGCGGCACTGCTCGCGGGCGTGGTCGAGGTCGTCGCCGACGTAGGCGGGGGCGGCGACGCAGATGGTCACGGAGCCGGGGTCGCGGCCGGCCTCGGCCGCCGCGTCCCGTACCGCTTTGATCATCCACTCGGTGAGGAACGGGTCCGCGAGCTGGAGGATGAAGCCGTCGGCCTTCTGTCCGGCCAGGGCGAGCGCCTTCGGGCCGTACGCGCCCATCCAGACGGGCAGTCTGCCGTCCTTCACCCAGGGGATCTGGACCGGCTGCCCGTCGACGGTGGCCTCCCGGCCCTCGGCGAGGTCGCGGATGACATCGATGGCCTCGCCGAGCCGGGCCAGGGTGTTGGGGCTGCGGCCGGCGACGCGCATCGCCGAGTCGCCCCGTCCGATGCCGCAGACGGTGCGGTTGCCGAACATGTCGTTGAGGGTGGCGAAGGTGGAAGCGGTCACCTCCCAGGTGCGGGTGCCGGGGTTGGTCACCATGGGGCCGACGACGAGGCGTTCGGTGTGTTCGAGGATCTGGCTGTAGATGACGAACGGTTCCTGCCAGAGCACCGTCGAGTCGAAGGTCCAGCCGTAGCGGAAGCCGTTGCGTTCGGCGCGGCGCATCAGGCCGACGACGGCCGAGGCGGGCGGATCGGTCTGGAGGACGAGTCCGAAGTCCATGACGGGTGCTCCTAGTCCAGGTACTGACAGGTGGCTCGCGGGGTGTACATGCCGTGTCCGGCCCGGCCGGTGAACTTCCTTGAGTCGATGACGACTTCACCGCGCGAAAGAACCGTCTCGACCTGCCCGGTGATCCGCTTCCCCTCGTACGCCGAGTAGTCGACGTTCATGTGGTGGGTCTCGGCGGAGATGGTCTGTTCGGCCGCCGGGTCGTAGATGACGACGTCGGCGTCGGCGCCCGGGGCGATGGTGCCCTTCTTCGGGTAGAGGCCGAACATCCGGGCCGGGGAGGCGCAGGCGATCTCGATCCAGCGGCGGCGCGAGATGTGACCGTCCACGACCGCCTGGTGCAGGAGGTCCATCCGGTTCTCCACGCCGGGCATTCCGTTGGGGATCTTCGAGAAGTCGCCGCGGCCCATCTCCTTCTGGCCGGAGAAGCAGAAGGGGCAGTGGTCGGTGGAGACGACCTGGAGTTCGTTGTTCCTGAGCCCCCGCCAGAGCGCTTCCTGGTGCTCCCTGGGCCGCAGCGGGGTGGAGCAGACGTACTTGGCGCCCTCGAAGTCAGGCTCGGCGAGGTTGTCGGTGGAGAGGAAGAGGTACTGCGGGCAGGTCTCGCCGAAGACCGGAAGTCCCTTGTGGCGGGCGGCGGCGACCTCGGCGACCGCCTCGTCCGCGGAGACGTGCACGATGTACAGCGGGGATCCGGCGACGCGGGCGAGCTGCACGGCGCGGTGGGTGGCCTCGGCCTCCAGTGCCACCTTGCGTACGTCGCCGTGGTGGCGCGGGTCGGTGCGGCCCTCGGCGAGGGCCTGTTCGACGAGTACGTCGATGGCGATGCCGTTCTCCGCGTGCATCATGATCAGGCCGCCGTTGTGGGAGGCCCGCTGCATGGCGCGCAGGATCTGGCCGTCGTCGCTGTAGAAGACGCCTGGATAGGCCATGAACAGCTTGAAGGAGGTGACCCCCTCCGACACCAGCAGGTCCATCTCCTTGAGCGAGGACTCGTTCACATCGGAGAGGATCATGTGGAAGGCGTAGTCGATGGCGCAGTTGCCGTCGGCCTTCGCGTACCAGGTGTCGAGCCCCTCGCGGACGGCGCGGCCCACGGACTGGATGGCGAAGTCGACGATCGTGGTGGTGCCGCCCCAGGCGGCCGCCCGGGTGCCGGTCTCGAAGGTGTCGGCGGCGTAGGTGCCGCCGAACGGCATCTCCATGTGAGTGTGCGCGTCGACACCGCCCGGGATGACGTACTTGCCGGTGGCGTCGATCCTCCGGTCGGCGCTCCAGCTCTCGGCCGCGTCGCTGTCGTGCGCCGCGAGGGCCACGATGCGGCCGCCCTCGATGAGTACGTCGGCATGCAGTTCGTCGGACGCGGTGATGACGAGACCACCGTGGATGACGGTGCGGCTCATGTACCCCTCCTCACTCGTGGCGGAATGGGTCTACGCACGTAGACAAGGTGCGTGATGAAGAACGTAGAAGTGGGTTACCCACTGTGGCAATACCGCTGCCGCTAACCGCTGAAGACGTTTCTGTTTCATCCGCCCGGCACTCCACCGGCCCACAGGCGCGGCGATGACCATGACCATCGCTGAACAGATGACCATGACCATCGCTGAATAACGGAATGATTACGGGTCTGGTCCAAATGTTGAGTACGGTTCATGCGCCCGTCCCGTACGCGGCGTGATCCGATCACCACCGACGGCGAGCCTCGGACACATCACCGGACACCCCCGTTGTCCGGTGTCCAACGACCGATCCCGGAGGATCACGTGTCCCTGTCGCGCTCCGCGCGTACGGTGCTGGCCGCCGCCACCGTCGCCGCCGTCGCACTGCCGCTCGTCACCACCGCCGCCCACGCCCAGGGGTCCAAGGCCCCGGCCGCCGCCTCGTACGCCGGCCTGCCGTCCGGCACCAAGCAGACGAAGACCCTGGTCATCGGCGTGGACGGTGCCACCTTCGACGCCTTCTCGCGCGCCGACGTACCGAACCTCAAGCAGCTGATGGCCAAGGGCCTGACCGCCCGGAGCAACCTGTACGCCGACCCGATGGCCCCGACCGTCTCCGGCGCCGGCTGGTCGTCCATCGCCACCGGCGTCTGGCCCGACAAGCACAACGTGAAGGACAACAACTTCACGGCCCCGGACTACGGCCGGTACCCGGACTACGCGACCCGGCTGGAGACCGCCGACCCGGCCACGTCCACCCTGGTCGTCGGCACCTGGAGCCCGATCCCCCAGATCGTCTTCGGTGCGAAGACCGATCTGCGGATCGCCGGCGGCAACGACGAGGGCACCACGGCCAAGGCAGCCGACCTTCTCGCGCACGGCAACCCCGACTCCACCTTCGTCCACCTCGACGAGGTCGACGGCGCCGGCCACAGCAGCGGCTCCGCGAGCGACGCCTACCTCAAGGCCCTCAACACCGCCGACGGCCAGATCGGCCGCCTGCTCGACGCGGTGACCTCACGGCCGACGTACGCGGACGAGGACTGGCTCGTCGTCGTCACCGCCGACCACGGCCACACCCCCACCGGCGGACACGGCGGCAACACCCCGCTGGAGCGCGGCACGTTCGTGATCGCCCAGGGCAAGGGCATCCGGCCCGGCTCGGTGCGCGACGACGTCAGGATCACCGACATCGCGCCCACCGTGCTGCGCCACGAGGGCGTCGCCACCGACCCCGCCTGGAACCTCGACGGCACCTCGCTCGCCGAGCTGAAGCCGGACGCCTTCGACGCGCTGCGCCCCTCGCTGCGCACTCCCGTCGACGAGACCCGGCTCCCGGCCGACGCCAAGGGGTGGACCAGCACCGCGCCCGAGGGCTGGTCGATCGACAACTCGAAGATGCCGGCCGGCGGCGTCACCGAGTGGCGCGGCTGGTCCTTCGCCACGGACGAGTTCTGGACCAACGCCGAACGCGGCCAGGGCCGCGAGACGAACGTCCGAGCCCGCAATGTGTTCGCGGTCGCCGACTCCGACGAGTGGGACGACAAGGCGCACGACGCCGGACAGTTCGACTCCACCCTGGTCAGCCCCGTGTACAGGCTGAACGGCGCGGCGAAGGCGACCGTGTCGTACGCGACGAACTACCGGGTCGACGGTCCGCAGACCGGCGATGTCTACGTCTCCTACGACGGCGGCACCCCGCAGCTCATCAAGTCCTACCGGGCCGACAGCAACACCGTCGAGCGTCTTGAGCTGTCCGTTCCGCAGGGCGCGCGGACGGCCCGGCTGAGCTTCCGCTACACCGGCACCAACAGCGCCTTCTGGACCGTCGACCAGGTCGCCTTCGGCCGGCCCAACCCGCCGTCGGAGCTCGCGGTCGCCTCGCTGAAGGCCGACACCGTGCTCCTCGGCAGGCCCGGCTCCGAGTCGGCCTGGAAGGTCACCGCGACCGGTGTGGTGAGGACCGCGCAGGGCAAGCCGGTGAAGGGCGCCGAGGTCACGGCCGAGCTGACGGCCGGCGGCAAGGTGCGCAAGCTGACCGGCACCACGAAGAAGGACGGCTCGGTCCGCTTCAGGGCAACGGTGGGCCGGGGCGTCGCCGGGGCCACGCTGACCGTCACCGATGTGCGCTACAAGCACCTCGCGTACTACGGCGAGCTCGACCCGGTCCACTCGCTGGACCTCACCCGCCCCACCGGCCACCGGGGCTGACCGTCCGGCCGGGCCCCGGAGCCACCGGCCGGGGGCGACGAGTATGTCACCGACGGCGATGTCGGTGCTCAGCCGCCCCGGCCGCGGCCCGGCCGTGACGTGCGCGCGGACACGGCCCCGCCCGCGCGCGCCCGCACCGGGTTACCGTGGCGGTTCCCGCCGGCGCGGCCCCTTCCCGGGCCGCCGGGGCACACAGCACAGCGGCCCTCCCCTCCGCTGTGCGCTGCGCACAGGTTCCCGCTCCCGGGCCTGTCTACTGTGCCGCCATCCCCAATCGCCGAGGGGCGATTCGGCCGGTACGAAAGCCAGGAGGACAGCCGGTGAGCGCGACAACCGCACGTTCCGGTGCAACCGGAGAACCCCTGGAGACGGGGCCGGGCCAGGCCGCCGGGCCGCGGCCCATCGGTTCCTACTTCGAGGCCATGCCGCTCGGACGCGCCCATGTACTGGCGGCGCTGGCCCTGTTCATGGCCTTCGTCATCGAGTCGTGGGAGCAGCTCGCCCTCGTCTATGTCTCCGGCGATCTCGGTGACGCGTTCTCCATCGACACCGGCCGGATCGGCTGGGTGCTCTCCGCCGTCGCGCTCGGCATGATCCCCGGCGCGCTGGTCTGGGGCCCGGTCTCGGACCGGATCGGCCGGCGCGCGGTGTGTCTGTGGAGCCTGTCCGCCTACGGAGTCGTCGCGCTGGCCTCCGCGTTCTCCCCGAACTTCACGGTCCTGCTGATCACCCGGGTGCTGTCGGGTCTGGCGCTGGCCGGGATCTACACGGTCACCTTCCCGTACTTCCTGGAGCTGCTGCCGTCCCGGATGCGTGGCCGGGCCGCGGTCTATCTGTCGATCGGCTGGCCGATCGGGGTACTGGCCGCGGTCGGCGTGACGCAGTTGCTGGGCGGCCTGGGCTGGCACGTGGTTGCCGTCGCCTCCGCCCTGGCCGGGCTCTGGGTCTTCGCGATCCGCGCCTGGGTTCCGGAATCCCCGTACTGGCTGGCCGCGCAGAACCGGCACGACGACGCCGCGGCCGTGCTGCGCAGGCTGGGCGCCGACGTCCCCGACGGCACCCGCTTCGCGGTCGTCGCGCCCGAGCGCTCCGGACGGCCGGTGGAGCTGCTGCGTGGCGGGCTGCTGCGGATCACGGTCCTGATGCTCGTCGTGAACTTCACCTTCAACTGGGGCTACTGGGGCCTGCAGACCTGGCTGCCGACGCTGCTCCAGGACAAGGGCCTCAGCATGTCGGCGAGTCTCGGCTTCGTCGCGCTGAGCGCGCTGTTCATGATCCCCGGCTATGTCTCGGCGTCGCTGCTGACCGGACGCTTCGGCCGCAAGAAGGTCTTCCTGCCGTACGTGGCGCTCGCCGCGATCAGCGGAATCTTCTTCGCCTACTCCAGCTCCATGACCGAGCTGTACATCGCCAACTTCGCCCTCGCCTTCTTCAGCCTCGGCGCCTGGGGCGTCTGGAACACCTGGAACGGCGAGTTCTTCCCGACCGCGCTGCGCGGTACGGGGTACTCCTGGGCCACCGCCGCCCAGCTCGTCGCGACCTCCCTCGCCCCGTCGGTGGTCGGCTTTCTGCTGGCGCAGGCGACCGGGTTCTCCACGACGATCCTGTTCATCACGGCCTTCCTGGTGGTGGCGCTGCTCTTCGCCGCCCCGCTGCCGGAGACCGAGGGCCGGGACCTGGAGTGACGGCCCGGACCGTGGCACCCATACCGGCGCCTGCCCGGCCTGCCGCCCCGTACCGGCCCGGCAGACGCTCTCCACGGCGCGGTCCCCGGGACGTGATGGCAGGATGACGCAGGTGAGACTGGGTGTGGACGTGGGGCGTACGACGACGGTCGCCGTGCTCGTACGCCCCGGCGGTGCTCCGGCGGTCCATGCCGTGGTCGATTCGTCGGCCTCCCTCGACCGCTCGCTGCGCGATGTCCTCGACGCGCTGGACGGCCTCGGGAACGCCCCGTACGAACGTGCCGATGTCGTCTGTCTCACGACCGATCTCGACCGAACGCCGGGCACTGCGTCGCCCGTCGCCGTGCTCCGCATCTCGCCCGCCGCCCACCCCGCGCTCGGCCCGTCGCCGCGTCCGGGCGGGCTGACCCGGGTGGTCGCGGGCGGCTCGTCGCTCACCGGCCGGCCGCTGGCACCGCTGGACCGGGCCGGTGTCGAGGCGTTCGCCCGGGAGGCCGGGGCGGCGTCGATCACCGCGTTCGCCGTCTGCGCGGCCGGGTCACCCGCCCGCCCGGAGCCCGAACTGACCGCGGCCTCCGTGATCGCCGGCCTGCTGCCCGGTGCACACATCACCCTCTCGTACGAGATCGGTTCCCCCGGCCTGCGCGAGCGCGAGAACGCCGCGGCCGCCAACGCCGCGCTCGGTTCCTGGGCCGAGCACCTCACCGGCACCGCCGAGCGGACGCTGCGGGCGCGTGGCATCACGGCCCCGCTCTTCCTCGCCCGGGACGACGCCGGTCTGGTCTCCGCCGAGTACGTCCGCCGCTACCCCGTGATCGCCACCGCCTCCGCCACGGCCTGCGCGCTGCGCGGAGCCGCGCTGCTGGCGGACGCCGAGCGGGCCGTCGTGGTGGACGCGGCCGGCTCCGCGATCCGCTGCTCGGCCGTCGCGCACGGCGAACTGGAAGCCGGGGACGCGGGCCCGGGGCCCGGCGGACTCTGGATGGACGTGGGCAGGCCCCGCCCGGACACCCTGCCGTTCGGCGGCGAGGAACCACCCGCGGACGCCCGGCAGCGGGTGGACGCGCTGGTGGCCGGTGTGCTGGAGCGCTCGCCGGGCAGCACGGTGCTGTACGCGGGCGGCGCGGCCCCGCTCTTCGGGGGCACGCCGGACGGGATCCGGGCAGCCGCGTACGGCGCGGCGCGTGCGGACACCCGGGTGGAACTGGAACAGGTGGTGGTCGCGCCGGGCCGCGCGGAACTGGACCGGGTCATCGCTCTGGCCCGTGACCAGGCACTGGCGCGGGTCGTGTCGGCGGGCGCGGCGCCGGGCGGGGCCCGGGTCGCCCGGACCGTCCACACACCCGTCTCGTATCTCCCCGGCGGGGTGCACCGGATCAGGGTCCGGGCCGTGGGCGCACCGGCGGGAGCGACATCATGACCGGCGCACCGGCCCAGGTGGACGCCGCCGTGCTGGAGCGGCTGGCGGCCGGGTCGCTGGTGCTGGCGGCGGGCGCGGCCGAATCGGCGTTCCGGGTGGCGCTGGACTGGGCACGGGCGTCGGTCGCCGCACACGGGCCGGTGCGGCTGCTGGCCCCGGACGAGCTGAGCGGGTTGCGGCTCTGCGTGACCGTGACACTGGTCGGCTCGTCGGCGGCGCTCGCCGAGCAGCTGCCGACGGGCGCGGAGACAGTACGGGCGGTGCGCGCCCTGGAACGGCTGCTGGGTGCCCGCGCCGATGCGGTCGTCGCGCTGAACACGGCCGGTGAGAACGCCCTGCTGTCGGTGGCCGCGGCAGCCGACTGCGGGCTGCCGCTGGTCGACGGTGACGGCTGCGGGCGGGTACTGCCGCTGCTGGAGCAGTCGACGTTCACGCTGGCCGGGGTGGCCGCGGCGCCTCTCGCGCTGGCGACCCCGTCGGGCGATGTGGTCGTGGTGGAGTCGGCGGGCGGGCGGGTGGAGGACCTGGTGCGGCCGCTCGTGCCCGCGGCCGGCGGCTGGGCGGTGGCCGTCTGCTACGCGATGCCGGGCGAGGTGCTGGCCGCATCCGTGGTGCCGGGCACGGTCGGCCGGGCGATCCGCGCGGGCTCGGCCCGGCCCGGCAACCTGTTCGCACCGTGGTCGCCGCGGCGGCTGTGCCGGGGCAGGATCACGTCGGTGGAGCACCCGGACGGCGCCCAGGACGATCCGTACGGCTACGGGCCGCCGGAGCCGGACGGCCCCACCGGGCCCGGTTCCGCCCCGCCGTGGCCGGCGCTTCCGTCGAGGCCGACGAGTGTGCTGATCGCCGAGACGGAGGGGATCGGCCGCCACTTCCGGCTGGAGGCGCACAACGAGGTTCTGCTGGCGCTGGCGGACGGGGCACCGATCGCCGCCGCCCCGGATCAGATCCTCATCCTTTCGGCCTCCGCCGACCGGCGGGTGCTGGACGTGGAGCGGGCGGTGCCGGGGGTGGAGGTCGAGGTGGTGGTCATCCCCGCCGCGCCCGCCTGGCACACGCCCGAGGGCCGTCGGCTGGCCCGTACCGGCGCGGTGGACACCCCGGGCACGGAGGAGGAGCCATGGTGAACCGGCCGGTCCGCGAGGGCCCGCTCACCGTCGCGGAGCTCGTCCAGCAGGGACGGCTCGCCGGGGTCCGGATGGCCGGGGCGAGCGGGCGGGACGCGGAGGTCCGCTCGGTGCGCATCGTGGACCGGACATCGGTGCTCGACACGGTCGAACCCCATACCGCGGTCGTGCTGACCGGGCGGGTCGCGGCGGCGGGCTGGACCGTGGAGATGGCACTGCGCAAGGCCTGGGAGCACGCCGCGGCCTGCGTCGTGGTCACCGGGGCGGCGGGCCGGCCCGGTTCCGTGGGCGCGCTCGCCGACCGGCTCGGGGTGCCGCTGCTGGTCATCGACGAGGACGCGCTGGACGCCGCGGTCCGGATCGCCTCCGCGGTCGCCCGCCCCGACGCCGGGCGCACGGCGCTGGTGGCCCAGGCGGCCCGCGCGCTCGCGGACACGGGGCCGCACGCCGGGCGGGTGCTGTCCGCCCTGCACGCGGTGCTGCCGTCCACGGCGGTCGCGCTGACCGGGCCGACGGGTGAGCTGCTGGCCGGCCGGCGGGCCGCGCTCTCGGAGCAGGGCGGTGCGCTCACCGTCCGGGTGGAGGTCCCGGACGGTGCCGGTGGCTCGCTGGGCACCCTGGTCGCCCGGTCGGGCTCGCGGGTGGCGGGATGGGGCGAGACGGTGCGAGACGTGCTGCGCCTCGCGGTCGCTCCGCTGACCGCCTGGTGTGCGGTGCGTCGCCTGGACGACGAACGGACCGGCCACCGCGCGGCGTTGCTCCTGCATCGGCTGCTGGAGGCGGGCGCCGGGGCCGCGGGTGATGACGAATCCGCGGGGAACGAGCGTGCCGAGGCGGCCGCGCTGGGCTGGCCCGCCCGGGGCCCGCTCGTCGGCTACGCGCTGCGTCCCGTCGCCGGCTGGGACGGCCCCGATCCCGGGCCCGCGCTGCGCGCGGTCTGGGCCTCGGCGGGGCCGGGCGGACCGCTGATCGCGTACGGACGTTGCTGGGTGGCCTGGCAGTCGGTCGCCCCCGCGGACGGGGTGGATCCGCTGGAGGCGGCGACCCGGCGGCTGGCCGACGCGCTCACCGCGGTGGCCCCCTATGTGCCGGTCGCCGGCGGGGTGGCGGGCACGGCGGCCTCGTCGGCGGCACTCGGCCCGGTCCTGAACGACGCCTGTGCGGCGGCCGGGGTGGCGGCCGCCGGGGAGCCGGGGAGAGTGGTGCGGGGGGACCGGATGGGCGCGGCGCAGCTCCTGTCCGCCGTGCCGGCCGAGATGCTGCGCGGTCCGGCGGAGGTGGTGCTCGCCCCGCTGCTCGCGGCGGACCGGGACGGCACCCTGCTGCGTACGCTGGCGGTCGTCCTCGACGCGGGCGCTGCCCCGACGGCGGCGGCCGAGGTGCTCGGTGTGCACCGCAACACGGTGGCCGCCCGGCTGGAGCGCATCCGCGCGCTGGGTTTCGACCCCGACGACGCGTCGCAGCGGCTGGCACTGCATCTGGCGTGCCGGGTACTGCTGCGCGACGAGGGCGCGGCGTCCTGAGAGCCGTTGCTCCGCGGCTCCATTGCCCGACTGCCGGGGAACGGGGAACGGTGTGGGGACACGGCAGTGGCGGAAGAGCCCGCCGCGGGCTCTTCCGCCACCGTCCCGGCCGGTCCGTCAGGCGCCGTACACGGTCTTTGCGTGTCCGGCCGTCAGCAGGCCCTGCCGGACGTCCTCGGCCACTTCCTCGGCCGCCCGCTCCCCCGCCGGGCCGTAGCCGCCGCCACCCCCGCTCTCGCACCGCAGTACATCACCCTCGCGCACATTCAGCGCATTGGCCTTCAGCAGTGAACGCCGGTCGTCACGGCCCGGGTTGAGGGTCACCCGGGGCGCCGCCCCCGCGGTGCCCCCGAAGATGCCCCAGGCGGGGGTGACCGACCGCTCCCACCACAGGGAGAGCTGCTGGTCGGCGGCGAACCGGTACTGGCGCACCACTCCGTTGCCGCCGCGGGTACGGCCGGCGCCCGCGGAGTCGGGGCGGATCGCGTACTCCTCGACGCGTACCGGGAACAGGGTCTCCAGTACCTCCACGGGCATGTCGCGCAGCGAGCCGTTGACGTTGTTGATCAGGCAGGACTCGCCGTCGGACGCCTCCCAGGCACCCCAGCCGCCGACCGTCGCCTCCTGGGAGACGAAGAGCTTTCCGCTGCGCGGGTCGGTTCCGGTGAACTGGACGATCATCGAGTCGCCGTAGCCGGCGGCGGCGGCGCGGTCCGGTACGGCCGGGGCGAGCGCCTTGACGACCAGGTCGATGACGAGGCCGAGATGGGAGTAGTAGTACTGGCAGGCGGCCGGTTCGACGGCGGCGAGCATGCTGCCGGGCCGGGTCAGTACGTCGAGCGGCTTGAACGACCCTCCGTTGAGGGGGACTTCGCCGCTGACGAGCAGTTTGTAACCGACCCGGCAGGCCGCGACGGTCTGCGCCGCACCGCAGTTGACGGGCCCGGTCGCCTGGTCGGCGCAGTCGGTGACGTCCATCGTCATGCGGTCGCCGTCGATGGTGACCTTGACGGTGACGCGCAGGGGCGTGCCGAGGTCGATACCGTCGTTGTCGAGATGTCCCGTGGCCTCGTACACGCCGTCGGGGATCGCGGCGATCTCCCGGCGTTCCAGCCGTTCCGTCTGGGCGAAGATGGCGTCGCGGGCTGCGAGCACGGTGTCCACGCCCCATCGTCCGACGATCTCCGCGAGTCTGCGGGCTCCGGTCCGGGCGCAGGCGACCTGGGCGCGCATGTCGCCGAGGGTGGGGTGCGGGAACCTGACCTGACGTGAGATCAGGTCATGGATGAGTACGCAGGGTTCGCCGTCCTCGTAGATCTTCAACGGGCCCATGCGCAGGCCCTCCTGATGGATCGACGTGGAGTCCATGGAGCCGCCGGGGTCCTTGGAGCCCATGTCGATCCAGTGGGCCCGGGAGGCCGCGAAGCCGACCAGTTCGTCGTTCACGAAGATCGGGCCGTAGACGGTGACGTCGTTGAGGTGCGTGCCTCCGATGTACGAGTCGTTCAGCACCCACACGTCGCCCGGTTGCCAGATCCCGGCGCCGTACATCCGCTCCGTGGCGCGGGTGCACTCCTCCAGGTTGCCGAGGAAGATCGGCAGGCCGGAGGACTGGCCGAGGACATTGTGATCGCGGTCCAGGAGTGCGACGGCACAGTCCTTGGCCTCGTAGATGGTCGGGGTGTAGGAGGACCGGATCAGGGTGGTGTTCATGTCCTCGGCGGCCTGGAGCAGCGCGCAGCGGATGATCTCCGTGGTGATCGGGTCCACGGCGGCCGTGGCCGGTCCGTCCGCGGTGTTGGTGCCGGTGGTCATGCGACGCCTCCGAGCTTGATGACGAGGAATCCGTTGTCGTCCACGGTGACGGTGGCGTCCGGGGGGACGACGGTGGTGGAGGTGGCCTCGACGATGACGGCGGGGCCGGGGATGTACTGCCCGGGGGCGAGGTGTTCGCGGCGCAGTACGGCGGTGTCGTGCGCGGTGCCGCCGAAGACGACCGGTTTGACGGCGGCTTCGGCGGCTTCGCCGGGCGCGGCGGCGTACGGGACGGCAGCGAGTTCGGGGATCCCGCCGAGCGCGGTGGTGCGCAGGGTGACGAACTCGACGGGGGCCTCGGGGGTCGCGTGGCCGTAGCGGCGTTCGTGGAGCCCGGCGAAGCGTGCGGCGACCGATGCGAGGAAGTCCTCGGCGGCGGGCTCGGCGGGGCCCGTGAGCGGCACGGTCAGGGTGTAGTCCTGGCCCTCGTACCGCATGTCGACGGCGTGCTCGATACGGTGCCGATCCGCCGGTACGCCCTGCTCGGTCAGGGCTTCGGTGCCCTCGGCCGCCAGTTCGGCGAGGGCCTCGGCCATCGCCGTGCCGTCGAGGCCGGCGCCGGGGGTGAAGAACTGGAGCGTGAGGTCGCGGCGGACCTCGGTGCCGAGCATGCCCCAGGCGGAGAAGGCGCCGGGGAAACGCGGTACGACGACCTCCTCGATGCCGAGCTCGCGGGCGATCTCCACGGCGTGCATGGGCCCTGCCCCGCCGAAGGCGAGGAGTACGAACTCGCGTGGTTCCAGGCCGTGTTCGACGGTGAGCGTACGGATCGCCTGGGCCATCTTGGCGTTGGCGACATCGCAGATGCCGCCGGCCAGCTCGACGGGGTCGAGGCCGAGGACGGAGGCGAGTTCCGCGACGGCCCGGTGGGCCGCAGCGGCGTCGAGGGTCATGTGCCCGCCGGCGAACCAGTCGGGGTCGACACGGCCGAGGACGGCGTTGGCGTCGGTGACGGTGGCCTGCGTGCCACCGCGTCCGTAGCAGGCGGGCCCGGGTACCGCGCCGGCGGATTCGGGGCCGACGCGCAGTCCGCCTCCTTCGGCATAGGCGAGGGAGCCGCCGCCCGCGCCGATGGTGTGCAGGTCCACGAGCGGCATGAGGACGGGGAAGCCGTCGGCGGCGCCCTCGTTGGAGATGTTGGGGCGGCCGTCGAGCACGAGGGACACGTCGAAGGAGGTGCCGCCCATGTCGACGCAGATCGCGTTGGGCCGGCCCAGCAGCGCGGCGGCCGAGACTCCGCCCATGGTGCCGCCGACCGGCCCGGACAGCAGGGTCTGGAGGGGGTGGCGGCGGGCGAAGGAGGCGTTGACGACGCCGCCGGAGGACTGCATGACCTGTACGGGAACGGTCAGCCCGTGCGTGGCGAAACGGTCCTCGATCCGGCCGAGGTAGCGGCGTACGACCGGGCCGGTGTACGCCTCCAGGACGGCGGACGAGGTGCGTTCGTACTCACGCCATTCGCGGGCCACCTGGTGGGAGAGCACGATCATCACGTCGTCGCCGAGTTCCTCGGCGAGGATCTCGCCGGCCCGCAGCTCATGGGCGGGGTTCACGTAGGAGAAGAGCAGCGCGACGGCGACGGCGTCGAAGCCCTCGTCGCGGGCGCGGCGGGCCGCGGCCCGTACGGCGTCCTCGTCGAGCGGGGCCAGTTCGGTGCCGCGCGAGTCGAGGCGGCCCCCCGCCTCGGCGGTGGCGTACCGGTCCACGAGCGGTACGGGCTTTCGGTAGTGCAGGTCGAACATGCGGTCCCGGTTGCCGCGGGCGATCTGGTAGACGTCGCGCAGCCCCGCCGAGGCGAGCAGCAGGACGCGGGCGCCCTTGCGTTCCAGCAGGGCGTTGAGGCCCTGGGTGGTGCCGTGGACGAAGAAGGAGATGTCGGCGGGGTCGTCGACCGCCCGGCCCAGCGAGGAGAAGACGCCCTCGGCGAGGTCTCCCGGCGTGGTGGGGGTCTTCGCCGCTTCGAAGGTGCCGCGCGTCTCGTCGTACGCGACGACATCGGTGAATGTGCCGCCGATGTCCATGGCCACCCGGTAAGTCATGTCGCCTCCCGGCTTTCTCAGGGGAATGGCGTGACGCTATCGGCGGGGCGCGGCGGGCGGCTGTGCGCTGCGCACGGTGCAGGGGATCCGGCCGTGCGCAGCGCCCGGGGTCAGCCGGCGGGCCCCGGCTGCCGCACGTCCTCGTGGAGGTGGACGATCCGCCAGGACGCCCCGGCCCGGTGCAGGATCACGGTGTTACGGATGAGCTCGGGACGGTTCGGGGCGCCGTCCGGGGCGGGGGCGAAGTCGACCCGGAGCCAGAAGCGCAGGACGGCGATGTCGCCGAAGACGTCGACGGTGCGGTCGTACGCGGTGAGGCCGGTCTCCTGCGGCCCCTCGCCGGCCGCCGGGCGGGAGTCGCGGATCCGGTCGAGGTCGGCCTTGCCGAACAGGAGCGGGTCGGCGGCGGAGTCCCAGACGGTCGCCCCGGGATCGAGTGCCCGGTCGATCCCGGCGCGGTCGCCCGCGTCGTACGCCTCGTACATCGCGGTGAGGACGGCCCATACCGCGTCGGCGTCGGCAGCCGACGCACCAGGCCGGGCGGTGGACGGGGCGGGGTGGGGGTTCTCGGACATGGTGGTGCTCCTGAGCGGATCCGGGGGTACGACGGCGGCCAAGCTACACAGCCACCGGCCGGGCCGCCGCCCGCACCCCCGTCGCTCAGTCCACCGAGCGAAGGGCCTCGGCCAGGATCTCCGCGCCCTCCTCCGCCTCCGGGATGGTCAGCGAGAGCGGTGGCGCGATCCGCAGCACGCTGGTGTTGTGGCCGCCGCCCTTGCCGATGAGCAGACCGCCCTCGCGGGCCGCTTCGAGCACGGCCGCGGCGGCCTCCGGGTTCGCCTCGTCGGTGCCGGGTTTCACCAGTTCGATGCCGATCATCAGGCCCCGGCCGCGCACCTCCCGTACGCAACTCGAAGCCGCGCCGATCGCCCGCAGCCGCTCGATCAGCAGACCGCCGACGCGCCGGGCGTTGCCCTGCAGATCATGTTCGAGGAGGTAGGAGAGGTTGGCGAGACCGGCCGCCATGGTGACCGGGGAACCCCCGAACGTCGAAATGGAGTTGGCGTCCAGGCAGTTCATGACCTCGGCGCGGGCTACGACACCGCCGATCGACATGCCGTTGCCGATGCCCTTGGCGAAGGTGAGGATGTCCGGCGGGCCGTTCTCGGCGTGCGCCTGCCAGCCCCAGAAGTGTTCGCCGGTGCGGCCCCAGCCGGTCTGCACCTCGTCGGAGATCCACAGGACGCCGTGCCGGTCCAGGACCCGGCGGAACGCCGCGTACAGCCCGTCGGGCGGCGAGGTGAATCCCCCGACGCCCTGGATGGGTTCGGCGATCAGTGCGGCCGGTGCCCGGGTGTGCCCGAGCAGGTCCTCCAGATCGGCGACGCAGGCCCTGATGAACTCCGTGTCACCGAGGTGCTCGTACGGCCCCCGGGTGCGGACGCCGCCGTGCACGTACAGCGTCTGCAACGGCGACAGGCTGGTCGGCGACCAGGCGTTGTTGCCGGTGATGCCGACGGCGGAGAACGACCTGCCGTGATAGCTGTTGCGCATGGCGAGGACCTGGTTGGACCCTCGGTAGGTGGTGGCGAGCAGCAGTGCCGTGTCGTTGGCCTCGGTGCCGGAGGTGGTGAAGAAGACCCTGGCGTCCGGGATGCCGGAGAGCGTGGCGACGCGTTCGGCCAGCTCCACCATCGGCCGGTTGAGGTAGAGCGTGGACGAGTGGATGATCCGGCCGGCCTGCTCACCGACCGCCTTGGTCACCTCGGGCAGGGCATGGGCGGTCATGGTGGTGAGGATGCCGCCGAAGAAGTCGAGGTAGCGCCTGCCGTCGGCGTCCCAGACGTGCCGGCCCTCGCCGTGGGTGATCTCCAGGGGACGCTTGTAATAGAGCGCCAGCCAGTCGGGGCTGACGGCGAGATGCCGGTGGTGCAGGCTGCTCACGGCTCCACCAGTCCTTCGTACGCGTCGGGGCGGCGGTCCCGGTAGAACGCCCACTGCTGCCTGACCTCGTCGATGAGACCGAAGTCGAGGTCGCGGACGACGAGTTCCTCCTCCTTGTCGCTGGCGACCTCACCGACGAACTGGCCGCGCGGGTCGACGAAGTAGCTGGTTCCGTAGAAGTCGTTGTCGCCGTACTCCTCCTGGCCGACGCGGTTGATCGCGGCGACGAAGTACTCGTTCGCGACGGCGGAGGCGGGCTGTTCCAGCTGCCAGAGGTAGCCGGAGAGGCCGCGCGAGGTGGCGGACGGATTGTAGACCAACTGGGCGCCGTTGAGGCCGAGTTGGCGCCAGCCCTCGGGGAAGTGCCGGTCGTAGCAGATATAGACGCCGACCTTGCCGACGGCGGTGTCGAAGACGGGCCAGCCGACGTTCCCGGGCTTGAAGTAGTACTTCTCCCAGAACCCCTTGACCTGCGGGATGTGGTGCTTGCGGTACTTGCCGAGATAGGAGCCGTCGGCGTCGATCACGGCGGCGGTGTTGTAGTAGAAGCCGGCCTGCTCGACCTCGAAGACCGGCACGACGATCACCATGCCGGTCTCGCGGGCGAGTTCCTGCATCCGGCGGACGGTCGGCCCGTCCGGGACGGGCTCGGCCCAGCGGTAGTGCTCGGGTTCCTGCACCTGACAGAAGTAGGGGGCGTTGAACACCTCCTGGAAGCCGATGATCTTCGCGCCCTGACGGGCGGCCTCGCGGGCATGCTCCTCATGCTTGGCGATCATGGATTCGGTGTCGCCGGTCCAGGTCGCCTGGACGAGTGCGGCGCGTACGACTTGGGACATGAGCTGCTCCTTCGACGCGGCGTCAGAGAGCCTCAACGCGTTTCTACGCCCGTAGACACGTGCGTAGAGGAGAACGTAAGCCCCGTCACACAGCGGGGCAAGACCATCGCCGTGAACCGGCTGAGTCGATCATGTTTCACACCCGTGCGGTCCACACGCCCAGCCGGTCGGGCGGCCCGGCGGCCGGCACCGGGGAGCCGGAGAGGGCGGGAACGCCGGGCAGGGAGGTGTGGTCCGCCATGCCGGGGACCGGAACACGGGGCACCGGCATCCGGACGGACCCCCCGGCTGCCGCCTCCCGCCCCGTCGACCTTCCGCGCCGGTTTGTATTCTCGGCAGAAGCCCCCGATCAGAGCGGCACCCTGCGAGAGGAAACACCATGACCACCGAGCTGAGCCCCGACGCCCTGTCCGGGCTCCTCGACCGGGCCCGTCAGGACTACCAGGACCTGGCGGGACTCGGACTCTCGCTCGACCTCACCCGGGGAAAGCCCGCCCCCGAGCAGCTGGACCTCTCCGAGGACCTGCTGAGCCTGCCGGGCGGGCGGCACACCTCCGCCGGCGGTGTGGACGTACGCAACTACGGCGGGCTCCAGGGGCTGCCCGAACTCCGGGAGATCTTCGCCGGGGTGCTCCAGGTGCCGGCCGACCAGCTGCTCGCGGCCGGGAACTCCAGCCTTGAGCTGATGCACGACTGCCTGGTGCACGCCCTGCTGAGCGTGGTGCCGGGCGCCGAGTCGCGCTGGGTGGACCAGGAGCGGATCGCCTTCCTGTGTCCGGTGCCCGGCTACGACCGGCACTTCGCGCTCTGCGAGCGGTTCGGGATCGACATGATCCCGGTGCCCATGACCGCCGACGGCCCGGACATGGAGACCGTGGAGCGGCTCGTCGCCGAGGACCCGGCGATCAAGGGCATCTGGTGCGTCCCGAAGTACAGCAACCCGGACGGCGTCTGCTACAGCGACACGACCGTGGCCCGGCTCGCCGCCATGAGCACCGCCGCCCCCGACTTCCGGATCTTCTGGGACAACGCCTACGCCGCCCACCACCTCACCGACGAGCCCGTCGAGATCGCCGATCTGCTCGGCGCCTGCGCCGAGGCCGGGAACCCGGACCGGGCGTTCGTGTTCGGCTCCACGTCGAAGATCACCGCGGCGGGTGCGGGCGTCGCGTTCTTCGGCTCCTCGCCCGCGAACCTCCAGTGGCTGCTCGGCAACAACGCCAAGCGTTCGATCGGCCCGGACAAGGTGAACCAGCTGCGGCACGTCATGTTCCTGCGGGACGCCGACGGGGTGCGGGCTCACATGGAGCGCCAGCGCGCCCTGCTCCGGCCCAAGTTCGAGGTGGTGGCCCGGATCCTGGACGCCGAGCTCGGCGGGACCGGTCTCGCGACCTGGACCTCGCCCAAGGGCGGGTACTTCGTCACCCTGGAGGTGCCGGACGGCTGTGCCGGGGAGGTCGTACGCCGGGCCGCCGAGGCGGGCATCGTGCTGACCCCTGCCGGCGCCACCCACCCGTACGGCAACGACCCGCGCGACGCGGTCATCCGGATCGCGCCCAGCTACCCGGGGCTCGCGGAGCTGGAGCAGGCGATCGCGGGGCTCGCCGTCTGCGTCAGGCTCGTGGGGTACGAGTCGCGGGCCCGCTAGGGTCTTCCGTCCGGATCAGGGCCGCGGTCGCACCGGCCTCCCGTCAACTTCCTTCCAATTCCTTCCCGTTCGAGTGAGATGTGGTTTTCGGGGAGGATCCCGGAACAGCCTGGGCAGTGTCCGCAGGACCTGTTCCGGAAGGGGAAGTGGTGGGATTGTCACGCGAGTTCGGGCGCGCCATCAGCGAGGGGCCGACACCGGCCGACGTCGCGGGCGCGCCCGCTCTGCCTTGTCCGAGCGGCTGGTCCGCGCTGGCGTTCTCCGAGGAGCTGCGGCCGGGCACCGTGCTCACCCGCCCTTTGGCGGGCGAGGACGTGGTGCTGTACCGGCTCGGTACGGGGGCGGTCCGAGCCATCCGTCCGTACTGCCCGCATCTGGGCGCCCATCTCGGGCTGGCCAAGGTGGAGGGGGACGATCTCGTCTGCCCCTTCCACTTCTTCGCGTTCGGCCCGGACGGCGCGTGTGTGCGTACCGGATACGACACGAAGCCGCCGAGGTCGCCGTTGTCACAGCTGCCGGTCCTGGAGGTCAACGGCGCGGTTTTCGTGTGGCGGCACCACGACGGCCGGGCTCCGGACTGGACGATCCCGGCCTGGCACGAGATCGGTCACCGGCCCGCCCGCAGCGCCGCCTGGGAGCTGGCCGGCAATGTACAGGAAGTCATCGAGAACTCGGTGGACCTGGGGCATTTCGCGACCCTGCACGGCTGGGCCAGGGCCGAGATCGGCGGGCCGGTGGTCTACGACGACGCCTCGTTCCATGTGTCCATGCGGGCCCACGAGTCGGCGCCGCTCCTGGGTGACTTCGTCGTCGATGTGGAGGTGGACGGGTACGGGCTCGGCTGTCTGCACGCCGATGTGCACACGGCCCGGCTGGGTCTGCGGATGTGCACGATGGTGATGCCGACGGCGATCGCGCCCAACCGGATGCAGTTCCGGCAGCGCAACCGCATCGCCTTCGCCGAGCCGTCCCGGCTGCCGGCCCCGCTCGCCCGCGCGGTGAGCCGGACCGCGGCCAGGGTGCTGGACCGCGCCGTCTTCCGGTCCAGTTGCGAGTTCACCGCCGCGGACTTCCCGATCTGGAATCACAAGCAGTACCAGCAACCACCGCGGCTCGCTCCCGGCGACGGCCCGATCGGCCCGTTCCGCCGCTGGGCCCGGCGGTTCTACCCGCCGCAGCCCGAGTAGCCGGTCCGGGGGCACCTGCTCAGGGTGCCCCCGCGATACCGGCCACCCGAAGGGCGTGGGCGACGTCCCGTTCCCTGGCCGGTGAGACGGCGCGGGCCGCGGCCAGCAGTGGTGGTACGAGACGGTGCGGATCGCCCGCCGCGACCCGCGCCGCGTCCTGCGGAGTCCGTACGCGGACGTAGGCGCTCAGCAGTGCCCGCGCCTGTCCCCCTTGGCCGGCGCGTTCCAGGGCCACCACCGCGGCGGCGATCTCCCCGGCGGGCCTGGCCACGCCCTGGCGCAGCAGTTGCCCGCAGTCGTCGGGGCGCCCTGCGGAGTGCAACGCTCCGGCAGCGGCGGCCAGCCGGGCGGGCGGCAGCGAGGACACCTCCCACAGCAGGGTCGCCCAGTCCGCGTCGAGGCCGGCCCGGTGCAGTTCGACGGCGAGTACCGGCAGCCGCTCCGCGGGCCAGCCGGCCGCCTCGCAGAGCACGACGTGCGCCTCACCGCTTCTGCCTCCGGCCCGCAGCCGGACCAGCCTCTCGACGACCCGTACGGCCGCCCGGTGGGCCTCCGGGTCCGGGGCGGCGGCACGGGTGGTGGACCCGGCGGAGTTGTCCTCGCCGGGCGCGGAGGCGAAGCGGGCGCCGCGCGGCACGGCGGCAGTGGCGGGCGGAAGGGGCAGCACGGGCGCGGGCAGGGCGGGCGAGTCGTCGGCGTCGTCCAGGTCGAGGCCGGCGAACCTGGCACCGCGCGGCCTCCGGCGCCCGGGGGCGGGCGGCCGAGGGGCGGATGGCAGGGCCTCCGGGACACGCTCCGGGCCGGCTTCCGGTAAGCGCTCCGCCCCGGCTTCAGGTCCGGCCTTCCCGCCCCGGTCCGGCGCTTCCGGGGCCTCCGGCACTTCCGGCACCCCTGACAGCTCCGGCGCCCCCGGCGCCTCCCGCTCCCCCGGTACTCCCGGCACCTCCCGCTCCCCCGGTACCTCCGCACGGAACCAGCCGTCCGGCACCGCCGCCGCGGCCAGCCGTTCGCGCAGCTCCGAGCAGCGGGCCGTGGCCCGTTCATGGTCGTCCCTGGCCCAGGCGGCCGCCTCCATGTCCGGGGGCGTCGCGCCGCCCGCACCGGCGGCCCGGAGGCGTCGGGCCGCGTTTGCCTGCTCCTCTCGCATCAGCTCCAGTCGCTCGACGAGCACCTGCCGCCCGCCCGGCCGGCGGTCGTGGGCGGCCACCGAGGAGGAGTACAGCCCGGCGGCCCGCACCGACTCGCGCTGTGCGAATGCCGTGCCGCGCAGGGCCGCCAGATCGCCGAGCAGCGACTCCATCACGTCCCAGGGCGGAATCTCGGCGCCGTCGAGACAGGCGCGCATCCCGGCAGGATCACGGCGGAGGAAGAGCCCGTACCAGCCGCTCCCGGGGTCCAGCAGTGTCACGAGATCCCGCAGGTACTGCGCGAACTCCCGCACTTCCCAAGCATCTTGACGCTCTGTCATCTCTGCCCTCGCCGACGTCGACCGGAGCCTCCAGTCCGCAGGCATTCGACATCAGCCGTGTTACGGCACGGCTACGCGCGCTTTTCGACCGCGCTGCGGCCGAGGCGTGACCGGCGCGCACCGCAAGGGCCGCCGCTACCCCGCCAGCGGCACCGCGTCCGGCTCCGGAGCGGAGCGGGCGAGAATCTCGTCCATCGAGAGTCCGAGCGCCCCGGCCAGCGCGGCGACCGTGAAGAAGGCGGGGGTGGGGGCGCGGCCGGTCTCGATCTTGCGCAGCGTCTCGGCGGAGATTCCGGCGCTCGCCGCGATCTCGACCATGCTGCGTCCGCCGCGTGCCTCACGCAGCAGCACACCGAGGCGTTCGCCGCGACGGCGCTCTTCCGGGGTCAGGGGCGTTCGTACCATGCCGTCATTCTAATACCGCTGAGACCGGTATAGTAATTGGCATGGTGCAGCTCAAGACAGACACATCCATCGAAGCCATGCGCGAGACCGGCCGGGTCGTGGCGCAGTTGCTGACCGCCGCACGGGAAGCGGCCGCGGTCGGCGTCTCCCTGCGTGAACTGGACGAGGTGGCCCGCGGCGTACTGCGTGACGCGGGCGCCGGGTCGCCGTTCCTGAACTACCGGCCGCATTTCGCGCCCACACCCTTCCCCGCCGTGATCTGCGCGTCGGTCAACGACGCGATCGTGCACGGCATCCCGACCGACCAGCGGCTGTGCGACGGCGATCTGGTGAGCATCGACGCGGGCGCCGTCCTGGGCGGCTGGGCCGGTGACTCGGCGATCAGTTTCATCGTCGGGCGCGCCCGGCCCGCCGACACCCGACTCGTCGAGACGGCCTTCGCGGCGCTGGAGGCGGGCATCGCGGCGGCGGTCGTCGGCAATCGGATCGGTGACATCGCGCATGCGATCGGCACGGTCTGCCGCGGCGCCGGATACGGCATCCCGGAGGGGTTCGGGGGCCACGGCATCGGACGGTCGATGCACGAGGACCCGGCCGTCCCCAACGAAGGACGACCGGGTCGCGGCATGCCGTTGCGGCACGGGATGGTGCTGGCGATCGAGCCGATGCTGATCGGCAGCGGCAAGGACGACTTCTACCCGGACCAGGACGGCTGGACACTGCGTACGTCCGACGGCAGCCGGGCCGCGCACGCCGAGCACACCGTGGCGATCACCGACGACGGCCCGCGCATCCTGACCGCGCTGTGACCGCCCGCGAGAACGGCAGGGCGGCTGGGCCGCCAACCGCCCGCGGATGACCGCTAGTTGTTCTGGATGAACTGCTTGGCGAGGGCGTCGCCCGCGGTGACGGCGGCGCTGTGGCTCTCGATGGGCGACACCTTGGAGTTCTTGAACAGGATGTAGGTGACGCCGGATTCCGCGCCGCCGGTCTCCGGGTCCGGGTCGATGCCGAGGGCCTTGGCGGTGGCGTACGAGGCCTCACCGATGATCTTGTTGGGGCCGGTGTCACCGACGACCGCGTACTCGACCTTGTTGTTGTAGATGACGGCGACGACGCCACCGCCCTTGATCCCGGCATCGCTGTAGTTCCAGATGCTGCTGGTGCTCGGCACGACGACGTACGGCAGCGTCTCGGCGTTCAGGGGTTCTCCGGCGGAGGTCTCGAAGGCCGTCCCGTTCTGGAACCACGGATCGGTGTCCTCGTTGCAGGCGGCGGTGATCTCACCGTCGCAGTCGATGTCCATGTCGGCCTTCCAGAACACGGCACCGTTCTTGCCGCAGACCGGTATGGTCGCCGAAGTCTCCTCGTCCGTACGGTACTTGCCGTTGGAGATCTGCGAACACGAAGTGACCTTGGCCAGCAGATCGGCCGCGCTGACGGAGCCCTCCTTGAGGTCCGCGCCCCGGGCCGGACCGGCGTGGGCGGCCGGGCTCAGGGTGACGGTCGCAAGCAGGGCGGCACCGGAGGCGGCGGCGAGGGCGAGCGTTCGGGTACGCACAGTGGGGGTGCCCTTCCAATAGGAAACTTTCCTTACCGACGTGCTCAACATGGCCCCGGCCCGATGCCTCCGTCAAGACCACGGGGCTGGTTACCGGTGAACTCTCACCGGTAACCAGCCCCGTATGAAGCATTATTGACGCGTCATCAATACCTTCGAGTGGCGGCCGCCACCGTCACGGGCGTCCGCTCGGCCGCACGACCATCGCCGAGCCGCCGCCCCGGCGCACCTTCTCCGCGGCCGCCAGCCACCGTCCGTCCGGCAGCCGCTGCACACCCGTCGCCGCCCCGATCTCCGGGTTGAGCTTGAAGGCGTGCCCCAGCGACTCCAGTTCCGCCCGGACCGGGCTGTTCCACAGCCCCGGCTCGATCTCCGTCGTGGCGGAGTTGCGCTGGCTCGCGCGCGGTGCCGCGATGGCGTCGACCAGCGGGAGCCCCCGGTCCACCGTGCCGATGAGCGACTGGAGCACCGTCGTGATGATGGTGGCACCACCGGGCGACCCCAGCGCCAGCACCGGTTCGCCGTGCTTCAGCACGATCGTCGGCGAGATGGACGAGCGCGGGCGCTTGCCCGGACCGGGCAGATTCGGGTCGTGGACGGCGGGGTTGGCGGGCGCGAACGAGAAGTCCGTCAGCTCGTTGTTGAGCAGGAAGCCACGCCCCGGCACGGTGATCCCACTGCCGCCGGTCTGCTCGATCGTCAGGGTGTACGCGACGACGTTGCCCCACTTGTCGGCCGCCGTCAGATGGGTGGTGTTCTCCCCCTCGTACGTCGTCGGGGCGGCCGTTCCACCGTCCCGGCAGTCGGCCGGGTGCCTCGGGTCGCCCGGCGCGAGCGGGCTGGTCAGCACCGCGTCGTCCTTGATCAGGCACTCCCGCGCATCGGCGAACCGCTGGCTCAGCAGCTCCCGTGTCGGCACGTCCTCGAATGCCGGGTCGCCCACCCAGCGCCCTCGGTCCGCGAAGGCGATCCGGCTGGCCTCGATGTAGCGGTGCAGATACCGCGCCTCGCTCGCCTTCGAGAGGTCCGTGGACTCAAGGATGTTGAGCGCCTCGCCGACGCTGGTGCCACCGGACGAGGACGGGGCCATGCCGTACACGTCGAGGCCGCGGTAGCCGGTCCGCGTCGGTGCCTGCCGCAGTGCCCGGTAGGACCGCAGGTCCTTCGCGGTGAGGTCGCCGGGCCGCACCACCCGGGTGGACTTCGGGTCGACGGGCGGGTTGCGGACGGTCCGTACGACGTCGGCGGCCAGCTCGCCCCGGTACAGCTCGTCGACACCCTTGCGGCCCACCTGTTCGTAGGTGCGCGCCAGGTCGGGGTTCTTGAACACCGAGCCGACCACCGGCAGTTGCCCGCCGGGCAGGAACAGCTTCCGGGTTGCCGGGAAGTCGGCGAACCTGGCCTGGTTGCCCTCGGTCTGCGAGCGGAACGTGCTGTCGACGACGAAGCCGTCCCTGGCGAGCCGCTCGGCCGGCTTCAGCACCTGCCGCAGCGACTTGCTGCCCCAGGTGTCGAGCGCGGTGTCCCAGGTGGCCGGGGTGCCCGGGGTGCCCACCGCCAGCCCGCTGGTGACGGCCTCGTCGAAGGCGAGCGGCTTGCCGTTCTCCAGGAACAGCGCGGAGTCCGCACTGCGCGGCGCGGTCTCCCGGCCGTCGATCGTCTCCACGGTGTGTCTCTTGGCGTCGTAGTAGACGAAGTAGCCGCCCCCGCCCAGGCCCGCCGAGTAGGGCTCGGTCACACCGAGCGCCGCGGCGGTCGCCACCGCGGCGTCCACCGCGTTGCCGCCCTTGCGGAGCACCTCTATACCGGCGGCCGACGCGTCCGCGTCGACACTGGCGACCGCCCCTCCGTAGCCCACCGCGACAGGCGACTTGGGTGGTTGTGCCGACGGTGGTGCGGACGAGGACGGGGCCGCCGCCCCGATGGTGACGACAGCGGCGAGAACAGCCGACAACGACACATTCCGCGCAACGGAACGTCGCATGCGCACCTCCAGTGCTGGATAGTCAGCGCAGGGTAACGCCGTGCCGCCCACCCCGTCAGGTCCGCCGTGAAGCCGAGGCCGAATGCCCGCCGGCATCCTGCCGACGACCGACGACGTACGCGCCGCCGTGCCGGACGTGACAGCCGTCGGCATCAGCCCTTCGCCGGGCCGGATCGCCCGTGCTCAGAGCCTTGCCGTCAGAAGGCGAGCAGGCCGGCGAGCTCTGTCCGTGAGCTGATGCCCAGCTTGGGAAACGCCCGGTAGAGGTGGTGTCCCACGGTGCGTGGGCTCAGGAACAGTTGGGTGGCGATTTCACGGTTGGTGGCACCGGCGGCCGCGAGTCGGACGACCTCGCGTTCCTGTGAACTCAGGCGGCTGATGGGCGAGTCGACGGTATCGGCGGGGTGAGTGGCCTCTCCGGCCGCCTGTAGTTCTGTGGCCGCCCGGCGGGCCCACGGCAGTGCGCCCGGCTTCTCGAAGAGCTCCCTCGCGGTACGCAGATGGTCGCGGGCGTCGAGCTTGCGGCGGCCCCGGCGCAGCCACTCGCCGTAGAGCAGTTCGGTGCGGGCCCGCTCGAAGTCACAGCCCCCGTTGTGCAGTTCGAGGGCTGATGTGTAGTGTTCCTCGGCCGATGTGTCCGGGCCGGTCAGGGCGGCGCAGCGGTGGGCCTGTGCCGTGAAGTGGGGCTGTTGGAGGTCGTCCGCCCAGCTCATGAGCTGTTTCGCGGGTTCCTTCGCCCGCTCCGGATGGCCCGCGCGAACGGCGGCCTCGATCAGATCGGGGATCAGGTGCCGGGTCAGAATGGGGTGACCCACTGCGTGCCGGGCCGCCTCCAGGTGTTCCAGCGCATCCTGAGCACGTCCGAGGCCGAGGTCGAGCAGCCCCAGCGCCCACAGCGCATCCGCCGTGCCCCGTCCGACGTCGCGGGGGCGGGTGTATTCCATTGCCAGGCCGGCCAGTTCGCGGGTGTGTTCCTCCTCCCCCCGGGTGGCCGCGAGCACCGCGAGCAGGGCACGCAGGTGGGCGGCCCGGTGGTCCAGGTCGTAGGCCTCCGCGAGCCGGAGTGCTTCGGCGGCGTGCGTATCCGCCTCGTCGTGCCGGCCCAGTGCCAGCTCCGCCTGGGCGAGCAGGTGCAGTGTGGTGGGCAGCCATCCGCCGATGCCCTGCTCCCGGCAGTGGGTGACCGCCGCGGTGGCCAGCTCGTACGCGTTCTCGTGGGCGGCGACCAGATGGCAGTGGATCCCGGCCATCAGCCGGTCCATGAGGCCGCTCCCGTCGCGACGGGCAGCCGCCACGTGTTCGTCCAGCGTCCGGAGTGCGCCGGGAATGTCACCGGCCAGCAGCTTCGCGGGCGTGGCCACCACGGGCAGGCCGGGGGTGCGCACGGCGATTTCCATCATGAGGGCCGCGTCGCCCGCCGAGAAGGCCGCGTGGATGGCGTCGGTCAGCAGGGGGGCGAGCTTGTCGGGGCGGCTGGCGGAAACCGTTTCGGTGCATTCGGCCAGCAGACGGGCGGCCTGCCCGGGGCTGCCGTAGCCCAGCTCGACCACGGAGCGTGCACGGGCGAAGTCCGCCGCCATGCCCGGGTCCGGGAGAGGCAGCGGCACCTGGTCGGTGAGGGCACGGCATCGTTCGTCCTGACCGGCCTCGCTCGCCTTCTGCGCGGCGTTGATCAGGCGGCGGGCGCGCCCGGCCGTGTCCGCGGTGAGGTGCGCGGCTCGCTCGTACGCGGCGGACGCGGATGCCATGGCCTGCCGGCTGCCCGCCCACTCGGCGACCCGCTCCAGCTCACCGGCGACCTGCTCGTCCGGGCCGGTCGCCGCGGCGGCCAGGTGCCACGCTCGCCGGTGCGCGTGCGCGGGACCGTCCAGGACCCCGACCAGCGCCTGATGAACCGCCAGCCGCCACGCCAGCGGGGCGCATTGATAGGCGGCGAACCGAATGAGCGGATGCCGAAAGCGCAGCCTCTGCGCGGAGACGAGGACCAGCTCCGCGCGCTCGGCCGGCTCCAGGTCCCCGGCCTCCGCGCCGAGCCCGGCCGCGGCGGCCAGCACCGTGGGCAGGTCCCCGGTGTCGTCCGCGGCGGCCACCGCGAGCATGCGCCGAGTGGCATCGGGGAGGCGGCGGATCTGCTCGGCGAAGGCGTCCCGCAGTCGACTCGTCGGCGCCGGCTGCGCATCGGGCAGCGTCAACGGCCCCAGTTGCCCGGCTCGTTGAGCCGGGGTCAGGGCCGCTGCCAGTTCCTGCAGCGCCAGTGGGTTGCCCTGGGCCTGATCGATGATCCACTCGGAGACCGGGGGTGCGAGGCGGGGCAGCATCGACACGGCCGACTTCCGGTCGACGCCGGTGAGGGACATGCGGGGCAGGCTCTTCGTACCGTTCGCCGAGGAGGTCTCGCGAGTGGCGAAGAGCATGACGACGCCTTCGGCCCGCAGCCGCCTGGCGGCGAAGACCAGTGCGTCCACGGACGGCCGGTCGAGCCACTGCAAGTCGTCGACCACACACAACAAGGGTTTTCCGGCGGCCGCCTCGGAGAGCAGCGACAGTGCCGCGAGCCCGATGGTGAGACGGTCCCGCACGGTCTCGTCGCTCAGGCCGAAGACCGCCCGCAGGGCCCCGGCCTGCGGTGACGGCAGCAGGTCGAGCCGGTCCAGCACCGGCAGGAAGAGCTGGTGGAGTCCGCCGAACGCCAGCTCCATCTCCGACTCGATGCCCTCGACCCGCAGCACACTCACGCCTTCGGCATGGGTGACCGCGTATTCGAGAAGGGTGGTCTTTCCGATGCCGGCCTCTCCGTGCAGAAGCAGGCAGTTGCTCTCCCCGCGATGGGCGTCGGCGAGTATCCGACGGATATGGCTCAGCTCTTCGGCACGTCCCTGCACCACACGCTCCCCCAGCCCCCGTACCCGGCCGCGACCGGGCATCATGATCGTCACTATACGTCCGTGGGTTTGTGACCCCGGTGAGCCCCGGGTGCCGGCTCCGAAGCGCTGGAGAGCCCGTACAAGGTACGGAAATAGCCAGGTCGGGACGGGCTCGACAGCATCCCGGCCATGAAGTGGACCCCGCTGAGTGAACATCCGGAGGAGATCTCTCGCGGGGCTGTCTTCCGGCTCCCGGAGCGGTGGCCGTACGAGGGGACGGTCGAGTTCTTGCTCGCGGAGCTGCCACCTTTCCCGGCCCCGCCGGCTCCCTCATTTCCGGGCCCGCGTGTTCACCGAGTCGACTGCGCGGCGCGACCACTCCGGATCGCCCCGCGCGCCGGGTTCGTCGAGGACCAGGCGGTGGAGTTCGGCCCACACCCCGGCCCTCGTCCACTCGGTGAACCGGCGGTGAGCTGTGGCTCCCGACGGGCCGAAGGCGGCGACGGGCAGCTGCTGCCAGGTGCATCCCGATGTCGCGACGAAAACGATGGCCGCCAGCACCTCGCGGTCACCGTGCCGGCGCCGGCCACCGCCCTGAGGCAGCGTCGGCGCTTCCGGCACGATCCGCTGGAACAGCTCCCACAGCTCATCCGGCACCAGCCGCTCAACGATTCCCCCCACGGCCGACCGCCCCACCGGGCCGAATGCGATGACGTCTCAGGCCGATTCGAGCAGCGGCCAGATTTCGACCGTCTCGGGGGTGCCGAGGCCCTTCGCCAGTTCCACGGCCTCCTCACGGTCGGCGACGTCGACCACGAACCAGCCGCCCAGGGTCTCCTCGCCGGGGTGCGCCGGCCCGTCGGTCACGGTGGGCGCCCCGTCGGCAGTCCTGCGTACGGTCACCGGAGCGGCCTCCTCGGTGTCGAGGGCATCGCCACCGACCAGTTTTCCCGACGCCGCGATCTGCCCGATCCAGCTTTCGTAGGCCGCTCGGTGGGTGTCCCGGTCGGTCCGGATCCTGTTGCGCGACTCGTCCGTCTCGAAGATCACGAGTGCGTATTTCATGGGGTTCTCTTTTCGTTCTGTGTGTCGTACGGAAGTGCTGTCGCTCAGGCTTTCCGAGCAGCGTGTGCCCGGCCGCCCGGACCGGGTCAAACGCCCGGCCTCGTGGTGATGCGGGTGAGCGCACCGATCTCCAGTGCCGCCCATACGGAGCCGTCCGGGCCGGCGGAGATGCCGTGGGGTTCCGAGCCGGCGGTCGGCAGATCGTGCACGGTGATCGCCCCGTCGGTGGTGATGGAGCCGACGCGGTTGGCGGCCCACTCGGTGAACCACAGCGTCCCGGTGCTGTCGGGGGTGATGGCGTGCGGCCGGGATGCGCGGTCGGGCAGTGGGAACTCGGTGGTCCGGCCGTCGGGGGTGATGCGCCCGATCTGCCCGGCACCGATCTCCACGAACCAGAGCGCCCCGTCATGGCCCGCCGCGATGCCCACCGGGGCGGCGGAGTCGGTCGGCAGGGTGTACAGGGTGACGGCTCCGTCCATGGCGATCCGCCCGATCGCGTTGGCCTGGTTCATGGTGAACCACATCCCGCCGTCCGGGCCCGCGGTGATCGCGGAGGGGAAGGCCCCGGTGACCGGCAGCGGAAACTCCGTCACACGGCCGTCGGTGGTGATCCGGCCGATCCGGTCGGCGGCGGTCTCGGTGAACCACAGTGCCCCGTCCGGCCCGGCGGCGATCCCGAACGGCCCGCACTCCGCCGTGGGCAGCCCGTACTCCGTGACCTCGCCGCCGAGAGTGATCCGGCCGATGCGGTGTGCCCGGTACTCGGTGAACCACAAGGCGTCGTCCGGCCCGACGGCGATGACCGTCGGCCCGCACTCCGGGTCGAGCCGGTGGGCCGAAAGCTCACCTCCCGGTACCAGCCGCCCGATGCTTCCGCCTTGGACCATGGTGAACCACAACGCCCCGTCCGGGCCGCTGGTGAGCGAGTACGGTCCGCTGCCGGCCTCGGCCACGGCGAACTCCTCGATGAACACAGCCATTCAGGCTCTCCCTCTCTTCCTGCGGCGCACGGTGGTCGGCTCGACGCCGCACGCACGGCTCGCGCCCGGTAGTTCCTCGCCGGGGCGACTGTTGATCAACTGCCCGTACCGTCACGCCCGTTGCCGAACACCACCCGGTCATGCGCGGGCAGCGGGTGCACGGTGTCCGGATCGGGAGACAACGTCACGTCCTTCGTCGATCGAACCGGTGGTCCTCAGGCCACCGGAACCGAATAGATCATGCGGATCTGCGAGATCCGGTAACCGGCACGGTCGAAGGCAGCGGCCATCGGCGCGTTGCCGGTGTCCGTGGTGGCGGTGATCAGCTCGGTGCCCGCGTCCGCGTGGATGCGGGTGATCTCGGCGAGCAGTTCGTCCACGTACCCATGGCCACGGAATTCGGGTACGACACCCAGGTAGCCGACGTTACGGGCGTACGGTGTCGCGGACGGGAGAGCCAGCCCGACGACCGCCCCGTCGGGGGCGTGGGCCAGCCGCCACCAGTCACGCCGGCCGGGGCAGCCGAGGTAGAAGTCCATTTCGGCCCGTGCGGTGGCTTCGGCGCCCTTGGCCTCCAGGCTTCGGCGGGTCTCGTCGTCCAGGCTGCCGACCGCTATCCGCCGGAACAGCCGGAGGAACTCCTCGTCCGATCCCGGGGCGAAGGTCAGCTTCCCCCCGGCCGGAGGGAGACCGCAATCCGGTGTCCACTCCAGGCGCAGCCGTTCCACTTCCCGTGTGAGCCCGGCCCGTACCGCAGCCCGGCCCCGCCATTCGACGGCCGCCGCGGCGGCAGGGTCGTCACGCCAGCCGACGGGCAGCGTCAGGTTGTACAGCGGAGCCCTGGGCGCCCCCTGCGCGGCGAACGCCCGCAGACCGGCGGCCAGCAGCCCCGCCGCGGCTTCCGCCCGGTCGGCGAGCGCGGGGTCGACGTACAGGCAGTCCAGGGCGACGGGGTGAGCACTGTCCGCCTGCCCCCACCACAGGGCGCGCGCCACCACCCGCCCGTCGTCCTCGGCGATCCAGGTCCACTCGGGCCGGTACATCCCCTGCCGCAGCTCGTCCTGATAGCGGTCGGCGTCTATCCAGCCCACCGGCTCATCCACGATCACCGCTACGACGCGTTCCAGATCGGCCTCGGTCGTGGGTCGAAACAACACGTGTTCTCCTACTGCTTGGCGTACGTGGTGACCGTCGTCCCGGTGGTGAAGACCCGGGATCCGGTCAGGGTGAAGTGGGAAAGGGCGAACGAGGTGTGGAACAGGGGGATGCCGTCGCCGAACACCACCGGGTAGCGGTGCACGACCAACTCGTCGATCTCCCCCAGCAACTGCCCGGCCAGCACGGCGCCGCCGCAGAGCCAGATGCCCATGCCCGGCTCTCGCTTCAGCGCGCGGACGAACTCCACCGGGTCGCCGGCCACGACAGCTGTCTTGGGGTCGGGAGGCAACAGCGTCGACGAGAACACGTACTGCCGCAGATGGGGATAGGGACTCGTCGTGCTGCTCGCTCGTGCCGCCTCGTAGGCGCCGCGCCCCATGACAACCGTGTCGAACTTCCTGTTGGCCGTGGTGACGACGCCCAGGAGCCCGCGGAGGCGGTCCGGGATGGTCTCGGGGTGCTCGGCAAGAATCGCGGCCTTGAGGTCACCGTCGAATCCCGAGGAGTCGTGCTGTCCGTCCGGACCGGCGATGAAACCGTCGACACTGCAGCCGATGAAGTAGGTGAGCCGACGCATGCGGGGCCGCTTTCGATCCGTGGCTGCCGGGGACAACACGACACTAGGCAGCCGGCATCAGGTGGGCATCGGTAGACCCGACGTAATGTGACCGGTCACGACCGGGAGTTGCCCGGGGCGGCATCGGTAGACGTATCGACGGCGGCTGCCGGGCAGCACGTGCTCGGGAAGACACCCCTGGTCGGCTCACCACCGCTTCGGACGTGCCATGCCGCATCGCTGGAGCGTCGATCCCGGTGGACGGCCGAAGAGAAAGGCAAGGAGAACTCTCTCCCTGCCACTCTCAACGTACAGCGCGCTGGGGGGCTTGCCGCAAGGCCCGGGTCACGGCGCAGAATCGTCGGCCGATGCCGGGTGCGTGGGTGTGCGCCGGCCGGCTCGCCGACGGGAAGGCGAGCGAGGGAAGGCGAGCGAGGGTGAGGACGTGCTCGGCAAGAAGCTCGACAGGGCTGGGGGGTTCCGGCGATCCGGTCGGCCGCCGCAGTACATCGGGACACGATTGCCTCGGAGGCAGGGCGATGATCGAGCAGTACGTGTTGGATCTCCAGGAGGTCGACGAGACACAGGTCGCGGTCGTCGGCGGCAAGGGCGCGCACCTGGGCGGGCTGTCGCGGATCGAGGGCGTCCGCGTGCCGGGGGGTTTCTGCGTGACGACGGACGCCTTCCGGCGGGTCATGGCGGGAGTGCCGGCGGTCGGGGAGCGGCTCGACCGGCTGTCGCGGCTCGACCCGGAGGACCGGGTGGCGGTCCGCGCGCTCAGTGCGGAAATCCGCCGGGCCGTCGAGGAGATCACCATTCCGGGTGATCTCGTGGCGGCGATCACCCGCGCGCTCGCCCGGCTCGGGGAGGAGGTCGCCTGTGCCGTCCGGTCCAGTGCGACGGCGGAGGATCTGCCGACGGCCTCGTTCGCCGGCCAGCACGACACGTACCTCGACGTCGTGGGGCCGACGGCGGTTCTCCGGCACGTCAGCCGGTGCTGGGCCTCGCTGTTCACCGAGCGGGCCGTGACCTACCGTCGGCACAACGGCATCGACCACCGTTCGGTCCACATGGCCGTGGTCGTGCAGCGGATGGCCTTCCCGTACGCGTCCGGCGTTCTGTTCACGGCGGACCCGGTCACGGGCAACCGCAGGGTCGCCACCGTGGACGCCGGCTTCGGGCTCGGTGAGGCGCTGGTCTCCGGCCTGGTGAACCCGGACGTCTTCAGAGTGCGGGACGGCGAAGTCGTCGCCAGGGCGGTCGCCGCCGGGCGGCGCGCCGTTCACCATCTGCCGGGTGACGGTGCTCGGGAAGCGGCGGTCGGCCCGCGGCGGCTGGGGCGACCGGTGATGACGGATGTGCAGGCGGTACGGCTCGTGCAGCTCGGGCGGCGGATCGAGGCGCACTTCGGCCGCCCGCAGGACATCGAATGGTGCCTGGCCGACGGTGGTTTCCAGATCGTTCAGAGCCGGCCGATCACGACGCTGTTCCCCGTCCCCGAGAGCGGTGACCGGGAGAATCATGTCTACCTCTCCGTGGGTCATCAGCAGATGATGACCGACCCCATGAAACCCCTGGGGATCTCGGTGTGGCAGCTGACGGCCATGGCGCCGATGCACGAGGCCGGCGGGAGGCTGTTCGTCGACGCCACCCGGCGCCTGGCCTCGCCCGCGAGCCGCGCCGCCCTCCTGGACGTCGTGGGGAGAGGCGATCCACTGATCAGGGACGCGCTGGAGACCGTCCTCGCCCGCGAGGATTTCGTCCCGTCCCTCCCGGACCCGGGCCCCGGCCGGCCACCGGCCGGGAGTGCGTCCGCCCCGATCGGAACCGATCCTGCCGTCGTCACCGGGCTGATCGAGCGCAGCCGGGCATCCATCGCCGTGCTGGAGCGCGACATCCGGACGAAGAGCGGACCGGCGCTGTTCGACTTCCTGCTGGAGGCCTTCGAGGAGCACAAGCGGGCCCTCGGCGATCCGCTGAGCTTCCAGGCGATCATGGCGGGGATGGAGGCCACGTGGTGGCTCAACGACAGGCTGCGGGAGTGGCTGGGCGAGACGAACGCGGCTGACACGCTGACGCTGTCCGCCCCCGACAACGTCACGTCGGAGATGGGACTGGCGCTGCTGGACGTCGCGGACGTGATCCGCCCGCGGCCGGAGGTGGTGGCGTTCCTGCGGAACGTCGGGGACGACGAGGGCTTCCTGGACGAGCTGGCGGAACTACCGGGCGGAACCCGAGCGCGCGACGCCATCGAGGCCTACCTCGACCGGTACGGCATGCGCTGCGTCGGCGAGATCGACATCACCAGGCCCCGCTGGCGCGAGCGCCCCGCCACGCTCGTGCCCGCGATCCTCGACAACGTCAGGAACTTCGAACCGGGCGCCGCCGGGCGGCGCTTCGAACAAGGACGGCGCAGGGCGCGGAAGAAGGAACAGGACGTGCTGTCACGCTTGCGGGCCCTGCCGGACGGGGACCGGAAGGCCGACGAGACCAAGCGGATGATCGACCGGGTCAGAACCTTCATCGGGTACCGGGAGTACCCGAAGTACGGCATCGTCAGCCGCTACTTCGTCTACAAGAAGGCCCTGCTGGAGGAGGCCGAGCGCCTCGTGCGGGCCGACGTGCTTCCCGAGAAGGAGGACATCTTCTACCTCACCTTCCAGGAACTCCACGACGCCGTGCGCTCGAACCAGGTCGACGACCGGCTCATCCAGCGGCGCAAGGACGAATTCCGCTCGTACCACGCGCTCACGCCGCCCCGGGTACTCACCTCGGACGGTGAGGCCGTCACCGGGACGTACCGGCGCGACGACGTGCCGGCCGGTGCCCTGATCGGCCTGCCCGTCTCCGCCGGGACCGTCGAGGGACGGGCCCGCGTCATTCTCGACATGGCGGAGGCCGACCTCGAAGCGGGCGACATCCTGGTCACACCCTTCACGGACCCCAGCTGGTCGCCGCTGTTCGTCGCGGCCGCGGGCCTGGTGACGGAGGTGGGCGGCCTGATGACCCATGGCGCGGTGATCGCCCGGGAGTACGGCCTGCCGGCCGTCGTGGGCGTGGAAGGGGCCACCCGGCTGATCCCCGACGGACAACGGATCCGCGTGCACGGAACCGACGGGTACATCGAGATCCTGCCTTGACCGACGACACCTCGCGGCGCCGGGTTCAGGCCCGTCGCAGCCGTCTCCGGCCCGCCGTGAGCACGGCGCTGACCTCCCGCAGCCGGAGCGGCCGTGCCAGCAGCGCCACCGTGAGCAGCAGCACCGCGGTGCCCGCGCCCACCGCCGCGAAGTCCCCGGCGCCCGCGCAGGCCCGGGCGGTGAGGTGGGCCAGCGCCCCGGCGGGCACGGTCGCGGCCACCAGTCGCAGCTGCGCCCACAGCGTGGGCGAGCGCAGTGGTGAGGTCGCGGTCGCGCCGCTGCCCCGGACCCTGCGGTGCAGCACGTACGCAGTGGTGGCGAAGCCCGCGAACAGGGCGACGGAGTAGGCGCCGGCCATTCCCGTCACGGCCCAGCGGACCGGCAGCAGCAGATACGCGGCGGCCGAGAGCCCGGCGTTGAGTGCCGCGATCACCAGGTTGAGGAAGAACGGTGTGCGGGTGTCGCTCATCGAGTAGAACGCCCGGGAGAGCACGTACTGCCCCGAGTAGGCGACGAGTCCGGGCGCGAACGCCATCAGCATGCCCGCCATCACGGCGATGCCCGCGTCGCCCGTGACCCCGTATCCGTAGACGGCTCCCATCACCCACGGTGCCAGTGCGAACAGCAGGGCCGTCGCGGGCACCACGACCGCGGCCGAGGTGCGCAGGGCGTACGAGACGTCGCTCCGCAGCCCCGGCAGGTCGTTGTCGGCCGCCGCCCGGCTCATCCGGGGCATCAGCGCGGTGACCAGCGAGACGGTCACGATGCCGTGCGGGACCATCCACAGCTGATAGGCGTAGCTGTACGCGGTGTAGCCGGGGCCTCCCGCCAGGTCCAGGTCCGCGGCGCGCTGGCCGACGGTGGTGGAGAGCCGGGTCACCACCCAGTAGGCGATCTGGTTGGTCAGCACGAGCGCGACCAGCCAGCCGGCCGCGCGCAGTGGCCGGGTGAGGCCGCTGCCCCGCCAGTCGAACCGGGGCCGCCAGCGGAACTTCGCGGCGCGCAGCGCGGGCACCAGGGCGAGCGTCTGGACGACGATCCCGGCGGTCGTGCCCCAGCCGAGCAGCCGGGCCTGTCCCGGGGTCAGCGTGCCGTCGGAGCCCGCCGCGATGCTCAGGTGGAGCCCGAACACGGCGATGATCACGATGTTGTTGAGGACCGGGGTCCACATCATCGCGCCGAACCGGCCCCGGGCGTTCAGCACTTGGCCGAGAAGGGTGAACAGTCCGTAGAAGAGGATCTGCGGCAGGCAGTAGCGGGCCAGCGCGACGGTCAGTTCCGCCTGTTGGCCGTGGTAGCCGGGGGCGTAGACCGAGACGATCCACGGGGCGGCGAGGACGGTGATGCCGGTGAGGGCGAGGAGGCCGACGGCGCAGAGGGTGAGCAGCCGGTCGGTGTACGCGGCTCCGCCATCGGCGTGGTTCTTCGCGGCCCGCACCAGTTCGGGGACGAAGACGGCGTTGAGGGCGCCGCCGATGAGCAGTGTGTAGAGGATGTTGGGCACGGTGTTGGCGACGTTGTACCCGTCGGCCTGAAGTCCGGTGCCGAGCGCGGCGACGATGACCGCCGAGCGTATGAAGCCGGTCGCCCGGGAGACGATGGAGCCGGCCGCCATGACGGCGCCGTTGCGCAGCACCGAACGGGGTTCGTGGTCCGCGACCTCGGTGGTGGCCGCTTCGGTGGCGGTCACCGGCGGGCCAGGTGCGCCCGGTACCCCTGATACAGCGTGTTGTTCGCGGCTCCGCCCACCGGTTCACTCCCACTCTCCGCGCGTCTCGACGACCCGGCCGCCGGTGCCGGGCTTCCGGCGGAAGGCTCGAAGGCGGGCCGTCGGGGTCAGGGGTGGAGGGTACCCCGCGCCGCGTCCGGCACCGGGTGCTCGTCGAACGGTCCGAGCCGGGGCCGAGCGGCGCAGGTGGCCGGACGACGACCGGTCTGCTGCGTTACATGTCACACACGGCATTTCCCGTTTTTCGGCCGTTTTGCGGAACCGCTCGCCGGCTGTGCCCCTCTCTCTCGGCGAGAAGCAATGCCTTGGAGGTTTTTCCGTTGATCGCTGCACGCCGGCCCGTACGCCGCACCGCTCCGCTCGGCCGCCCGGCCCGGCTCACCCTGGTCGCCGGCAGTGCGGCGCTCGGTGTCATGCTCACCGCGTGTTCCGGCGCCTCCGCCTCGGACTCGGAGTCGGACAAGGGCGGCGCGGCCGCGTCCTCCGAGGCCAGGATCTCGGTGAACCTGCGGGGCAGCCAGGCCGCCCCGGGGACGCCGGTGAAGGTGACGCTCGACACCGGGAAGCTGAAGACGGTCACGGTGAGCGCGGACGGGGGCGAGGCCCTGACCGGCCGGATATCCGCCGACGGCAGGACCTGGACGTCGGACCGGGTGGCCGCGCCCGGCACCACGTACGGCATCGAGGCGAAGAACACCGAGGGCGCCGGCGGCAAGGCGGGCTTCACCACCGCCGCCGCGGGCAAGGTCAACAAGCTGACGCTGGCCCCCGGCAAGAACACCACGGTCGGCATCGCCCAGCCGCTGTCGGTCGTCTTCGACAACCCGGTGAAGGACAGGGCGGCGGTCGAGAAGGCCCTGAAGGTCTCCACCTCGAACAACACCGAGGGTTCCTGGGGCTGGCTGCAGGACTACTCCGGCAAGGACCGCGTCGACTGGCGGCCCAAGGATTACTGGAAGTCCGGTACGAAGGTCACGCTCGACGCCGATCTCAACGGCATCGACTCGGGCAAGTCCGGCGGCTGGTTCGTACGCGACTACCGGACCACCTTCACGATCGGCGCCGAGCAGGTGGTCAAGGTCGACCTCGACCGCCACCGGCTGGCGCTGAAGCGGGACGGGAAGACCGTCATGGACGTGCCCATGTCGGCCGGAACCCCGGGCGGCGAGAAGGCGTCCTGGCGCGGGACCGCCGTGCTGATGTCCAAGGAGGGCACGATCAACATGCGCTCCGAGACGGTCGGCCTCGGCGACGCCTACGACAAGATGGTCGACTCGTCGATGCGGCTGACCTGGTCGGGAATGTACGCCCACGCGGCACCCTGGAACGCGGCCTACTTCGGGGTGGCCAACCACAGTTCGGGCTGCGTCGGGATGAGCGACGCCGACGCCGGCGCGCTGTACGGGCAGGTGCGGGTCGGCGACCCGTTCGAGATCACCGGCGCGGACGCCAAGGGCACGGTCGCGGAGGGCAACGGATACGGGGCGTGGAACGTGGCGTGGGCCGACTGGCAGGCGAAGAGCGCGCTGTAGCGGGAGGGGCGGGGCGCCGGGCCTCCCGCTACAGGCCCGGCAATTGTTACCCTCACGTAACTTACCGATGAGTTACCACGGGTAAGGAGCCGGGGTTACCGTCGGGTCACTTTGCCCCGCACCCGTGAGGAGTGACCCGTGGGACGTCCGTACCCGGCTCTGCGCGCCACCGCTTCCATCGGAACCGCCGCCGTCCTCTTCGCCGGAGCCGCCCTCGCCGCGGCTCCGGCGGCCGCCGCCCGCACTCCCGCCGCGCCGCTCGCGGCGTCCGCGCCGGGCCTGGAGTTCCACGACATCCCCGGCTCCGGCGGGATCACTCTCAAGGGCAATGTGTTCACGCCTGCCGGAGCGGAGCCGGGCGCCAAGCACCCGCTGATCGTGCTGCCCACCAGCTGGGGCCTGCCGCAGGTCGAATACTTCGCCCAGGCGCAGCAGCTCGCCGACTCCGGCTATGTGGTGGTGAGTTACACCTCGCGGGGCTTCTGGCTCTCCGGCGGGAAGATCGAGGTCGCGGGGGAACCGGACCTCGCGGACGTCTCCTCGGTCATCGACTGGGCCCTCGCCAGCACCCCGGCCGACCCGGACCGCATCGGCATGGGCGGCGTCTCCTACGGCGCGGGCATCAGCCTCCTCGCGGCCGGGCACGACAAGCGGATCAAGGCCGTGGTCGCGCTCAGCGGCTGGGCCGATCTCATCGACTCGATCTACAGCGGCCGCACCCAGCATCTCCAGGCCGCCGCCCTCCTCGGCGGCTCCGGACTGCTCACCGGCCGCCCGGGCGAAGAGCTGACCCGGACGCTCACCGACTTCCTCGGCTCCAACCTCGCCAAGGAAGGGGACATGATCGCCTGGGGGAAGAAGCGCTCCCCCGCCGCGTACCTGAACGAGATCAACGCCAACGGCGCGGCCATCATGATGGGCAACGCCTGGGGCGACACGATCTTCCCGCCCAACCAGTACGCCTCGTTCTACGAGAAACTCAGCGGCCCCAAGCGTCTGGAGTTCCGTCCGGGCGACCACGCCACGGCGGAGGCCACCGGACTGCTCGGCCTGCCCAACGACACCTGGACCGACGCCCACCGCTGGTTCGACCGCTATCTCAAGGGCGAGCGCAACGGCATCGACCAGGAGCCGCCGGTCCAGCTCAAATCCCGTACGGACGGCGGCTACGAGGGCTACCCGGACTGGAAGTCGGTGGGGGCCGCCGAGGAGCGGATCGGGCTCGACGGCACCAGGCGGATCCTCGCCGGCATCGACTCCGGCGCCAACGGCGGCATCGTCATGCTGTCCAACGCGCTCGACCAGTTCGTGAAGCTGCCGCCGATCGCCTCCGTACCGCTGCTGCCCCGTGCCTTCGCGGGGGTCTGGCAGTCCGGGAAGTACCCGGTGGAGCAGCAGGTGCGCGGCACGGTGAAGGTCCACACCACGGTGACCCCGAACAAGGAGAGCGGCACCTTCGTCGCGTATCTCTACGACGAAGGGCCGCTCGGCCTCGGAAAGCTGGTCAGCAACGCCCCCTATACCTTCCACGGGCGGACGCCGGGCCGGCCGTTCCCCGTAGACCTGGAGCTGTTCTCCACCGCCTACGACGTTCCGGCCGGTCACCGTCTCACCCTGGTGATCGACACCGTCGATCCGCTCTACATCGAGCACAACCCGACCGGATCACAGCTGACCTTCTCCTCGTCCTCGGCGGACCCGTCGTACGTGTCCGTGCCGTTGCGCGAGAAGTGATCACCGGCTGCTGCCGGGCGGGCACCGCTCCGCTGGGACCGCCTGGTGGCGGACCCGGCTACTGCACTCCCGGCAGCAGCGTTCCTGGTTCGGCCGGTGCGATCTTCACGGCCTTCATCTTCGGATTGCGCCGTTCCCGCTTGGCCACCCAGGTCGCGAACCACGAGAGCAGCATGCACATCCCGATGTAGATCGGCGAGATCACCATCACCACGGGGATGAAGGGAAGATCGTAGTCGAGGTTGGATGCGATGAGCTTGCCCGCGTGGAGGAATTCCTCGTAGGTGATCAGATAGCCGAGCGAGGTGTCCTTCAGCGCCACGACCAACTGGCTGATGATCGTGGGCAGCATGGCGCGCACCGCCTGCGGGGCCAGTACGAACGTGGTGACCTGCGTCTTGCGCAGCCCCAGGGCGTACGCGGCCTCCGACTGGCCGCGCTCCACCGAGATGATCCCGGTGCGGAACACCTCGGCCAGCACCGAGCCGTTGTACAGGGTCAGGCCGGTGACCAGGGCGGGCAGCGGCTGCACCTTCAGCGCCACGAAGATGAAGAAGATCATCACCAGTACGGGCATGGCCCGGAAGAACTCCACCAGCAGCGTCGCGATCCAGCGCACGGCCCGGTGGTCGGAGAGCCGGCCGACGGCGAGGACCGCGCCGAGCAGGAGCGAGAGCACCGCGGCGTACGCGAACGCCTTGAGGGTGTTGCCCAGCCCGCGCAGCAGCAGCTCCTGAATTCCCTTGTACGTGAAGGGTGTCCACTTGGCGCTGGTGAACTGTTCGGTGTCGAAGAGCAGATAGACGATCCAGCCGAACAGGGCGAGGATCAGGGCCGTCGAGACGATCCCGTAGAGCAGATGGCGTTTGCGGGTCGCCGGGCCCGGGATGTCGTAGAGCGCTGTGGCGGGCGGTGCGGTGCGGGTGGTCATCGGGCGACTCCCCAGCGCTTCTCCATCACGTTGAAGAGCGCACTGATGGACAGGGTGATGATCAGGTAGCCGACGGCGATCCAGATGAAGGTCCAGATGATGCTGTAGCCCAGCTCGTTGAGGGTCTTGTAGGTTCCGAGCAGTTCGGTGACGCTGAACGCCCCGGCGATCGCCGAGTTCTTGGCGAGGGCGATGAGCGTGGAGCCGACCGGCGGGATCACCGACCGGAATGCCTGGGGCAGCACCACGGTGTTCAGTGTCTGGCCGAACGTCATGCCCAGGCTGCGGGCCGCCTCGCCCTGGCCGGTCGGCACGGTGTTGATGCCCGAGCGCAGCACCTCGCAGATGAACGCGGAGGTGTAGCAGCCGAGCGCGAGGACCGCGAAGACCTTGAAGGGCAGGACCAGCCCGAAGCGTGGCAGTCCGAGCAGGACCGCGAAGAAGAGCAGGGTCAGCGGGGTGTTGCGCAGTACCGTCACCCAGACCGTGCCGAGCACCCGCAGCGAGCCGACGGGGGCCACCCGGCAGGAGGCCATGAAGAAGCCGAGGACCAGGGCCAGGATCGAGGAGTAGACGGTCAGTTCGACCGTGCCCAGGAAGCCCTTGCCGTAGAGCGAGAAATTCTCGGTGAGTACGTCCATGGTCGATGCCCGCCCTCTCAGGTAGCCGGGTAGCGGTCGATGGGCGGCGGTGTGGGCGCGGGCACTCCGGAGAGGCCGAGTGTGGCCTCGAACGCCTTCTTCCAGTTGCCGTTCTTCTCGTTGGCCTCCAGGGCGTCGTTGAGCGCGAACCGCAGCGCGTTGTCACTGCGCGGGACGCCGATGCCGTACGGCTCCTCGGAGAACGGCTTGCCCACGACCTTCATCTCCTTGGGCGCCTTGGCCGCGAAGCCCAGCAGAATGGCGTCGTCGGTGGTGACGGCGTCGACCTGGTAGGTCAGCAGGTTGTCGACGCAGATCGAGTACGTGTCGTAGGCGACCAGGATCGCCTTCGGGTAGTCGGCGGCGATGCGCTGGTACGGGGTGGACCCCGCGGCGGAGCAGACCGTCTTGCCGGCCAAATCCTGCGGTCCGTTGATGTCGTGCTCGTCGGTGCGGACGAGGAGGCCCTGCCCGGCCATGAAATAGGGACCGGCGAAGCCGACGAGCTTCTTGCGCATGGCGTTGATGGTGTAGGTGCCGACGTAGTAGTCGATCTGCCCGTTCTGCAGAGCCGTCTCGCGGTTGGCGGAGGCGATGGTCCGGAAGCGGATCGTCTTCGGGTCGAAGCCGAGCGAGGCCGACATCATTTTGGCGATCTCGATGTCGAAGCCGGAGTAGATGCCGGTGGCCGGGTCCTTCTCGCCCAGGTAGGGCTGGTCCTCCTTGGCCCCGACCCGGAGGTAGCCGCGCTTCTTGGCCTTCGTCCAGGTCGGCGAGGCGGGCAGCCGGAAACCGGTGTCGACCTTGTACACCGGCAGCTGCTCGGGCTTCGGGCCCTTCACCGGCGGGCTGCCCTCCTTGCCGCACGCGGCGGCGAGCACGGCCAGCAGGAGGCCGGCGCAGGCGGCCACAACTCTTCTCGTACGCAACACGGAGCCCCCCGTCAGTGCTTGAGGATCTTGGACAGGAAGTCCTTGGCGCGGTCGCTCTCCGGAGCGGTGAAGAACGCGTCGGGAGTGCGGTCCTCGACGATGCGTCCGTCGGCCATGAAGACCACGCGGTTGGCGGCGGAGCGGGCGAATCCCATCTCGTGCGTGACGACGACCATCGTCATGCCGTCCCGGGCGAGCTGCTGCATGACCTCCAGCACCTCGTTGATCATCTCCGGGTCGAGCGCCGAGGTGGGCTCGTCGAAGAGCAGTGCCTTGGGGTCCATGGCGAGGGCGCGGGCGATGGCCACCCGCTGCTGCTGACCGCCGGAGAGCTGGGCGGGGAACTTGTCGGCCTGCGAGGCCAGTCCGACCCGCTCCAGCAGCTCCCGGGAGCGCCGGTCCGCCTCGTCCTTCTTGCGCTTGCGGACCTTGAGCTGGGCGAGCGAGACATTGGCCAGCACGGTCCGGTGCGCGAACAGGTTGAACGACTGGAAGACCATGCCCACTTCGGCCCGGAGCTGGGCCAGCCCCTTCCCCTCCTCGGGGAGGGGTCTGCCGTCGATCGCGATATGGCCGGATTCGATCGTCTCCAGCCGGTTGATGGTCCTGCAGAGCGTCGATTTGCCGGAGCCGGAGGGGCCGATGACCACAACCACCTCCCCGCGGCCGACGGTGAGATTGATGTCCTGCAGTACGTGCAACTGTCCGTAGTGCTTGTTGACGTGCCGCAGCTCGATCAACGGATCGACGGCCATACGCTGCCCTACCCACTTTTCGCTGTGTCGAGGTCAGCGCAAACTATCCAGCCTGAAAAGGGACTTCGCCGCCGACACGCACAAATGGGGCATAAGGCTTCTTATCCGATTGCCATGGGGCTTCTACCCCTCGGCCGACTCCGAATAGACCTGGGAGAGCTCGGGGCTGCCGGCCATCGCCCAGTCCAGCCCGGCCTCGACCACATCGATCTCCCGCCCGGACGCGAGCCGCACCACGGGCCGCCCGCTCGGCCAGATGCTCCAGACCGCGCCGGGGACATTCCGCACCAGGACCGTTCCGAGATACAGCCCCGCGTCGTTGCCCAGCCAGGGCAGCTCCTCCGGATCGTCCCGCCAGCGCGGCGGCAGCTGGTCGAGAGCCGCCAACGAGGCCGGGCTGTCGTCGAGTTCGAGCCCGAGCTGCCCCACTCGGACACGCAGCAGCTCGCACTCCGCGAGGAGCGCGGCCACGCCATCGGGATCGGCGGCGACCGCGGCGGCGAGCCCCGCCCCCCGCGCTCCGTCGTGACGCTTACGCCAGTTGTCCAAGAAAGGGATGTTCATACCACTCAGGGTCGCATCCCTCCTGTGGTGTGCACCACAAGGCGCGCGGCCTGTCGTTCGAGTGCTGAACCCGAGGCGGGCGCCCGCTCGCGCGCCGCCGCACGCGCCGCGCACCACCCCGGAACGGTTCCGGGGAAAAGGGGTGGAGGTGAGGCGCTCCGGGCTGGTAACTTCCTGATCATGTCCAGCCCCGAGTCCGACAGAGGCTAGCCACCGGTCCGCCGGTGGCTGATCCGCCGCCGAATCGCTCCCCCGACGCCGAGTACCGGCCCGGACCGATTCTCACCCGGCTGCCACCGCAGGACCCCCGCTGTGTGGGCTGCGTTCCCCCTCCGCGCTCGTGAACCGCTCCCGGTCCACCGTGCGCGGATCCTCCGGCTCCGGCGCCTGCCGCGCCACCGGATCACGTCCGTCAACATCCCGGCCGTTCTTCCGCGTTGCCGCCCGTCATGCCGGGCGGGCGCGGGCCCACACCCCTTGCCCGGTTCATCCGTCAGTCCTCCATGGGGTTCCTTCATGCCATTTGCCGTCTACGCGCTCGGGCTCGCCGTCTTCGCCCAGGGCACCTCCGAATTCATGCTGTCCGGGCTGGTCTCGGACATCGCCACCGACCTGCATGTGTCCATCCCCGCCGCGGGGCTGCTGACCTCGGCCTTCGCGATCGGAATGATCGTCGGGGCGCCACTGATGGCGCTCTTCAGCCGGAACTGGCCGCGCCGCAGGGCCCTGGTGTTCTTCCTCTGCGTCTTCAGCGCCGTCCATGTCATCGGTGCGCTCACCCCCGGCTACGGGCTGCTCCTCGCGACCCGGGTCGTCGGCGCACTGGCCAACGCGGGCTTCTGGGCGGTGGCCCTGGTGACCGCGGTCTCCATGGTCGGGCCCGAGGCACGGGCCCGCGCCACCTCGGTGGTCGTCGGGGGCGTCACCATCGCCTGTGTCGCCGGGGTGCCCGCCGGTGCGGCGCTGGGCGGGCACCTGGGGTGGCGGTCGGCGTTCTGGGCCGTGGCCCTCGTCTCCGTACCGGCCGTCTTCGTGATCGCCAGGACCGTTCCGGCGGGGCGGCCGGAGGCCACGCCCGCACCCGCGAGCGTGGAGCTGCGGACCCTGACCGGTCCGCGGCTGCTGCTGACCCTGCTGACCAGCGCCCTGGTGCAGGGCGCGACGTTCTGCGCGTTCTCCTACTTCGAGCCGCTCGCCACCCGTGTCACCGGGCTCACCGCCGCCTGGGTGCCCGGTCTGCTGGCGCTGTTCGGGCTGGGCTCGTTCATCGGCGTCACGGCCGCCGGCCGGCTCGTCGATCTGCGGCCGGTCGCCTTCACCGCGGCCGGTCTGGTGGCGCTGGCGGTCGGCTGGACCGGGTTCGCGCTGACCGCGGGCAGCCCGTTCGCGACGGTGGCTCTCGTCCTCGTCCAGGGAATGCTGGCGTTCGGCACCGGTACGGCGCTGATCTCGTGGGTGTTCCGGCTGGCGGCCGACGCACCGACGCTCTCCGGCTCGTTCGCCACGGCCGCGTTCAATGTGGGCGGCGCGCTCGGCCCCTGGCTGGGCGGGCTGGCGATCGGTGCGGGACTGGGCTTCCGGTCGCCGCTGTGGGTGAGCGCCCTGCTGATGGTCCTGGCACTGGGCACCGCCGGGGCATCACTGCGGATGCGCCGCGTCGCCACCGTCTGACCGGCGGCAGGCGATGGAGCCCCGCCCGGCGCTGAACGGGCGGGGCTGTCCTGGTCACTGCAAGCAGCCAGCAAGCGGGATAAGGACAGGAACCACGCTAGCGGCCACCACTGACAACCGGTCCTCAGACGTTGAGGTCCACGACCACCGGGGCGTGGTCGGACGCTCCCTTGCCCTTGCGCTCCTCGCGGTCCACATAGCTGTCCTCGACCGCCGCGACGAAGGGGGCGTTGCCGTAGACCAGGTCGATCCGCATGCCCTTGTTCTTCGGGAAGCGCAGCTCCCGGTAGTCCCAGAAGGTGTACGGGCGGTCGTACTTGAGCGGGCGCGGCATGACGTCCGACAGCCCCTCCTCGCGCAGCGCGGCGAGGGCGGCGCGCTCCGCGGGGGTGACATGTGTGGCGCCCTCGAACAGGGCCGGATCCCAGACGTCCTCGTCGGTCGGGGCCACGTTGAAGTCGCCCAGCACCGCGAACGGCTGCGAGCCCGCGGCGTCCGCCGCGACGGCCTTCTGCAGGGCCTCGAACCAGCGCAGCTTGTACGCGTAGTGCGCGTGCTCGATCTCGCGGCCGTTGGGCACGTAGACCGACCAGACCCGGACCGGGCCGCAGGTGGCGGAGATCGCCCGCGGCTCCTGCGTCCCCTCGTAGTCGGGGCCGTCCGGCAGCCCCGTGACGACGTCGGACAGGCCGACGCGGGAGACCAGCGCCACGCCGTTCCACCGCCCGGTGGCGTTGACCGCGGACTCGTAGCCGAGCTCCCGGAGCGCGTCCGCCGGGAACTGTTCGGCGGTGCACTTGGTCTCCTGGATGCACAGCACATCCGTGCCGGTGCCCTCCAGCCAGGCCAGCAGCCTCGGGAGCCGGGCGGTGATCGAATTGACGTTCCAGGTGGCGATGCGCATGTACGTAAACCTAGCGGCTGGCGCTGACAGTCGCCGGACCGGCGCCGGTCACAGCCCGGTCGAGTCCCCCGGGGTCAGCCGGCCGTGGTCGGTGCCGCCGAGGCCGCCGATCTGGTTGTCGTAGATCGGGCGGGCGAGATCGGTGAGCAGCGCGTCGTGGATGTCGATGGCGCGCCGCGGCTTCACCTCGCGTACGTAGTCGATGACCTCGGAGATCTTGTTCCAGGGGGCCATCACCGGGAGCATCAGGGTGTCCACCGGGTGGTCGGGGACGGTGAGCGCGTCGCCCGGGTGGAAGAGCGAACCGTCCACCAGGAAGCCGATGTTGGTGATCCTCGGGATGTCCGGGTGGATCACCGCGTGCAGCTCGCCGTGCACCTGTACGTCGAAGCCCGCCGCGGTGAAGGTGTCGCCGTTGCCGACGGTGTGGACGCGGCCGGGGAAGACCGCGGCGAGCCGGTCCGCGACGCTGCGCAGGGTCCAGATCTCGGCGTCCGGATCGGCGTCCAGGGCGGCGCGCAGCCGCCCCTCGTCGAAGTGGTCGGGGTGCTCGTGCGTCACCAGGATCGCGTCGGCACCGACTGCGGCGTCCTGCTCGGAGAAGCCGCCCGGGTCGATGACGAGCGTCCGCCCGTCCTTCTCCAGGCGGATGCAGGAGTGCGTCTTCTTGGTCAGTGTCAGGTGCATCGGATTCATGGCGTCCATGGGCCCCATCCTGCTACGGGCGGGGTCTCGTTTCTTCCTGAATCACGGTCCGGGCGATGGAGAAGGCCGCGTCGGCGGCGGGCACCCCGCAGTACACGGCGGTCTGCATCAGCACCTCCTTGATCTCGGCCGGGGTGAGGCCGTTGCGCAGGGCGGCCCGGACGTGCGCCGCCAGGCCCTCCGTACGGCCGGAGGCGATCAGCGCGGTGAGTGCGACACAGCTGCGGGTCCGGCGGTCCAGGCCCTCCCGGGTCCACACCTCGCCCCAGGCGTAGCGGGTGACCAGCTCCTGGAAGTCCTCGGTGAAGTCGTCGGAGGCGGCCATCACCCGGTCCACGTGGGCGTCGCCCAGTACCTCGCGGCGCACCTTCATGCCGCGCTCGTACGGGTCGGGGCGTCCGATGGGCCCGGGGTCGGGCTGCGGGGCGGCGGCGGTGATCTCCGCGACGGGCAGCACGGGCGCGGAGAGCTGCGGGGTGACGGCCGGGGCGGGGATGGCGGCGAGGGTGTCCTGCCAGGCCGAGGAGAAGTGGGTGAGCAGCAGATCGGTGACGGCGCCGGGCTGCTCGACCGGGGCGAGATGGGAGGCGCCGGGTACCAGGGCGAGCCGGGCGTCCGGTATGCCGGCGACCAGGATGCGGGCGTCGCCCGGTCCGGTGACCCGGTCCTCGGCGCCGACCAGGACGAGGGTCGGGGCGCCGATGCGGCCGAGTTCGCCGCGGACGTCGAAGGCGGCGAGGGCCTCGCAGGCGGCGATGTAGCAGCCGGGGTCGGTGGTCCGCACCATCTGCACGGCCCAGTCGACGATGGCCGGCTGCGCGGCGGCGAACCCGGGGGTGAACCAGCGCTCGGGTGCGCTGCGGGCCATCGGCTCCAGACCGTTGGTACGTACGACCACCCCGCGCTGGCGGAACTCGTCGGCGCTGCCGAACCGGGGCGAGGCCGCTACCAGGGCCAGCGAGGCGACCCGCTGCGGGTGGCGCAGCGCGAGATCGGCGCCGATCGCGCCGCCGATGGAGCAGCCCGCGTAGCCGAAACGCTGGACGCCGAGGCCGTCGAGGGTGGCGAGCAGCCGGTCGGAGAGGTCGGCGATGGCGGTGGCGGGGTGGGCGGGGGCGCCGCCGTGGCCCGGGAGGTCGTAGCGGAAGACTCGCCAGTGCTGGGTGAGCTCCGGTATCTGCCGGTCCCACATGTGCCACGAGGTGCCGAGGGAGGGGCCCAGGACCAGGATCGGCGCGTCTTCCGGCCCGTCGAAGCGGTACTGCAGGGTTTCAGTCGTTGTCTCACTCACCCGCTCACGCTCCCATAGCGCACATTTTCCGGCGGGAGAGGGGGTCGGGACACTCGCCGGACCTCCCCATCCGTCCACCACATGTGTCCACCGCCGGACGAAGATCCTCCACATTCGGCTCCACACCGGAACGGGCGGGCCTCCCGCTGTGGGAGGCCCGCCCGGTCGGATCGGGTGGTCAGCGGACGTCGTAGGCGCGGGTGATGGTCTGGGTGACCGCGTTGCCCTTGGCGTCCTTGAGGGTGGCCTTCGTCATGACCTGCTTGCCGGAGGCGCCGGTGAGGTCGAGGACGGCCGTCCACCTGCCGTCCCGCTGCCCGGTCGGCGCCTGGGTCCAGGTGGTGCCGCCGTCGTAGGAGTAGGACAGCGTGGCCGCCTCGATGGCGCCCGGGGTGTACCCGGCGTGGCCCTCGGCCGACAGGCCGACCTTGATGCCGCTCTGCGCGGGCAGGGTGTTCAGGCCGTCCACCGGAGCGTCGTACTCCGGGAAGAGGAGCGGCAGGCCCCGCGAGTAGACCTCCGGCTCCCGGTGCGAGCGGAAGCTCCAGGTCGTGGTGACCGCGGTGGAGCGGAGCCAGTTCCAGTCCGAGGACGGGATCTTCTCCAGGATCTGGCTGAGTTCGTACGCGGAGTCCTCGTCCGGCACGGTGAACACACCGTACGGATCGACCTTGGTGGCGATCTGCTCACCGTTGCGCTTCAGCACCAGTTTGCCGAGGTCGCCGAAGGACCCGCCGTAGGACCAGTGGTCGCCGGACCCGTCGAGCCAGAGCGCGGTCTGGATGCCGATCAGGTCGCCCTGCCGCTCGGCGGCCAGCGCCTGCTTGCCGTCGGCGTCGCGCGCGGCGGCCGGACGCAGGGGACCGCCGTACCACTCCTCGGCGCCCCGCTGTCCCTTCCGGTAGGTACGATCCTGGTCGCCCATGAACGCGGCGAACGGGAAGCTGGTCATCGCGCCGTGGTACCAGGCGTCGCCGCCGGTCGTGTAGTAGGCGGTGCGGGTGCCGGGAACATGGATCGCGCCGTACGGGCTCACGGGGAGGTAGTCGCCGCTGCTCCCGGCGGGGCGGACGAAGAGTGCGTCGAGGTAGTCGTCCTCCTTGCCCATGGCGTGCCAGGTTTCGGCGACCTGCGCCAGCTCGGCGTCCCTGGGCTTGTAAACCCGGTCGGAGTGGAACGGCCCCTGGGTCGGGTACGACAGGTTGTAGACGTAGGACGAGCCGCCCTCGGAGCCGCTCGCGCGCCAGGTGGGCCGGAACTCGAAGGTGCCGTTGCGGGCGCTTCCGTCGATGTCCGCGTAGAAATTCTGGACGGTTCCGCCGGCCACGGCCGATCCGGATATCTGCCAGGTGTCGTCCCAGGTGCGGGCGTAGCTGAGCGTGGTGTTGTTCACCGTCGAGGGACGGTCCGTCCGCACGCTCACCCGGTGGGCCTTGCGGGCGTCGAGGACGACGGTGGTGTCACGGGTGATCCGCAGCTGCGGGTTCGCGAGGTAGCCGACCGACTCGATCGCCCTGTCCGTGCCGTACGTCGTCACGAAGCTGCTGAGGGAGTAGTCGCCCGGGCGCACGCGGTACGTCTGGTCGGTCGCGCCCGCGTTCGTGCGGCGCTCGCCCTTGTCGGTGTCGAGGCTGACCAGGTCCAGGGACGAGGTGCCGGTCGCGGGCTTGCCGTCGCGGTCGACGAGCTTGACCCGGAGCGTGACCGTCTCCGGCTCGACGTGGAGCGTGACGGGCACGGAGACGTGCACATCGTCGCCGGTGGCCAGGATCCGGCCGGTGACCGCACCGTACTGGGAGTCCTTCAGACGGGCGGTGGGGTCGATCCGCAGCGGCACCTGAGCGGTGGCCCCCGCGGGAACCCTCACCTTTCCCTCCTCCAGCTTGACGATGCCGGAGCGCACCTCGCTGCCGTCGTTGCCGTGCACACCGCTGACCTTCAGGCTCAGGGTGAGGTCGCTCTTGCTCGTGTTGGTGAAGGGCACCTGCACAGTGGTGCGGTCGGAGGTGTCCTGCGGCCAGTTGTAGCTGCCGGCCTGGACGGCGGGCGCGGAGAGCACCTTCTGGTTCACCGCGCCGAACACGTCGAGGACGCCGGCGCCGGTCTGGTCGGCGCCGGCGACCTTGCCGCCGGTGCGGGCGGAGGAGACCAGGGCGGCCTTGATCTGCTGCGCGGTCCAGTCCGGGTGGGCCTGGCGGACGACGGCCGCGGCGCCCGCGACGTGCGGGGTGGCCATGGAGGTGCCGGACATCGTCCGGTAGGCGTAGACGCCGCGGCCGCCCGCGCTGGCCGCCGAGATGTCGACGCCGGGAGCGGCGATCTCGGGCTTGAGCGTGTGGGTGACGGCCACCGGGCCACGGCTGGAGAACTGGGCGGTGGTGTCGTCGCGGTCGACGGCGCCCACGGTCAGTACGCCGGGCACGCAGCCGGGCGAGGAGACGGTCTCGGTGCCCGGACCGGAGTTGCCGGCGGCGACGACGAACAGGGTGCGACTGCTCTGCGAGAGCTGCTGCGTGGCCTGAGCCATGGGGTCGGCGCAGTCGCCGATCCGGGGATTGCCCAGGCTCATGGAGACGACGTCGGCCTTCTGGTCGACGGCCCACTGCATGCCCGCGATGATCCAGGAGTCCAGGCCGGATCCCCCGTCGTTGAGGACCTTGCCGATGAGCAGGGAAGTGCCGGGGGCGACGCCCTTCTTGCGGCCGTCACTGGCCGCTCCGGACCCGCCGACCGTGGAGGCGGTGTGGGTGCCGTGGCCCACCCGGTCGTCGGTGTCCCGGGAGTCCGTGAAGTTCTTGGCCCCGGCGACCCGGTCCACCAGGTCCGGGTGCTCGGCGTCGATGCCCGTGTCCAGCACGGCGACCTTGGTGCCCTTGCCGTCGTAGCCGGCCTTCCACGCCTCCGGGGCGTGCACCTGCGCGGTGGACCGGTCCAGCGTGCCCTCGACCTTGCCGTCCAGCCACAGCTTCTTCAGTGCCGAGGCGGCGCGTGAGCGTGTGTCGGTGACGTCCTGCCAGAACGTGGCGGCGGTGTCCTTGCCCGCCTTGAGTGCGACGCCGTCGACAGCCGGGAGGCTCAGGCCCCGCTCGGACCCGCGAGGGGCCGGCGGGGCACTCTTCGCGACGTCCACGCTGTTCCGGTAGGTGGCGATGAGCGGCAGCGAGTCGGTGTGAGTGTCGTCGTAGCCCTGCCGGATGAGCCCGGTGACGTTGAACAGCTGCTCGTCGACCTTGCCCTCGGCGATCGCCCGGGAGGCGCCCTCGGGGTAGACGTAGAGGTCCTTGCCCAGCTGGTAGGTCTGGATCATGGGCTGCGTGCCGTCCTCGCGGGGCAGCACGGCCGCGGAGCTGTGGCCCGACGGGTCGGTGGTCACCAGCACCTTGTCGCCGGTTACGAGCGTGACCGTCGTCTGCTTGCCGCCCTTCGCCGCGGCACCGCCGCCGACAATCGGCCTCTTCCCCTCTGCGCCGCCGGGCGGCGCATCCGCCGCCCCGGAAGGCGTGACTCCTGTGACGGCCAGGGCGGCGGCGGTCGCCGCACCCAAGGCCATACGCGTTATGGAGCGCATGAATCTCCCCACTCGATACCGTGAACCTGCCGTGCTGCCGGTGCAGCCTGGCAGACATGTGGATCGTGTAGGGGGGTCGCGCGTGACGGGTTGCCCGCATGTCGGTTTTCCGTCACGCGGCCGCGCCCACGGGCCGATGCCGACCCGGATGATCTTCCGGAGGGGAGGCCGGCCGGAGGTCAGAGCCAGCCCGCGCGTGCGGCGTGCCATCCGAGCTGGAGGCGTGAATCCGCTCCGGCGAGGTCCATCAGACGGCGCGTCCTTCGCTCCACGGTGCGTATGGAGACGCCGAGCTGGGAGGCCGCCCGCCGGTCGGAGATCCCTGCCAGCAGCAGGGCGAGGACCTCCAGCTCCCCCTCGGTCGGGTGCTGATCGGCCGACGTCTCCGCGTGCACACCCGTGGAGGTGGTGTAGAGCGGCCGGGCCTGGGCCCATTCCTTCTCGAAGAGATGGACCAGGGCGGCCAGCAGGCCACTGCCGTGCACCACTATGGCGCCCGGCTCCCCGCCGCAGTCCGCCATGTCCAGTGGCACCATGGCACGTTCCCGGTCCGACACGACCATCTTCAGCGGCAGCGAGTCGACCAGGCGCAGTTCCAGGCCCGCCGTGATGCCCGCCCTCACCTCCTTCGCCATGTCGGGACCGTCGAGATAGCTCCTGGCAGCCACCACCCGGAAGTCGACGCCGCGGTCCAGTGCGGAACTCTCCGACACGCCGGTGTCCTCGCGCGGCACCGCGATGGGATCGCCCACGAGGAAGACGAGCAGCTCCTGCTGGGCACCGCGCTGCAGTTGGTGGAACCGGTGGGCGACCTGCTCCACGCCGACGACCACCTCCACGACGCTGCCCGCGGGGTGTGCGGCGGTACTGCGGTACTGCTCGGTCAGCATCGAGAACGCCGCTTCGGCCCGGTGCAGCGCGTTGCGCTGCTCGACGAGGAACGGGGCCAGGGCCACCGAGGGCGGTGTGAGCCGGTAGCGGGCGGGCCCATGGCCGGACGCGCGGTCGGCCGGGTCGGGTGCCCCGCTCCCGGACTCGGCGTCGACCGCCACCAGGCCGCGTGTCACCAGGTCGCGCAGGACGCGGTCGGTCTCGGCCCCGTCGAGGCCGGACTGCCGGGCGAGTTCCTGGGCGGAGGCTGTCGGGCGGGCCAGCAGCGCCGTGTAGATGCTCTCCTCGGCCGGGCCCAGTCCCAGTGCCTGCAGCATCCAGCTCTCCCTCGGGCGGCCGCCGTATCCGGCCTCGGCGCAATTCGGGTGGACCTTACCCCACGGCCGGAATGCCGCCCCTGCCCACGGTCCGTCGCGCATCGCGCCAGGGACGTTCGTGACGGGCACCGTCACAATCCCGGCCGCCCTGGCGGCCCTGCGCGGGGGCCATCGCACGGCGGGGCGCGGCCGACCGGCGGCCGGACCTGCCTAACGTACGGGGAGTACACCACCTGCCCGGGAGGTCCCGTGCCCCGTAAACAACCGAAGAGCCCCGCGCGTCCCTACGATGCCATCGAGCCACCGCCCAACGCCGAGGTGGTGATCGTCGTGGTGTCGGTGACCGTCCTGGTGCTACTTCTCGGTGCCCTGTCCGGGTCCTCGGTGTGGCTGCTCGGGCTCTTCGTGTTCCTGCCCGGGACGGCGTCGGCGCTGTGCACCGTACGCCAGACGGAGTTCGTGGCCGCCTGGACCACGCTCGTGGTCGTCGTCGCGGTGCTGGCACGGAACGGTGACGGCGGGTCGTGGCTCGACAGGATCCTCCTGATGCTGCTCACCCTCGCCCTGGGCGCGGCCTCCGTGTACGCCTGCCACCATCGTGTCCAGCGCGAGCACGAGACGTTCCGGCTGCGCTCCACCGCGGCGGCGATGCAGCGGCACATCCTGCGCCCGCTGCCCATGCTCACCGAGGACGTCCTGGTCGACGGGGTGTACGAGCCCGTGCAGGAGGACCGGCTCGTCGGCGGCGACATCTACGACGTCGTCCACTCCCCGTGGGGCACCCGGGTCCTGATCGGCGATGTCCAGGGCAAGGGCCTGCCCGCGGTCGGCGCCGCGTTCGCCGTCATCGGCGCCTTCCGTGAGGCGGCCCACCGGGAGCCCACCCTGACCGCGCTCGCGGACTCCCTCGACGCCTCTGTCGTACGGCACAACTCCTACGCCACGCAGACCGGCGACGACGAACGGTTCGTCACGGCGCTCGTCGTCAACATCGACGCGCACGAGGAGGCGCAGGCCATCAACTGCGGGCACGTCCTGCCCCAGTTGCTGCACAACGCCACCGTCAGCACTCCGGCCCTCGACTCCGGCGTCCCGCTCGGTCTCGCCGAACTCGCCGCCGAACCCGCGACCGTCGGCTGGTTCGGCTTCCCGCGCGGCGCGACGCTGCTGCTGACCACCGACGGACTGACCGAGACCCGCGCCCCCGACGGCACGTTCTACCCCGTCGCCGAACGCCTCACCGAGCGCGTGTCGCTCGCCCCGACCGACCTGCCGGCCGCCCTCTACGACGACGCGCGCGCGTTCGCCGGAGGCGGCGACCGGCACGACGACGTGGCCATCCTGTCCGTCCGCCGGTCACCGTTCCGCTGAGTACGGCGCGGGCCTTCAGCGGGGTGGTCAGCCCGCGAAGCGGGCCATCCACTCCTCGACCTCGTCCGCCGACCGCGGCAGACCCGCCGACAGGTTCTCGTGGCCGTCGTCGGTGACGACCAGGTCGTCCTCGATCCGGACGCCGATGCCACGCCACTCCTCGGGCACGGTGAGGTCGTCCGGCTGGAAGTACAGGCCGGGCTCGACGGTGAGCACCATGCCCGGCTCCAGCACGCCGCCGACGTACTCCTCGTTGCGGGCATGCGCGCAGTCATGGACGTCCAGACCGAGCATGTGGCCGGTGCCCGCCATGGTGAAGCGGCGCTGGAGGCCGAGCTCGTACGCGCGGTCCGCGGGGCCTTCGATGAAGCCCCACTCGACCAGCCGTTCCGCGAGGTGGCGCTGGGACGCCTCGTGGAAGTCCCGGTACGCGGCGCCCGGCTTCACGGCCGCCATGCCGGCTTCCTGGGCCTCGTACACCGCGTCGTAGACCTTGCGCTGCAGGGGTGTGAAGGTGCCGCTGATCGGCAGGGTGCGGGTGACGTCGGCGGTGTAGAGGGTGTGCGTCTCCACACCGGCGTCGAACAGGAGCAGTTCCCCGGGGCGCACCGGTCCGTCGTTGTCCGTCCAGTGCATGATCGTGGCGTGCTCGCCGGCCGCGCAGATCGAGCCGTAGCCGACGGCGTTGCCCTCCAGGCGTGCGCGGCGGAAGAAGGTGCCCTCGATCCACCGCTCGGACGATGCGATCGCGCCGGAGAGTTCGCCGATCGCGTCGGTGAATCCGCGCACCGTGGAGTCCACGGCCTTGCGGAGCTCGGCGATCTCCCAGTCGTCCTTGACGAGGCGGAGGTCGCTGAGCGCCTCTTCGAGTTCGTCGTCGCGCTCCTCGTCGGTGGTGACGGCGGCCTCCAGGGACGGGTCGATGCCCCGGACGATCCGGGTCGGCGCGCCGGAGGCGGCGGCCAGGTCGGCGGCCGCCGTGCGGACGTCACGGCAGGGCAGGCCGAGCACCAGCTCCGACTCGGCGAGGGAGCGGCGCCGGCCCATCCACAGCTCCGCCGTGGCGCCGGTCCAGAACTCGTCGTTGTCCCTGCTGTCCCGCGGCAGCTGGTAGCAGTAGGCGTCGTGGCCGCCGTCCGCCCGGGGTTCCAGGACGAGAGCCCCGTCCCGGGCCTGGTCCCCGGTCATGTGCACATAGCCCGTGTACGGGCGGAACGGGTAGCTGTCGTCGTTCGAACGGGTCTTGAGGTTCCCGGACGGGATCACCAGGCGTTCGCCCGGGAAGCGCTCGGAGAGCGCGGCGCGGCGGCGGGCCGCGTACGGGGCCTGCTCGTCGAGCCGCAGGTCGTGCCGCTCGGTGTCCGCCCAGCCCGTCCGCATCAGAGCGGACAGTTCCTCGGAGATCCCTGAGTAGAGACCGTTCTTCCGTCCCTTGGCCACTGCGTACGCCTTCCTCTGGGTGGGTTCCTCGGCGCCGAGCGGTACGGCTCGGCGCCCTCGCCGAAGCTGGTCGTCGGCGGCTCCAGGACGCTATCCGCCACCGCACCCGTTCGGAGCCGAGGAGTGCCACTGGCACAGATCGGCCACGCCGTCCGGCCGGAGGCGCCGATAATGGGGCATATGACGAACGCGAGACTCGGTGAGGCGCTTCGGCTGCTGGGCATCGGCCACGAGGCGAGCCGGGTGTATCTGGCACTGCTCGAACTGGCCCCCGCCCCGCTGAGCGCGGTCGCCGCGGCGGCCGGTCTGGACGGTGCGGACCTGGACGCCGCGTACGCGGCGCTGGTCGACGCCGGGCTGGCCGGCGCCGCCGAGGGGGGCGGGGACGTGGTGGCCCCGGTTCCGCCGACCGCCGGCCTGGAGATCCTCGCCCGGCACCGTGCGGCCGAGCTGGAGGAGTCGCGCATCACTGTCGGGGGTGCGTTCGAGTCGTTCCGGCGGCAGCGGCTGGCCGCGTACAACGACCATCTCGTCGAGGTCGTCACCGGCGACGCCATCGGCCCCAGGATCCGCCAGGCCTGGGCGAGCGCCCGCGAACGGATCCGGCAGTTCGAGTCACCGCCGTACTTCCCGCTGGCCGAGGCCACGGACGACGCGCTGGCCACCCTCGCCAGAGGGGTGACACAGCAGGTCGTGTACTCGCGGGAGTCGCTGGAGCACCCGGGCCGTCTGAAGGACGCCATCGAACCGTGCATCAAGGCCGGTGAGCAGGCCCGGGTGCTGCCGTCGGTGCCGGTCAAGCTCGTGATCATCGATGAGGCGTACGCACTGGTGTCAGTGGCGATCCAGGAGGCGGACGTACACAACACCATGCTGATCGTGCAGCCGTGCGGGCTGCTCTCCGCGCTCATCGCGCTGTTCGAGCAGTCCTGGCACAACGCCCTGCCGTTCCACGGTCGCACCGCACGACCGGGCGGACTGCAGCCCGCCGACCGACGCCTGTTGTGGCTCCTCGCGGGCGGCGCGGGCGACGATGTCATCGCCCGCGAACTGGGCATCAGCCGCCGTACGCTCTTCCGCCGTCTGCAGATCCTGATGGCCCGGCTGGGTGCCGCGAACCGCTTCCAGATGGCCCTGCAGGCTCAGCGCAACGGGTGGCTGTGATGCCCCACCCTGCCGATGTGTTTCCAACGCCGGTACGGGCTGCGCCGCTTGATGACCTCCACGGCGCCGGATCCGGAGCCGGCCGACGCGACCTTCGGTACTCGTAGCTGAACGCCCGTGGACGGCTTGGTGAAAGCTGTTCGATCTTGACCGAAAAGCGGCGGTCACTGGCTAGCGTCCGCCTTTATGAAACGTATACGCACAGCGGCCGGGCTCTGTCTCGCGCTGCTGTTCCTCGTGCTGGGCATCGGCGCCCAGCCCGCGCTGGCGCATGTCTCTCGCCAGCACGCAGAACTCGTCGTGGCCACCGGGGACAACGTCACCAGCGGCCGTCTCATCGTCCACCGCGATCTCGTGTCCCCGGAGCAGGCCGGAGCCTGGGCGAACCGGCTGCTGCCGGCCGGCTGCCCGGCCACCGGTTCCGGCGTTCCCGGCGACAACGGCGGGGTACCCGGCGGAGTCGTGATCGAGCTGGCGTGGAGCTGCCACGTCGACGCGCTCGACCTGAGCCCGCTCATCGGCAAGGGCGGGCTGACGCAGGTCGTCGTCGAGTTCGACGGCACGACGGTCGACGCCTCGGCGGCCACGCCGCTGGTCGACGCCGAGGGCGCGCACGCCCTGCCCCGCTTCCCGTGGCTGACCGTCGCACTCGCGGTGGCCGCCGGTGTCCTGCTCGTACTCGCCGCGTTGCGGCTGCCCGCGCTGCTGCGGTCGCTGCGCACCCGCCGCCGGTTCCAGCTCGCCACCGTGGGCGCCGTCGCGCTGTCCTGCCTCGCTCCGCAGGCGGCGATCGCCGCCGACACGGCACCGGCCACCGTCACCGTCGAGGGCACCGTCTTCAAGGACACCAACGGCAACGGCCGGCGGGACAGGGGTGAGCGCGCCATGTCCGGCGTCGATGTCACCGACGGCGCCGTGTGGACCACGACCGGCGCGGACGGCTCGTACTCCCTCGCCATCGATCCGGGCCGGCGCGAGACCGACCTCGTCAGCATCGTCTCGCCCGACGGCTATACGCCCGCACTGCGCAAGGACTACATCCCGCAGTTCTTCCACAAGGTCCCCGAGACCGGCGGCAGGGGCGTCGACTTCGCGCTCGTACCGGACCGGAACGCCTCCGACCCGACCGAGACCTGGGTCATGAACTCCGACCCCGAGGTCGGCAACCGCACCGACGCCGAGGCCCGCACGGCACTGCCCCAGTGGACGGGGCAGGTCCGGGCGATGTCCGAGGTCGACGGTGCCACGATGCAGATCGCGACCGGTGACCTCACCGTCACGGACTACGCCGAGGAGCCGCGCCGCCAGGGCGCGTACGACCTCTTCAGCAAGGGGCTGGAGCAGGGGCGGCTCGGCCACCCCTTCTACCCGGTCATGGGCAACCACGACTTCGGCGGCACGGCCACTTCCCAGGGCTACGCCGGCAGCATGGAGTACTACCGCCGCAACATCGCCCCCGAGTGGTACAGCTTCGACCGCAACGGCCGGCACATCGTCGTCCTGGAGGACAACTACGACGCGAGCGGGCTGAAGCCGCAGCTGGAGTGGCTGCGCAGGGACCTGGCCCGGCACGCGGTCGGCAAGCAGGTGTTCGTCTTCGCGCACCGCTCGCTGTTCACCCAGTGGGGCCCGGGGACCGGCATGCAGCCGACCATCGACGAGCTGGCCGGGTACGACGTCCGGATGGTCGCCGCGGGCCACAACCAGCAGGCCGAATTCCGCCGCGGTGCCTTCGAACGGTCCGTGGAGATCAACAACCAGGGCACCTACGGGATCGACGGCGCCCACCCCGACTACAAGGTGCTGGACTTCACCGGCATCACCGACGATCCGCACACCCGCCGCGACGAGGACACCGGCCATGTCACCGGTGTCCACCGGCAGTTCGACATCGACGACGACAGCGCACTGGTCAGCCCCGCGCGGCACAGCGTGCACGGCTCGACCTCCGGAGTCCCCGTCGAGGTGTACGCCGAGGACGACGGCCGCACCCCGGCCAGAGCCCTGTTGACCGTACGGGACAGCCGCGGGCACGTGGTGAAACGGACCGGCCTGCGCTTCGGCCGGGAATCCGGCAGGCCCGGAATCGAGAACTGCTACACCCCGCCGGGCGGCAAGGCCGAACCGTGCCCCGACGCACGCGGGGCGTGGACCCGGGCGAGCGGCACACTGCACGGGCTGCGGCCCGGAACGTACGCCGCCGACACGACCGTGTACGACACCCGGGGCAAGGCGTTCCCCGCGCTTCCGGCGCTCCGGAGCACCTTCGACGTCGTACGGCAGTCCCAGCTTCCCGAGCCGAGGACCGGGCAGAACTGGCTCCGGCAGGGCGGCGACGAGGCCGGACGGTCCTCGGCCACCGACGGGCCGGGCCCGGAGCTGGACCTGAAGTGGGCCCGGCACACCGGCGAGCAGTTCAACCTGAACGGCTCGGTGGTCGCGGACGGCAAGGTGATCGTCTCGTCCCGCGCGTTCGACTCGCCGTACAGCATGATGCTCGCCTACGACATCAGGTCCGGGCGGGAGATCTGGCGCACCTACCTGGACGGCGACGCCGAGTCGGCGCCCACGCTCCACGACGGGCGGGTGTATCTGACGACCGGTGTCGGACGGATCTACGCGCTCGACGTCCGGGACGGCCATGTCGCCTGGGAGTCGATCGACCGTGAGGAGCAGCACGGCGACACGGTGCGCCGCTACGGCCGTGCGGGCGGACCGGTCAGTGTCTTCGCACTGACCGGACAGGACCGCACGGTGGCCGTCTACCAGGACTGGGACACCGTCCGCTGCCGTGACGCGCGCACGGGCACCCTGCTGCCCGGCGGCTTCGGCGCCGCCGCCTCCTGGGGCCAGTCCCACAGCACCGCGGTGCGCGAGCCCGGCTCCGACACCGCCTATCTGCACTCCTCGTCGAGCAACACGGTCATCGCCATGGACCTGACGAGCTGCAAGCAGCTGTGGTCGAAGGACACCGCCGGTGACATCGACAGCCACTCGTCGCCCGTGCTCACCGATCCCGCGTCGGGCCCGGCGAAGCTGGTGACCTTCACCGCGTCCGGCGTCCGCGGGCACGACCTGCGGACAGGCGCGGTGACCTGGGAGTCCAAGCTGGGCGGCGGCAGCACCTGTGAGCCGGGGCGCGCCCCGCTCACCAGCCCGGCCGTCCGGGGCGACATGGCCTACGTGGCAGGGCGGGACGGTGTCGTACGCGCCTATGACACGAGCGCCGCCGATCCCTCGAAGCCGGTGTGGGAGACCAGGGCCGGCTATCTGCCCGGGGAGAGCCCGCTGGACGACAAGTGGCGGGTCGCCATGGGGTGTTCGGCCGGGGACGGTTCGCCGACGATGCATCCGCTGGTGACCGGGAAGCTGGTGTACGTGGGGACGTGGGACGGGCGGCTGCTCGTCCTGGACCGCGCCACCGGCCGGCAGCTCGCCGCGTACAACCTCGGCGCGGGCGTCGCGTCGGCCCTCTCCGTCAGCGGTGACTGGGTCTTCGTCCTCACGGACGACGGCACGCTCCACGCGCTGGCCGCGCGCCGGAACTGAGAGGGAGCACCACCGTGCGATCACTCCGCACCGGGGTGCTGCTCCTGCTGTCCGCTGTCCCCGCGCTGCTCTTCGGCAGCGCGGGGACGGCCCAGGCGCACCCCTTCGGCACACCACCCGTCGTCCGGGTCGAGGCGGCGGGCCCCTCCGCCGTGGACGCGACCTGGTCCGCGCAGCAGGACGACATCGTCGTACTGAAGAAGAAATCCGGCGGCGATGTCACGGGCTATCTGCGCGGGCACATCGTCGTACGCCAGGACGGCAGCCCCTGCCGGACGGACCGGGTGGACGGCATGACGCTCCACTTCGTCTGCCCGCACCCGGTCGACCGGATCACGCTGACTGTCACCGCGCTCACGGACATCGACCCCGCCTACCGGACGCTGTCGGTGACCGACCTGGGCGGCGGCGGCCTGCACACGGCGAAGGAACCGACACGCACGCTCGCACTCAAGGGCGCGGTAGCGGCCGACCCGGCCTCGCCGGGCGGGAGTTGGACCAGCGATCTCAGCTCACTGCTCGACCGCGGGGTGGCCCTTCCCGTCGCGCTGCTCGTGGCGGCGGCCGTGGGTGCGCTGCACGCCTGCGCCCCGGGGCACGGCAAGTCGCTGGCCGCCGGATATCTGGTGGGCGGCCGGGGCAGACCTCGGGACGCGGTATGGCTCGGGGGCGTCGTCGCCGTGATGCACACGCTCTCGGTCGCCGCGCTGGCGATCGGCTGGTGGCTGGCGGCGAAGAACGCGCCGGACATCAAGGCGCTGACGGGCTGGCTGCAACTGGCCGGAGCGCTGGTGGTGGCGGGGGTGGGCGTGAGCCTGCTGCGACGCAATCTGCGGCACCGCGGACACCATCACTCCCATCACCACGAGGACCAAGACGAACACGGGCACGGACACGGGCATGGGCATGGGCACGGACACAGGCATGGGCATGGGCATGGGCATGGGCACGGACACAGTCACCACATTCCCGACGCCCCCTCACTGCTCACCTGGCGGGGCCTGGTCCTTCTCGGCGCGTCCGGGGGCCTGTTGCCCTCGCCGTCCGCCTTTCTGGTCCTGCTCACCGGGCTGCTCACGGGCAAGGTCGGCTTCGCCCTCGCGATGGTGGCCGCCTTCGGCGCGGGCATGGCCCTCACGCTGACGGGTGTCGGCCTGATCGTGCTGCGCGGGCGTGACGCGCTGCTCAACCGCGTCTCCCGCTCCTCGTTGCTGCAAACCTGGACACCGAGGATCCCGTTGTTCGCCGCCTCGGCGGTGACGGCCGGGGGCGTGGCGGCTTCCGCGATCGCGGCGGGACAACTTCTGGCGTGACGCCCACTTAGGTTAGGCTAAGTTAAGCAAAATCGGTGACTCGGACGAACGACCAGGGTGGGGGCAGACAATGGGACCGGTCGTCACGGAGTGTGCGGACGCGCATCCGTCCGCCGGGCCGCTTCGCCGGCCGGAGGAACCGCGGAGCGGCACGGTCGTCGTCAAGTTCGGCGGCAACGCCATGGTGGACGCGGAGCTTCAACGGACCTTCGCCCGGGACGTCGTGGAGCTGTGGCACACGGGCCTGCGCCCGGTCGTCGTGCACGGCGGCGGTCCGCAGATCAGCTCGATGCTCGACCGCCTCGGCCTGGAGACCCGCTTCGAGGCGGGGCTCCGGGTCACCACTCCGGAGACCATGGAGGTGGTGCGCATGGTGCTGAGCGGCCGGGTCCAGCGGGAACTGGTCAGCCACATCAACGCCCATGGACCGTACGCCGTGGGCATGACGGGCGAGGACGCGCACACCATGACGGCGGTGCGGCGGCCGGCCTGGGTGGACGGACGGGCGGTGGACATCGGGCTCGTCGGTGACATCGTGGACGTCAACCCGGACATGGTGGGCACGCTCCTGGAGCAGGGGCACATCCCGGTGGTCTCCCCCGTGGCACGCGGCGAGGACGGACAGGTCTACAACGTCAACGCCGACCTCGCCGCGTCGGCGCTCGCCGTGGCCCTCGACGCCGAGCGGCTGGTGATGCTCACCGATGTGGCCGGGCTGTACACGGACTGGCCGAACAGCGCCGAGGTGATAGAGCAGTTGACGGCCGATGCCCTGGACGGGCTGCTGCCGGGCCTGGCCGGCGGAATGCTGCCGAAGATGGAGGGCTGCCTGCGCGCCGTCCGCGGCGGTGTGCGCAAGGCGCAGGTACTGGACGGCCGCGTGCCGCACGCCGTGCTCCACGGCGTCCTCGGCGAGACCGGGCCCGGCACCACCGTGGTTCCCGGCAACGGCCCGGAGCGCGACAGCGATCCGGCCTGAACCGGGCGGACATCCCCGAAAGACCGGTTGCCGCCCCGGACTTCGGTCCGGGGCACGGATACGTACCGGTGGCCGGAGGACCTTCGCGCGGATCCGGGCCGCGTCGCGCCGTGGGCCGAGAACTCCGTTCAGAACAACGCCGCCGGCGGCCGGCCGTCACAGGGCCCTGGAGAGAATCCGCGCGTTGCGCCGGGGGTCCAGGGAATCCACCCAGGACGAGGGCGCCCGGCGCGCGGTCGTGGGCGCGAAGCCGTACCGGAGGAACAGGTCGCCACCACCGGTCGTCGCGGTGAACAGGGCGCCGAGCGATCGGGCGCGCGCCGTGGCCAGCGCGGCGCGCAGGAGCCCGGCGCCCACCCCGCACCCCTGCCGGTGCCCGGCCACGCAGAAGTTGTACAGAACGCCCACCGCGCCGCACCCCTCCCCCGATCCCGTCGGGTGCACCCGCAGGCCGACGGCGCCCTCGACGGGGCACCCGGGGGCCTGCGCCACGAGGAAGTCGGCCGCGTGGACGGCGAAGAGCGAGGCGGGCCGCTCCCGCAGCTCCCCCGAACACACGAAGGGCCGGGACAGTTCGGCGAGTTCGGCGGCGTCCCGCGCACGGGCGGGGCGCACGGAGTGCGTCGGCACGGGGAGCGCGGGCGGCAGCGGGGTGTGGCGCGGCGTGGCCGTGATCAAGACTTTCCTCACTCGGTTCACGATCGGAACCCGGTTCGTGATCGGAACCCGGTTCACGATCGGAGATCTGCTCGTCGCGGTGCCGCTGCGACGCGACGGGCGCAGGCGTCGACGAGCTCTTCCCGCGGGTGAACGCGGGGGTCCGCCGTGCCGGTTCAGTCGGTGGCCGCCGCGAGGGACCGGGGGCGCAGGTCGGTCCAGTGGGTCTCGATGTAGTCCAGGCATGCCTCGCGGCTGTTCTCGTCGAAGGCGATCGTCCAGCCGCCCGGCACCTCGGCGAAGCAGGGCCAGAGCGAGTGCTGCCCCTCGTCGTTCACCAGGACCAGGAAACGGCCTTCGGGGTCGTCGAAAGGATTGGTGCTCATGTGTCGGTGCCTCCTCGGGGCCGACGGGCCGGTGACGGCGGCGTCGTGAGTGTGCGTCAGGGCGCGGGTACGGGCGGGATCGGAAATGGAGGGAGCCAAAACATTAGGTTAGGCTCACCTAATACGAGCTGAGCCTAACCTCTTCCCCTTCCCTCTCACAAGGAGACGCCGATGCACCTGGTGAGCCCCTTCGCCGGGTTCGGACTGCCCGGCGAGCCCGGCACCGACGCGTTCTGGGCGGCGGCCCAAACCCCCGTATCGGTACCTGCCGACGACGGCGGCTGGCGGACCCTGTTCCTGTGGCGCGGCACCGAGGCCCTCATCGACTTCGAGAGCTGGTCGCAGCCGGTCCCCCTGCGCCGGTGGGCCGGTACGGACTGCTGGTACGCCGAAGTGCGCATGCCCGCACGGCTGCGGGTGACCTACCGGCTCATCGCGGACGGCGCGGCCCACGCCGACCCGTTCAACCCGGTGGGGGCCGGCGGTGACCGGTCCATCGCCGCGACCCCGGACGCCCCGGCCCAGCCGCACTGGCCCGCCGTGGGCGCCGACGACGTACTGCCGCTCCCCCGCACCCGGCTCCGCTGGGCGAGCGAGCGGCTCGGCGGGCGGCGCACCGTGCGCGTCCACCCGGTGGGCGGCGGCGGGCCGTTGGTCCTGCTGCTCGACGGGGACGACTGGCTGCATCTGCACCCGGCGATGACCGCGTTCGACTCGGCCGTCGCCTGCGGCGAGATGGCGCCCGTCACCCTGGTCTTCCTTCCGGCCAAGGACCGGCAGGCCGAATTCGGGTGCAGGCGCGAGCTGTGGGAGGCGGTCCGGGACGAACTGCTGCCGCTGGTCGCGGAATCCGGTGTCCCCGCCGACCCGGACCGGCTGGTGGTCGCCGGGCAGAGCCTGGGCGGGCTGAGCGCGCTGTACGCGGCGCTGGAGTTCCCGGACCTGGTCTCGCGGATCGCCTGCCAGTCGCCGTCCTTCTGGTGGGCGCCGGGCGCGGAGGACCGGCCGGACCCGTTGGGCGGCCCGGTCGGCGGCGCCGTCGTCGCGCGGCTGCGGCGCAACCCCGACCTGTCCGGACTGCGCTGCGCGTTCGACGTCGGGGAGCACGAGACGCGGATGCTGCCGCACTGTGAGCTGACCGAGGCGCTGACCGAACAGGCCGGTGCGACGGTACGGGTGTCGCGGTCGGCCTCGGACCACGACCGGGCGGGCTGGCGCCACGCCCTGCTCAGGGACGTCGCCTGGGCTCTCGCCTGAGCGGTGCCGGGGACGCGCCGCAGGCACGTCCCCGGCACCGGTCTCTCAACGGGCCACGGCCAGGCAGTAGTTCTCGTCGCCGGCCAGGAGGTTGCGGTGGGTGTCCTCGGCGGTGATGACGCCGTCGTCCAGGACGAGCACCCGGTCCGCGGCGTCCAGGAGGGCCGGACTGCTGGTGATCACGACCGTGGTGCGGCCGCGGCGCAGCTTCGCGACATTGCGGGCGATGAGCTGCTCGGTGACCGCGTCGACGGCCGTCGTCGGGTTGTGCAGGACCAGCACATCGGCGTCGGCGGCCAGGGCGCGGGCCAGGGAGAGCCGTTGGCGCTGCCCTCCGGAGAGGTTCGCCCCGCGGTCGCGGACCGCGTAGTCGAGCCCGTCGCGGTGCAGGGCCACGACATCGGTGAGCATGGACGCCTCGACGGCCTCGGGGATCGTCCGGCTCGTTCCCGACGGGTCGATGTTGGTGCGGAGCGTGCCCGCGAAGATCTCCCCGTCGTACGGGTTCACCAGCATGTGCTCGCGGACCGCCTCGACCGACAGGTCCGCCACCGCCTGCCCGCCGACCCGCACCACTCCCCCGTACGCGTCGGGCGCGACGTTCACCGCGAGGACCGACGCGAGGTCGGCGGCGGCCCGCGGCCGGTAGGCGGCGATCGCCACGAACTCCCCGGCGGCCACCTCGAACTTCAGCCCGCTCAGGGCCCCGTACCGGACGCCGTCGACCGCCAGGCCGCCGCCCGCCGACGGGCGCCGCGGCCCCGGGGTCGTCACCGGCGGCGCGGAGAGCACCAGGGCCATCCGCTCGGCCGAAGCACGCGCCATCATCACGTACTTGGGCATCTCCGAGAACATCTTGAGCGGTTCGATGATGAACTGCGCGAGGCCGACGGCCATGACGAGTTCCCCGATGGTGATCCGGCCGGCGAACGCCAGCCAGCCGGCCGTCAGGGACACGGCGGCGGCGAGGACCGCGTTGAGGGCCAGCGCGGTGCCCGCGTAGGCGCCGTTCACCCGGGCGACGGTGATCGCCTGGCGCTTGGCGTCCGTGCTGACCTTCCGGTAGGAGCCGAACGCGGCGTGGTTGCCGCCGAAGCCGTGCAGCGGGCGCAGGCCGGTGATCAGGTCGGCGACCTTCGCGCCCGCCCGCGCCACCCTGGCCTGCTGTTCGCGGGTGCCGGCGCCGATCCGCTTCGACATCACGGCCAGGACCGACAGGATCGCGAAGGTCCCCACGATCACCAGCAGGCCGAGCCGGATGTCGGCCAGGCTCAGCGCGACGGCCGCGACCACCACCGCGACCAGGGAGCTGATCAGCAGCGGCACCACCTCGATGATGTCGGCGGTCTGGTCGGCGTCCTCGGTGGCGATGGTCAGCACTTCGCCGGACTTCAGGTCGATGTCCCTGGCCACCGGCTGGAGCCCGCAGGCGGCCACCCGCACCCGCCAGCGGTGCGCCTCGGTCGTGTTGGCCTTCTGCAGGACGCGCATGCCGAACCGCCACGACAGCGAGACCGTCGTGATGATCACGGCCAGCGCGCCGATCGACAGGCCGAGCGCACCCGGGCTGCGGTCCTGCATCGTGTGCTCGACGATCAGGCCGAGCGCGATGGGGAAGGCCGTCTCCCCCGCCTGGTACAGGCCCATGAGGACGGTGCCCCGGACCATGGGGCCCACGTTGCGGCGCAGCGCGGTCCGCAGGATCTCCGCCCCCGGCCGGGGCCGCTGCGTGTCAGGAGTTTTCATCAAGGTGGCGGGCAATCGCTTCCGGGGTTCGCAGGGTGAACAGATCACGGATCGTGATCACAGGACCGTACTCCCGGCGGAGCAGCCCGGTCAGCCGCACCGCCAGCATGGAGTGCCCGCCGAGGGACACGAAGTCGCTCACCGCGCTCACCTCGTCGTCGTCCAGGTCGAGTGCCTCGGCGAAGAACTCGCAGACCACGGTCTCCGTCTCCGTCTCCGGGCCGCGTTCGCCGGCCGTGGTCAGCGCGCCCAGCGGCCTGGCCTCGGGGAGCGCCTTGGTGTCGGCCTTCCCGTTCACGGTCAGCGGGATGCTGTCGACCTGGGCGTAGTGCGTCGGGCGCAGGAAGTCCGGCAGCCCGGCACCCACTTCACCGGCGACCCGCGCCAGGTCGGCGCCGTCCAGTACGAGATAGGCGGCCAGCCGGTACGCGCCGTCGACCTGCGGGTCGGGCTGGGCGACCGCGGCGGCGAGGCGCACCGCCGGGTGCGCCGCGAACACCGCCTCGACCTCGCCGAGTTCGACCCGGTGCCCGCGGATCTTGACCTGCTGGTCGGTGCGGCCCAGGTACGTCAGGTTCCCGTCGGCCCGGCGGATCACCAGGTCCCCGGTGCGGTACATGCGCTCGCCGGGGGCGCCGAACGGGCAGGCGACGAAGCGGTGCGCGGTCTGGGCGCTCTGGCCGAGGTAGCCGCGCGCGATGCCGATGCCCGATACGTACAGCTCGCCGGGGACTCCATCGGGCAGCGGTCGCAGCCACGGGTCCAGTACGTAGACCTCGGTGTTGTCGATCGCCACGCCCACCACCGGGTCCTGGCACTCGAAGGTGCCGACGCCGAGGGTGTTGATGGTGTACTCGGTCGGCCCGTAGAGGTTGTAGCCGACCGTCCCCCCGGTTCCGGCGAGCCGCTGCCACAGCGTCGGGGTGACGGCCTCACCGCCCAGCAGCACCAGCGCCGGGCGCCGTTGCGGGTTGTCGAGCAGCCCCTCGGCCACCAGCTGCTGGGCGTAGGTCGGGGTCACGTTGATGACGTCGATCCCGTGCTCACCGCAGTACTCGACGAGCCGGGGGGCGTCGCGGCGCAGTTCCTCGTCGCAGATGTGGACCTCGTGGCCGTCGGCCAGCCACAGCAGCTCCTCCCAAGACATGTCGAACGCGAACGACACGGTGTGGGCGATGCGGAAGACCCGGTGGCCGTGCTCGGTGAGCACCGGTTCGAAGATCCGCCGCTGGTGGTTGATCAGCATGTTGGTGAGCCCGGCGTACTCGGTCACCACGCCCTTGGGCCTCCCGGTCGAACCGGAGGTGTAGATCGTGTACGCGGGGTGCCGCAGGCGGTCCGGGTCGTCCGGCGCGAACGTCACGTACGGATCGGCCGCGGGCAGCGGGCGGTCCAGTTCGATCAGGTCGCCGCTCAGCCGGGGCGACACCGCGCTCACGGTGAGGATCACCTCAGGCCGGGCGTCCGCGACGATCGCCGCGATCCGCTCGTCCGGGTGGTCCAGCTCCAGCGGTACGTAGGCGGCGCCGACGCGCAGCACGGCGAAGAGCGCCACGATCGAGTCGAGGGAGCGCGGGATCGCGAGGCCCACGGCCGTCTCGGGGCCGATGCCGCGCGCGGCGAGCACCCCTGCCACCGCCCGGCTGCGTTCCTGGAGCTGGGCGAAGGTCAGGGTCGAGCCGTGGGCGACGAGCGCCACCCGCTGCGGATCGCGGTCCGCCGCCCGGTCGAAGCGGTCCACGACGGTGTCGGTGCCGATGTCGGTGCGTACGGCGGGCTCGGGGGCCGGGGCCGGTCCCGGCAGCGCGCCCAGCCGGCCCGTGGACCGGGCCAGGTCCTCCAGGACCCGCAGGTACTCGTCGAGGAGGCGGCGGGCGCCCTCGGGGTCGTCGTCGCGGTGCTCCAGCTTGACCGTGAGCCGGTCGCCGGGCGTGACGACCCAGGTGAACGGGTAGTGCGTGGAGTCGTCGGCCTGCACCGAGGTGATGCCGTGCCGGGCGTTCATCTCGGCGAAGGCGTCCAGGTCCAGGAAGTTCTGGAGCACGAACAGGTTGTCGAACAGGGTGTCGTGGCCACTGGCCCGCTGGATCTCGCCGAGCCCCAGGTGCTCGTGCTCCATCGCCTCGACCCGGGCCTTCTGTACGGCGGTCAGGTACCCGCCGACCGTGTCGTCCGGCCGGGCCCGTGTCCACATCGGCACCGTGTTGAGCAGCACGCCGACGATCCCGTCGTGGCCCTCGCCCTCCCGGCCCGAGACGGTCACGCCGAACACCGCGTCACCGCGGCCCGTGCGAGCGCCGAGCAGCAGGCCGAACGCGCCGGTCAGCACCGAGTTCAGGGTGACGCCGTGCACCCTGGCGGACTCGCGCAGCAGCTCGGAGAGTTCGGCGGACATCGTGTGCGTGAGGGCGCGCGGCAGCGCGTCGGAGAGGGCCGGGGCCGGTCCGGCGAGCAGCGTCGGACCGGCCAGCCCTGCCAGGTGCTCGGCCCAGAAGCGGTTCGACGCCTCGGGGTCCTTGGCGTCGAGCGCCCGGGCGTACTCCTCGAAGCTCGGCACGGCCGGGGCCGCGACCGGCGGTTCGCCCGCCACGACGGCCTCGTACGCGTCGAGCAGGTCCCGCAGCACGATCTCGCGGGACCAGCCGTCCCAGAGCAGCAGGTGGTAGCTGAGCAGCAGTCCGTCCCGGCCGTCGGGCAGCCGCACCACGGTCAGCCGGATCAGCGGCGGTTCGCCCGGGTCGAAGCCCGACTCGCGGTCGCGGACGCGCAGCGCCTCGGCCTCGGCGTCCGTCGCCGGTTCGACGGTACGGACGTCGATCCGCCGGTCCGCCTTGAGGACCTGGACCGGGTTTCCGTCGTCGTCGGTGGTGAAGCCCGCGCCCACGACCGGGTGGCGCCCGATCACGTACGACATCGCCTCGGCCAGCGCGTCGGTGTCCAGGCGCCGGTCGAAGGTGAACCAGCTCTGCGCGACGTAGTGTCCGGCCGGGCCGGCCATCTGGGCCTGGAAGAACAGGCCCCGCTGGAGCGGGGTGACCGGTGCGGTGCGCTCGGCCGTCGTGGAGGCGTCCGCGATGTGCTCCAGGGCGCGGCGCCAGTGCTCGGTGATCGCGTCGGGTATGCCCCGGGCGAGGATGAACTCCGCGTGCAGGCTGCCGGTGGTGTCGTCGGTCCAGGCGTTGACCTCGACGGCGTACGGGCTGTTCCCGTCGCCGCCGGTGAGGTGGAGTGCCCGGGACTCGCCGCCCCGGCCGAGGTAGTTGAACAGCACCTGCGGGCGGGCGGTCAGCAGCGGGGCGGTCTGCGGGTTGAGGTACCTGAGCCGGCCGTAGGCGGCGTGCTCGGCCTCGTCGGGCTGGCGTTCGGCGAGCTCGTGCGCCGCCGCGACGGGGTCGGTGTGCGCGGTGAGCCGCACCGGCGCGATGGCGGTGAACCAGCCGACGGTACGGGTGTAGTCGTGGTGTTGCAGGGCCGGTACCCGGCCGTGCCGCTCCAGTTCGATCGCGAGATCGGTGGGCGTGGACTGGACGCGGGTCAGCGCGGTGCGCAGCGCGCCGCAGAGCAGCTCGGTGAGGCCCACGCCGAGTGCGGCGGGGGCGGTGCGGGTCACCCGGTCGCTCGTCCCGGGGGCGAGTACGACCGTGGTCCGGCGCAGGCCCTCGACCTCGGGCAGCAGTGCGGGCGCCCGGAGCGTGGTGATCCAGTGGCCGAGTCCGCCCGTCTCCTGGGCGGCCCGGACGGCCAGCGCCTCGGCGTACTCGGCGTACGGCGTGGTCGGCGGTGCCAGGGGCGTGCCGCTCATCGCGGTGGTCAGGTCGTCGAGGAGGATCAGCCAGGACACCGCGTCGACGGCGAGGTGGTGCACGGTGACGACCAGGGTCCGGCTCACCGCGAGCCAGGAGAACGCGATGACGTCCCCGGCTTCGGGATCGAGCCGCCCGGCCGCCTCGTTCGCCGCGGCCGTCGCGTCGGCGGCGTCCGACGGTACGACGGTGACCTCGCGGGCGGGTTCGGTGCGCAGCGCCCACACGCCGTGCTCGGTGCTCAGCCGCAGCCGGAGCGCCGGGTGCGCGGCCACGACGGCGTCGGCGGCACGCCGGATGTCGGCGAGGCCGATGCCCTCGGCCACCTCCACCGCCCGGGCCTGGGCGAACCGGTCGAGCGATCCGCCCAGTTCGCGCCGGCGCAGGACGATCGGGGTCGCCGGCAGCGGGCCGTCCTCGCGGCGGGCCGGCGCGGGCGCCGCCGCCCGCGGGGTGCGTGTGCCCAGGTGGCCGGCGAGCGCGCGCGGTGTCTTCAGCAGGAACACGTCGCGGGGGGCGATCGGCAGGCCGAGCGCCCTGGCCCGGTTGATCACGGTGATGGCGACGATGCTGTCGCCCCCCGCGCCGAAGAAGTCGGTGTCGGCGTCCACGGTGACGCCGGGCAGCGTCTCGGTGAAGATGCCGATCAGTGCGGTGAGCGCAGAGTCGCCAGCGGCCACCGGGGCGGTGCCCGGTGCGGACGGCGGCGTACCGTCCTCGGCGGCGCGTTCGGCCAGTGCCTTGCGGTCCAGCTTGCCGTTGACCGTGAGCGGCAGGGCGTCGACCGGCAGCACCCGGCCCGGCACCATGTGGACGGGCAGTTTGGTGGCCAGCAGGCCGGTGAGGTCGTCGGGCACCCGGCCCACGACGTGTGCGACGAGGTGGTCGCCGCTGTCCGCCACGGTGACGGCCGCATCGACGACCCCGTCGAGTTCCCGGACCGCGGACTCCACTTCGCCCAGCTCGATACGGAAGCCCTTGAGCTGCACCTGGTCGTCGGCCCGGCCGGTGAACTCCAGCTCCCCGTCGAGCGTGCGGCGGGCGAGGTCGCCCGTGTGGTACATGCGGGAGCCGTCGGACGCGAACGGGTTCGCCACGAACCTGCCCGCGGTGAGCCCCGGCCGGCCCAGGTAGCCGAGCGACACCTGGTCACCGGCGACGTAGATGGCGCCCGTCCGGCCCGGCGGCACCGGCCGCAGCCGGTCGTCGAGCAGATGGACGACCAGGCCGGGGATCGGACCGCCGATCGGGCTGATGTCGTCACCGAGCGCGAAGTCCTCGTCGGTGAGCACCCGGTGGGTGACATGGACGGTGGTCTCGGTGATGCCGTACATGTTGACCAGCTCGGGCGATCCGGTGCCGTACCGCTCGACCCAGCCGCGCAGCCGCCCGAGGTCCAGCGCCTCGCCGCCGAAGACGATCCGGCGCAGCGCGGTGGCCCGTTCCCCGGCGTGCCGGTCGGCCTCGATGAACCGGTGGAACGCCGAGGGGGTCTGGTTGAGGACGGTCACCCCGCGCTCGCGGACCAGCCGGTGGAAGTCGACCGGGGAGCGGGTCAGCGCGTACTCGGGCACCAGCAGCTCGCCGCCGTGCACCAGGGCGCCCCACAGCTCCCAGACCGCGAAGTCGAAGGAGAAGGAGTGGAACTGGACCCACACGTCGTCCGGGCCGAAGTCCATGTCGGGGGCGGTGTTGGCGAGGAGCGTCACCACGCTGCGGTGCGGGACGGCGACGCCCTTGGGCCGTCCGGTCGAGCCGGAGGTGTAGATCACATACGCGGGGTCGTGCGGGGCGGCGTCGGCCCCGGTGGTGGCCTGCGGCAGCTCGTCCCCCTGGACGAGCACCCGGGCCTTCACGTCCGCGCGGGCCAGCAGCCGGGTGAAGCGGTCCTGTTGTTCCCGGTCCACGAGCACGACCTGCGGGGCGGCGTCGGCGAGGATGTACTCCAGCCGCTCGTCCGGGTACGCCAGGTCCAGCGGCACGTACGCGCCGCCCGCGGTGACGATCGCGACCAGGGCGACGACCTGCTCCACGGAGCGGGGTACGGCGACGGCGACCCGCTTGCCGGGGCCGACCCCGGCCGCACGCAGGACCGCGGCCAACTCGCTCTTGGCGTCGGCCAGTTCACCGTAGGTCAGGGACCGGGTGGCACCGTCCAGGGCGCACTGGGTGACGGCGGTGGCCGCCGGATCGCGGTTCGCTGCGGCGTCGAACAGCTCGCCCAGGGTCGCCGGGGAGACCGGCGCCGGGCGCCGGGCGGTGTCCGGGGCCAGGGCACCGGCCGGGGCGTCCGGGCGGTCCAGCAGGCCGGTGAGGGTCTCGGTGAAGGTGCGCAGGATCGCCTCGGCGCTCGTCTGGCGCAGCAGCTCACCGTCGTGGATCAGGTTGAAGCGCGGCCGGCCGTCGGGCGTGCGCTCCACCACCAGCGTCAACGGGTAGTGCGGGGCGCCCTCGTTGACGATCCCGGTGATGGTCAGGGTGTCGTCGTGGCCGCGCAGCGCGGCCACGTCGGTGGCGACGTCGAAGACCACCAGGGTGTCGAAGAGGGAGCCGGTTCCGGCCTGGCGGCCGATCCTGGCCAGCGAGACGTGCTGGTGCGCCAGCACGGCGCTCTGGTGTTCCCTGACCGTGGCGAGCAGTTCGCGCGCCGTGGTGCCGTCGGTCCACCGGGCGCGCACGGGAACGGTGTTGATGAACAGGCCCACCATGTCCCCGATGCCGGGCACCTCCGCGTCACGCCCGGAGACGGTGGAGCCGAAGACGACGTCGTCGGCGCGCAGGATGCCGCCCAGGGTCAGCGCCCACGCGCTGTGCACGGCCACGCTCAGGGGCACCCCGGCCGACCGTACGGCGGCGTCGATGTCGTCGGCGGGTTCGACGGCGATGTCCGCGAACCGTTCGGAGGGGGTGTGCCCCTCGGCGACCAGCGAGGGGCCGGTCAGACCCGCGAGTTCACCGCGCCACACCCGGTCGCTCTCGTCCTGGTCGCGTCCGGCGAGCCAGCTCACGTAGTCGCGGTACCCGCCGAGCGGGTACACGGTCCCCGGCGCGTGGTACTCGGCCAGCAGCGCGCGGAGCATCGGCGGTACGGACCAGCCGTCGGCGATGATGTGGTGCACGGTCTGCACCAGTACGTTGCGCCCGGCGCCGGCACGGATGAGCGTGTACCGCATCAACGGCCCGGCGGCCAGGTCGAATCCGGCGCGGCGGTCCCGCTCGGCGTGCTCGCGGATCTCGTCGTCGGTGATCGCGGGACGGTCCAGTGTGGTGAACGGCGCCGCCGTGCCGCCTTCGAGCACGGAGACGACCCGGCCGTCCGCGAGGGCGGTGAACCGGGCGGCCAGGTTGGGGTACAGCGTGAGCAGCCGGGTGGCCGCCGCCGCGAGCCGGTCGGCGTCCACGTCACCGTCCAGGGTGAGCAGTTGCTGTTCGACGTAGCTGCCGGTCGCGTCGTCGTCGAAGACCGAGTGGAAGTACAGGCCCTCCTGGAGGGGCGTCAGCGGCAGGATGTCGCGCAGCGCCGGGCCGTCCAGGTCGTCGACATCGGCCTGGGTGAGCTCCACCAGCGGGAAGTCGCTGGGGGTGTGGCCGCCGTCTTCGAGCGCGGCCAGGGTGGTCAGGGCGGACCGGAAGTGCCGGCCGAGGGTGGTGATGTCCTCGTCGGTGAACATCCCTTCGGGCCAGGAGATGGTGGTGACCAGCCGGTACTCGCCGTTGGCGTCGGGTTCGGCGATCGCGTTGAACTCCAGGGCGCGTGGCAGCCGCATCCTCGGGTCGCGCTTCTCACCCAACTGCCCGGTGGTGTGCGCGAGTTGCCAGTCACCGCCGACGCCCGCGTCGAAGCGGCCGAGGTAGTTGAAGAGCACCTGCGGTGCGGGCGTACTCAGCCCGGTGCCGGTCAGGTGGTGCAGGGCGCCGTAGGAGACGCCGTTGCTCGGAACCCGGGCGAGGTCCTCCTTGACCGCCCTGAGGGCGGTGGCCAGGTAGGCGGGTGCGGTGAGGTCGGCCGCCGCGCCGGGGTCCACGGTGACCGGGAACAGTGTGGTGAACCAGCCGACGGTCCGGGACAGTTCGGGCTCGAAGCCGGCGGACTCGGCCACGACGCCTCCCTCGCGGCCGTGTCCCTCCAGTTCGATGTGGGCGAAGGTCTGGTCCTGGCCGCGGTCGCGGCGCCACCGGGCGAGGGTGACGGCGAGCGCGGTCAGCAGTACGTCGTTGACGCCCGCGTGGAACCTCGCGGGGACGGTGCCCAGCAGGGCGGCCGTGTCCTCGGGCCCGACGTCGACGGTCCTGGTCCGCTCCCGGGCGACGGTGTCGGCCTCGGTGGGCGCACGTCTGCCCAGCGGTGCGTCCGTGCCCGGCAGCGGCCGCTCGAAGTGGGCACGGTCCGCGTCGAAGGCCGTGCGTTCCAGCAACTGGGTCCAGCGCCTGAACGACGTTCCCACCGGCGGCAGTTCGACCGGGGCGCCCGAGGCGTACCGGCCCCATGCCGTGGCGAGATCGTCCATCAGGATCCGCCAGGACACACCGTCGATCACGACATGGTGGGCAACCAGTACCAGTTGCCGCGCCTCGCGGCGCCACACCGCGCGCAGCATCACGCCGTGGTCCGGGTCGAGCCCCTCGGTGGCGAGCGCGACGCACTCCTCCAGCGGCAGTCCGCTCTCCTGCCATCCCACGACGGCCCGGCCGGCCTCCGGGATCTCGAAGCTCCAGCGCTCGCCGCGCACCAGTTCGGCACGGAGCATGTCGTGCCGCCCCAGCACCGCGGCGAGGATCGCGTCGAGCGCCCCGGCGGTCAGCTCCGCCGGGGTGTTGAGCACGACGGACTGCACGAAGCCGTCGATGGCGTCGGTGGTCCGGCCGAGCCACTGCACGATGGGTGATCCCACGACGGAGCCGGTCGCGACGTCGCCGTGGTCCGCGGCGGACACGTCCTCGTGGCCCGCCACCGCGGCCAGCGCCCCGAGGACGCTGTGGGTGAAGATCTGCCGTGCGGTGACGTAGAGCCCGGCGTCCCGCAGTGCGCCGAGCAGTGAGATGGCCAGGATGCTGTCGCCGCCGAGCTGGAAGAAGTCCTGGTCGACACCGGCCTGTTCCAGCCGCAGCACCGACGCGACGGCCGCGCACACCACCCGCTCGTTCTCGGTGGCGGGCGCCACGACGGCTCCGGTGCCGATCACGGGCTCCGGCAGGGCGCCCCGGTCGAGCTTGCCGTTCGCGGTGAGCGGGAACTCCGTCATCACGACGAGATGGGCGGGCACCATGTACTCGACCATGTGCCCGGTGGCCCACGCCTTGACGTCGTCCGCCCGCAGGGCCTCGTGGCCGGCGGCCGGGATCACGTACCCCACCAGGTAGGTGCCTCCCGCCGTGTTCTTCTTCGCGACGACGCAGGTGTGCCGCACCCCGGGGTGCTCCGCGAGACCGGCCTCGACGTCCTCGATCTCCAGCCGCATGCCGCGGATCTTGATCTGGTTGTCGGCGCGGCCGAGGAAGTCCAGCGATCCGTCCGGGGCGAACCGGGCCAGGTCACCGGTGCGGTACAGCCTTGACCCGTCGGAGGCGAAGGGGTTCGCCACGAACCGGGACGCCGTCAGGCCGGGCGCGTTGACGTAGCCGCGCCCCAGGAGGAGTCCGCCCGCGTACAGTTCGCCGCCGACCCCGACGGGGACCGGGCGCAGCTCGTCGTCGAGCACGTACAGCTGGGTGTTGGGGTTGGCCCTGCCGATCGACGTGGACAGCCGTTCGGCCTCGCCCCGGTAGATGACGTGGGAGACGCCGATGGTCGTCTCGGCGGGGCCGTAGCCGTGGTACAGCGGGATGTCGAGCCGGGTGCGGAATCGCTCGTACAGTTCGGGGGTCAGCACCTCGCCGCCGCACCACACGTGCCGGAGGCTGTCCAGCCGGCCGGATTCGCCCGCGATCTCCAGGAGTACGTCCAGCATCGACGACACCAAGTAGGTGAAGGTGACCCGGTGCTCGGCGATCACGCTCAGCAGGTGGTGCGGGTCGCGTTCGCCGCCGGGCCGCAGGATCACCAGCCTGCCGCCGGAGACCAGCGGCAGGAAGATCTCGTTGATCGAGATGTCGAAGGAGAGCGGCGCCTTGAACAGCGAGGCGTCGTCGTGGCCGAAGCCGAGGATCTCGTCGACCTGCCACAGCAGACGCTCGCTGATCCCCTCGTGCCGGATCATGGCGCCCTTGGGCCGTCCGGTCGAGCCGGAGGTGAAGATCACATAGGCCAGGGCCGTGCCGGGGACGGTCGTCTCCGGGCCCTCGGCCGGCCGGTCGCCGAACTTCCAGTCGCCGAGATCGACGGCCACGGCGTCCGGTTCACCCGGGGCGTGCTCACCCGAGTCGTTGAGCTGCAGTACGGCGCGGGCGTCCTCGACGACGACGGCGCGGCGCGCGGCGGGCCACTGCGGGTCGAGCGGTACGAACGCGCCCTTCGCCCGCAGGACGGCGAGGAGCCCGATGACCATCTCTGCCGAGCGGCCCAGCGAGATGCCGACGACCTGCTCGGCACCGAGTCCCCGCGCGATCAGGTGATGGGCCAGCTGGGCGGAGCATTCGTCCACTTGACGGTACGTCAGCGAGCGCCGTTCGTCGGTGATCGCGACGGCGTCGGGCCTGGCGCGCGCCTGCTCGCGGAACATCTCCATGATGGTCGGGCGGACCCGGTCGGCCCGGGTGTCGTTCCACTCGGCCAGGGCTTCGATCCTCGCCGCCGGGCCGGACGGGCCGATGGTGCCGACGGGCCGGTCCGGGAAGTCGGCCAGGTCGTCCAGTGCGAGTTGCGCGTCGGCGAGGACCACACCGTCGGGCACGGTGATGCTGCGACCGTCCTCACTCAGCTCCCAACCCGTGGTTCCGGCGCCGCCGTTGGCGACCCAGGCGAGCACGTCGGTGAACTGCGTGCCGGGGGTGAGGTCCAGGCCGTCGGGGCCGAGGCCGGTCGCCCAGTACGCCAGTCCGATGGCGCACGCTCCGGCGATGGTCCGGTCACCGTGGTCGCCGGTCCGCCGGCGTACGTCGGTCAGGCGAGCGGGAGAAAGCAGCACGCGAGGGGTGCTCGGTTCCATCATCGAAGACTCAGCATCCTTCCGAGGTATGCAAGTTAGCCTAACCTAACTCAGGCTTACCTAACTACCCTCGCGCCAGGCGCGCCACAGGCGTGCGTACTGGCCGCCCAGAGCCACCAGCTCCCCGTGTGTACCCTCCTCCACCACGCGCCCCTCGGACAGCACGGCGATCCGGTCCGCCGCCATCGCCTGGGTCAGCCGGTGCGCCACGAACAGTGTGGTCCGGCCCGAGCAGGCGGCCAGCACGGCCCGTTCGAGTTCGGCGGCGCCCTCGCTGCCCGCCTCCGCGGTCGACTCGTCGAGCACCACCACCGGGGCACGGCCCAACACCAGCCGGGCCAGGGCGATCTGCGCGACCTTGGTGACATCGAGACGCTCGCCGCCCTCGCCGACCATGGTGTTCAGCCCGTCGGGCAGCAGCTCCACCCACTCGCCGGCGCCGACCGTGCGCAGGGCGTCCAGCAGCCGGTCGTCGCTCGCGCCGGGCGCGGCGAGCCGCAGGTCCTCGGCGAGCGGACCCGAGAAGACGTGGGTCTCCTGCGTCAGGATGCTCACCAGGGCCCGCGCCCCGGCCTCGTCCAGACCGGCGAGGTCCTGCGATCCGATGCGCACCGCCCCGCTCCGCGGCGCCCCTGTGCCGGCGACGAGGGCGGCCAGGGTCGACTTGCCCGCACCCGTCGCGCCCACCAGGGCGAGTGAACCCCCGGCCGGGATGGACAGGTTCACATCCCGCAGGACCGGTTCGTCGCTGCCCGGATAGCTGAAGGTCAGCCCCTCCACCGTCACCGGATACGACCCGGGGTCCGCCTGCGCGACGGACACATCGCCCACCAGCCGGTCCTCCGCGGGCTCCCCCAGCACCCCGACCAGGCGGGTGAGGCTCGCGCCCGACTTCTGCGCCTCGTCGAAGGTGAACATGATGGCGCCCAGCGGGGTGAACAGCCGGTGGAACATCAGCGGGGCCGCGGACACCTCGCCCAGACTCGCGGCGTCGGCCTCCAGCAGGGCGTATCCCACCACGATGATGAGGACCAGTCCGATGAACTCGGCGCGGTTCTCCCGGCCGACGAACCGCCCGAAGAACCGGAACACCTCGACGCCGAGATCGCGCACCCGCCACGACTCCTCGGTGACCTTCTCGCGGACGGCGCCCTCCAGGCGGTACGCCCGTACGGTGTCGATCCCGTTGAGGCCACTGATCAGCGCCTGCGCACGGTCGGCCTGGGCGGCCCGCTGCTTGCGGTAGAGCGGTGCGGAGCGGGGCAGGTACCACCGCAGGGCCAGCGCGTACGCGGGCAGCGCGCCGGCGCCGGCCAGGCCGAGCCGCCAGTCCAGTCCGAACATGCCGACCGTGGCGATGACGACCAGCACGCCCGCCGAGAACACCGTGGGGATGGCGGCCCTGATGCCCTTGGACAGCACGGCCACGTCGTCACCGACCCGGGACAGCACATCGCCCCGGCCGACCTGCTCGACGCGAGCGCTCGGCATCCCGAGCACCGCGCGGACGGCGCCCTCCCGCAGCCGGGCGAGCAGATCCGCGCCCAGCCGCCCGATCAGATACGTCGACAGCGCGGTGGCCACCGCGCCGAGCAGCGCGGCGGACCCCATCAGCACCCCGACCGTGACCAGCACGGAGCGCGATTCGCCCTCGACCACCCCGTCGACCACCCGGCCCAGCAGGAGCACGGGAAGCACCTGGAGCGCCGCCCCGGCCACCGTGGTGAGCACGGTGGAGGCCGTCAGCAGCGGGGAGCGGCGGCAGTGCGCCACGACCCATGCGGTGGCCTCGCCCCCGGTCGCCGTGCGCAGGGTTGCGGGGGCGACGGGGGTGTCGGTGGCACTCACACGAAGACCAAATCTCTCCGGGGACGGGGCAGTCCGAACGGCATTGCTACTTGACCGACTCGACGAGCTCGTCGATCGCGTACGGCAAGGAAAGCAGGGTTCCCTGGGACATGGCGGCACCGACCGCCGGGCCCTCGCTGTCCAGCAGGTACGAGACCTTGCCGTTCTTGACGGCGGGGAGGTTGTTGAACAGCTCGAACTTCTTCAGCGCGTCCGTGTCGGCCTTGTCGTTGATGACGAAGATACGGTCGACGTCGACCAGGTCGATGCGCTCGGGGGACAGCACGGTGAAGAACTTGCCGTCCGCGACCGAGTCGATCTTGGTCTGGTACTTGAAGCCGATGCCCGTCACCAGCCGGCCGCGCACATCGGTGGAGGTGAACGGCGCGACGGAGTCCTTGTACCAGGACAGCGCCACGGCGGTCCGGCCGGCGAACTCAGGGTGGTCCTTCGCGGCCGTGCCGAGCTTTTCCTGGATGCCCCGCACCAGCTCGGTGCCCTCGGCCTCCTTGCCCAGCGCCTTGGCGATGTGCACCGCGTTGTCCTGCCACGGTGCGCTGAAGGGCTCCTTCTCGCCCTTGGTTCGGCCCACCGTCGGAGCGATCCTGGAGAGCTTCTCGTAGGCGGCCTTGTCGATCTCGGAGTAGACCGCGATGATCAGGTCCGGCCGCAGCGAGGCGATCTTCTCGTAATTGGGGCCCGAGTCACCGTTGTTCATGATGACCTCGGGGCGGGTGTCGCCCCACTTGTCCTTGACCCAGGGCCACTGGGTGTTGATGTCGGGGGACTTGCCCGCCGGGTTCGGGTACTGGTCGACCATGCCGACCGGCTTGATGCCGAGGGCCAGGATGGCCTGGTCGTCCGTGTAGCCCACGGAGACGACGCGCTTGGGAGCCTTGGTGATCTCCGTGGATCCGAATGCGTGTTCAACGGTGACCGGGAACGCGCCGGAGGAGGCGGCCGGGGCATCCTCGCTCTTCTTGTCCGCCGAGTCGGAACCGCACCCCGCGAGGAGGCCGACGCCGAGAGTCGCGGCGGACAGTATCGCCGCCACCCGCCGCCAGGGCTTCACACGCGCCGTTCGATGGAGAAGCATCCGGAATCCCTTGCTTTCACACAGTCAACTGCACCTCAATGTAAGGGCAGCCAAACCTTATCCGCTCAAGTGAGGCCAGCCTAGCCTAACTTTCGAACTTTCCTTCGTCGGGCATCACTTGGACCGACGCCCCCGGAACGCCGGGTTCTACGGGTCGAGCCGGACGTGCGTACGGCCGATCGGCACGATGAGCGGCCGGTCGCCCACCGGGTCGTCGATGACGGTGGCCTGCAGCCCGAACGCCTCGTGCAGCAACTCCGCCGTGATCACGTCGCGCGGGTGCCCCTGCGCCAGGATGGAGCCCGCCCGCATCACGATCAGGTTGTCGCTGTAGCGCGTCGCGAGATTGAGGTCGTGCAGCACCATGACCACGGTGCACCCCGACTCGTGCAGGTCGTCGACCAGGTCGAGCACGTCCATCGCGTGCGCCAGGTCCAGGTACGTGGTCGGTTCGTCCAGCAGCAGCAGATCGGTGCCCTGGGCCAGGGTCATGGAGATCCAGACGCGCTGACGCTGTCCGCCGGAGAGCGAGTCGACCGGACGGTCGGCCAGGTCGGACACCCCCGTCATGGCCAGTGCGCGTTCCACCACGCCGGCGTCGTCCGAGGACCACTGCCGCAGCCAGCTCTGATGCGGATGGCGTCCCCTGGCGACCAGGTCGGCCACGGTCAGCCCCTCCGGCGCGACCGGCGCCTGCGGGAGCAGGCCGAGCTTCTTCGCCACGTCCCTGGTACGGAGGCTGCCGATGTCCTCGCCGTCCAGCACGACCGTCCCCGAGGACGGCTTGAGCAGCCGGGTCAGGGTGCGCAACAGGGTGGACTTCCCACAGCCGTTGGGGCCGATGATCGTGGTGATCACCCCCGGGGGTATCGCGACGTCGAGGTCGTCGATGACCGTCCGGCCGCCGTATCCGACCGTGACTCCCCTGGCCGCCAGCCGTGAGACGTCCTCGGCCCCGGCATCGGTCCCGGTGGTGAACTGAGCGGCCACGAGCCCCCCTTGTCTGGGTATGTTCTGCATTCTTACCGCCTACCTGAGGTTTGCCCGCACCAGCAGGTAGATGAGGAAGGGCCCGCCGATCGCGGCGGTGACCACACCGACCGGGAGGGTGATCGGCAGCGCCGTGCGCGCGACCAGGTCCGAGCCGATCAGCAGCACCGCGCCGACCAGACCGGAGGCCACCATCGGCGGCGTCGGGAACCTCGCCAGACGCATCGCCACCTGCGGCGCCACCAGGGCGACGAACGGGACCGGGCCCGCCGCGCTCACCGCCAGCGCGGCCAGCAGGACCGCGCACAGCAGCAGGACGGCCCGCACCCCGGAGTACCGGACACCGAGGCCCGCGGCGACCTCGTCGCCGAGGTGCATCGGCCTGAACTGGAAGGCGACGGCGGCCACGACGACGACGAGGACGAGCGTGCCCCAGAACGCCACCCGGACCTCGTCCCACGACCGGCCGTCCAGCGAACCGACCAGCCACGACTGGGCTTTGGCCACGTCCCTGATGTCGGCGGAGACCAGCAGCCAGGTCGTGACCGCCTCCATCACGGCGCTCACCGAAATGCCGATGAGGATGAGCCGGAAGCCGTCGATCCCGCGCCGCCAGGCCAGGAAGTACACCAGCAGCCCGGTGCCGAGACCGCCCGCGAGCGCCGCCGCGGGCAGGCCCACCGAGCCGACGACCGCCGCGGCGGTCCCGCCCGACGCCGTCACCAGGAAGACCGCGACCGCGCCGGCTCCCCCGGTGATGCCCAGGATGTCCGGGCTGGCGAGCGGATTGCGTGCGACGGACTGGGTGATCGCCCCGGACATCCCCAGCGCGAACCCGACGACGAGACCGGCCAGGGCGCGCGGCATCCGCAGGTCCATGATCACGAACTCGTCGACCTGTTCGCCCCGGCCGAGGATGGTGGCGATCACCCGGGGCAGCCCGATGGGGAAGTCCCCGACGCCGATGGAGATGCAGAAGATCAGGAAGGCCGCCGCCGCCAGCAGCAGGGTGACCAGGACGAGCCAGGGCCGCCATACGAACGACACCCGGCCGAGCCGTACGCCCGGCGCCACCGTTGGGTTCATGTCCGTCCCGTTCATGCGCTCTTGAACTTTCCTCGCCACACCAGAACCGCGAAGAACGGGGCACCGAGGAGGGCGACCACGACACCCGCGTCCAACTCGCCCGGCCGAACCACCAGCCGGCCCGCGATGTCGCAGACCAGCAGGACGACGGAGCCGAGCAGCCCCGCGTACGGCACCAGCCAGCGGTAGTCCGGGCCGGTCAGATAGCGGGCCACATGGGCCACCATGAGACCGAGGAACGCGATGGGGCCGCACGCCGCCGTGGCCGCGCCCGCCAGCAGGGTGATGGCGACGATGCCGATGGTCCGGCTCAGCGCGATGTTCACGCCCAGCCCCCGCGCCACGTCGTCGCCCAGGTTGAGCAGGTTGAGGGCGGGCAGGGTGATCAGGGCCAGCACCAGTCCGACCGCGATGAACGCGGTGACCGGCCAGATGACGTCGAATCCGACACCGGCCACGGAGCCCGAGTTCCAGAACCGCAGCGCGTTCAGCGACTTCTGGTCGGACAGCGCGACCGCGGTGGTCATAGCCGCGAGGAAGACCGTGAGCCCCTGCCCGGCCAGGGCGAGCGTCAACGGGTTGCCCGCGCCCCGGCCGATGCTCGCGAGGCCGAAGACGACGACACCGGCGACCGCCGCCCCGAGGAAGGCGAACCAGACGTACTGGAAGGGGTCGGCGAACCCGAACACCGAGATCACCGACACCACGGCGAACGAGGCACCGGCGTTCACCCCCAACAGGCCGGTGTCGGCCATGGGGTTGCGGGTGTACCCCTGGATCAGCGCACCGCCGACCCCCAGGGCGAGGCCCGCCACGATCGCCAGCACCGTCCGGGGCACCCGGACGGTGTGCACGATGAGCCTGATCTCGGTGAGCCGCCGGTCGGCCTCGGGCGCCGTGAACAGCCCGTGCCAGACCTCGGCGGGGCTCAGCGCACGCGCGCCGACGGCCAGCGACACCGCCGCCGCGATCACCAGGACGACCACGAGCGCGCCCAGACCCAGGACCCGCCGTCTGCGGGCCTCCGTCGTACCCCCGGGTGCGGGGCGCTCAACTGCAATCGTGCGCATGTCGACGTTCGTCATCTCTCGTGATCCGCCGGGGCGGCATCGCCTGCCCCGCACCTCACGCGTGCGTACCGGTGCCGTCGGCGACCGGCCGCGCCTCGTCGGACGCGGACTTGACTCCCCGGTCGAGAAGCGAGTCCAGGATCTCGCCCACCCGTATCGCGGTGTTGGACAGGAGGGACGTAGTGATGCCGTGCGTGTGCTCCGTGCCGCCCTGGAGGTAGATCCCGCAGCGCAGTTCGGGGTCCGTCGAGACCCGGTAGTCGCGCTCGACGCGCACCCGGCCCGCGTCGTCGCGCAGGCAGCGGTCGGCGACCTCGCCGAGCAGGCCGAGCGGGTCGGCGGGGCTGTAGCCGGTGGCGAACACCACGACATCGGCGTCCAGGAGTGTCTCCTCGCCCGTGACGAGGGAGTTCACCGTGGTACGGACGCCGTCGGGCGTCTCCTCGACCCCGGTGACCCGGGAGACGTTGATGAAGCGCAGCCGTTCGGTGCCGAGTACCTTCTCCTGGTACATCTGCCGGTACAGGTCGTCGATCAGATCGATGTCCACCACCGAGTAGTTGGTGTTCCCGTGGTAGGCCATCAGCCGGTTCTTCACGCTCTCGGGCGCGGCGAAGTAGTCGTCGACCGCACCCGGGTCGAAGATCCGGTTGGCGAAGCTGCTGTCGTCGGCGGGGCTGTAGCCGTAGCGGGAGAAGACCGCGCAGACCTCGGCCTCGGGGAAGCGGCGGTGCAGGTAGGCGACGTTCTCGGCGGCGCTCTGGCCGGCGCCCACGACGACGAACCGCGAGGGCGAGGCGCCATCCAGCCCGTCGACCTTCCGCAGCAGGTCGGAGTTGTGCCAGACCCGCTCGCCCCGCTCCACGCCCTCCGGCATGAGCGGGCGCAGCCCCGTCCCGATGACGAGGTTGCGGGCCCGGTGGACCGAGAGGCCCTCCGCCGAGCGGACGGTCACGTCCAGATACTCCACAACGCCGTCGTGGACGAAGGGCGTGACGGAGACGACCTCGTGACCGTAGGAGACCATGTCGTCGACCTTGGCCGCGGCCCACTCGAAGTAGTCGTGGAACTCGACCCGCAGGGGGAAGAGGTTCTTGTGGTTGATGAAGTCGATCAGCCGGCCCCTGCTCTGCAGATAGCAGAGGAAGCTGTACTCGCTGGACGGGTTCCGGAGCGTCACCAGGTCCTTGAGGAAGGACACCTGCATGGTGGCGTCGTCGATCAGCATGCCGCGGTGCCAGCCGAAGCTCTGCTGCTGCTCGAAGAAGTGAGCGGTGACGGACTCCTGCCTGCCGACGCGGGTGTTGTGCTCGCTCAGCGCAATCGCCATGGCCACATTGGAGGGGCCGAAGCCGATTCCGATCAGGTCGTGGACCAGTGGTGCGTCGCCAGGAAGAACCGGTGACATGTCACTCCCATCGTGCGGGAAAGCCGCCTGTCAGGCGTAGGAAAGATACGAGAGGCAGGCACGCCGAGGAGGCCACCCGACCAAACTTAGGTGAGCCTAAGCTAATCACACGATGCTGTCGATAGGGCAACCCGGCACCGGGCACCCACGATCTCCTGACGAGTCGTCAACCGAAGCCCGAAATCACCCCGTTGCAAACTAAGGTAAGCCTTGCTTTACTTACTGCCGGTCTATCCCTGCCCTGAGGAGGAACCCCATGCGGGTCGTCATGTTCGGTTACCAGACCTGGGGGCACCGCACCCTGCAAGCCCTCCTGGATTCCGAGCACAGCGTGGAACTGGTCGTGACGCACCCCAAGAGCGAGCATGCGTACGAGAAGATCTGGAGCGACTCGGTGGCCGACCTCGCCGAGGAGCACGGCGTCCCGGTGCTGATACGCAACCGTCCCGACGACGACGAGTTGTTCGAGCGCCTCAAGGAGGCCGATCCGGACATCATCGTCGCCAACAACTGGCGCACCTGGATCCCCCCGCACATCTTCAACCTCCCGCGCCACGGCACGCTGAACGTCCACGACTCGCTGCTGCCGAAGTACGCGGGCTTCTCCCCGTTGATCTGGGCCCTGATCAACGGGGAGTCCGAGGTGGGCGTCACCGCGCACATGATGGACGACGATCTCGACGCCGGTGACATCGTCCGGCAGGAGGCGGTTCCGGTCGGACCGACGGACACCGCCACGGACCTCTTCCACAAGACCGTCGGCCTCATCGCCCCGGTCACCATCGGCGCACTCGACCTGATCGCCGCCGGGCGGAGCGAGTTCACCAAGCAGGACCGCTCCCTGGCCAGCTTCTTCCACAAACGGTCGGAGGAGGACATCCGCATCGACTGGAGCTGGCCGGCCGAGGATCTCGAACGCCTGGTCCGCGCCCAGTCGGAGCCGTACCCCAGCGCCTTCACCTTCCACCGCGGCAAGCGGCTCGAAGTCCTCGCCTCGGTGGTGTCCCGGGGCCGCTACGGCGGTACGCCCGGCCGGATCTTCTACCGCGAGGGCGAGGGTGTGGTGATCGTCGCCGGATCCGACGCCCGCACCGGCCGCAACCACGGCCTGGCCATCACCCGCGTACGGACCGAGGACGGCCGGGAGCTGCCCGCCACGGAGCACTTCACTTCCATGGGCGGCTACCTCACCGCGCGGCCCTGAGACGGGCGGGCCGACGGAACGGTCTCCGTCGGCCCGCTCAATGACGCGCTGATGAAACGTCAGAAGGGCTTGGTCGGCAGGTACTTGCCGTCCATGGTGATGACCGCGCGCTCGCCGCCCTCGGGGTCGGCGACCTTCTTGACGTCCAGCTTGAAGTTGATCGCGGAGATGATTCCGTCACCGAACTGCTCGTGGACCAGGGCCTTGAGGGTGGTGCCGTAGACCTGGAGCATCTCGTAGAAGCGGTAGATGGTCGGGTCGGTGGGGATACCGCCGGGGATCGAGCCGCGGGTGGGGATGGTCCGAAGGAGCATCGCCGCGTCCTCGTCCAGGCCGAGGAGCTCGGCGACGGCCTCGGCGGAAGCCGCCGGGAGGGCGTGCTGGCCGAGGACCGCGGCGGTGACGAACGCGACCGACAGCTCGGCGGCGTCCGCGACCTGCTGCCACGTCAGGTCCTTGCGGGTCTTGGCCTCGACCGCGGCGGCGGCGAGCAGCTGGCGGGCGGTGGGGTCGAACTGGGCGTGCGTCATGAGAGGGATTCCCTTCGGTGCACCGGCCCCGGGGTGTGCCCGGGTGGTCATGGTGGTGTGGGGTGTTGTGGTGGTGGTCAGGCCACGAGGGCCGCGGCCCCGCCGGTGACGTCGAGCTCTTCGACGATGCCGGTGGGGATGTCGTAGACCCAGCCGCGCAGTGTGACCTCGTTCGCGGCCCTGGCCCGGGCCACCGAGGGGTGGGTGGCCAGGTTGGCGAGCTGGGCGCGCACGTTCTCGCGCACCAGCGCCGCCACATCCTGCCCGTCGGCGGCGGTGCGGGCGACCGAGGCGTCGGCGTGGCGCAGCCAGTGGGCGATCGCGGGTGCGCCGGACAGGTCGTGGTGCGCGGCCAGGGCGGTCATCGCGCCACAGGCCGAGTGCCCGCACACCACGATGTCCTTCACACCGAGGACGGCGACGGCGTACTCGATGCTGGCCGCGATGCCGTCCGGTGCGGGGGTGTGGGCGGGGACGAGGTTTCCGGCGGTGCGGACGACGAACAGCTCGCCCGGCTCGCTGCTGGTGATCAGCTCCGGAACCACGCGGGCGTCCGAGCAGCTGATGAACAGCGTCGACGGCCGGTGGGTGCCGGCCAGGTGGGCGAAGAGCTCCGCCTTCGCCGGGAAGACATCGCGCTGGAAGGCCCCGACACCTTCGGCGAGGTCGTACATGGTCACTCCTCTCGGTAGCTGCCGGCCCCGTTGGACTGACGTGTTCCACCATGCACGACCAGGCTCTATAGAGTCCAAGACTCAATATCGATGAGCTTTATCGATGGCATCTATAATTTGCGTCTGCGTTGCCGGGGCCGGGCCCCGTACCTGTCCGGCCAGTTCCGGCTGCCCTCGGCGGGCCGGGTCAACCGATCGGATGACCCCGGCGTCCACCGGGCGGGCGCCGACGACGAGCCGCCGGGTCGACCGGTCGAGGCCCTCCACGGCCCCAGGATTGATTCCGGAGCGGGACGGCGCAGGTCCTCCCGGCCTCCCCGCCCCGGGACCGCCCGGGCGGTCCCGACCCGAGCGACGACCGCAAGGAACAGACACCATGAAGAAGATCTCGAAGCGGACCCGCGTCCTGGCCACCGGCGTGACCCTCGCCGCGCTCGGTGCGGGTGCCTTCGGCGCGGTCTCGGCGAACGCCGCTCCGGCCGCCGCGGTCGCCAAGGCCGACGCGAAGAACAAGAACACGATGCGGACGACGCACCTGACGGTCGAGGCCGCCACCGAGGCCGCCGAGGCCACCCTGAAGGCCGCGGAGAAGGAGTACCAGCGCGTCTCCGTCGCCGTCGTCGACCGCAACGGCAACACCATCGTCACCCTGCGCGGCGACGGCGCCGGCCCGCAGTCCTACGAGGCGGCCCAGAAGAAGGCGTTCACCGCCGTCTCCTGGAACGCCCCCACCTCCGAGCTCGCCAAGCGCCTCACCAACGCCCCCACCCTCAAGGACATCCCCGGCACCCTGTTCCTCGCCGGCGGCGCCCCGGTCACGGCCAAGGGCGCTCCGATCGCCGGCATCGGTGTCGCCGGCGCCCCGTCGGGCGACCTGGACGAGAAGTTCGCCCAGGCCGGCGTCGCCGAGCTCGCCAAGTAGCCATTGGCCATGCCGACGCCTCTGCGAGGTACGGCCGCTGTGACCCCGGCGGCGCACAGAACCCCCCGTACCGTGCGCCGCCGGTCCCCTTTCTCCGCCGCCCGCGTCCGCGCGGCCCTGCGGGCGGGGATCGGGATCGCGGTGCGTACGACGATGACGACGACCCTGTGCACGCTGCGCACCCGCACCCCCTGGAGCTCCGGGAGCACCACGATGAACGACCTCGACCGCGATCTGCTGCACGCCGCGGAGACGGGTGACGCCGACGCCGTCCGGACCGCCCTCGCCTCGGGCGCGGTGGTGGAGGCCCGCGACGCGCATCTGCGCACACCCCTGTTGCTGGCCGCGCTCGCCGACCACGTGGCCGTCGCCGGGGCACTGGTCGCCGCCGGTGCCGACCCCAACGCCCAGGACGACCGCCTGGACAGCCCCTGGCTGGTCACCGGAGTCACCGGCAGCGTCGCCATGATGCGAGCCCTGCTCCCGGCGGGCCCCGACCTGAAGGTGACGAACCGCTTCGGCGGCACCTCCCTCATCCCCGCGAGCGAGCGCGCTCACGTCGACTACGTCCGGGCCGTCCTCCGCGAGACCGGCATCGACGTCGACCACGTCAACCGGCTCGGCTGGACCGCTCTGCTGGAGGCCGTCATCCTCGGCGACGGCGGGCCGGAGCACCAGGAGATCGTCGAGCTGCTGATCACCGCCGGTGCCACGGCGAACCTCCCGGACGGCGAGGGGGTCACCGCCCTCGAACACGCCGAGCGGCACGGCTTCACGGAGATCGCCGGCCTGCTGCGGGCCGTGCGGTAGGCGGGCCCGCCGGGTCCGTCGTCGGTCGTCGCGCGGACGGGGATCACACAACGCGAGCGGACCGGCCGGGTCCTGAGGATCCGGCCGGTCCGCTCGTCGTCCGCGCCCGCGGGCGCGGCGCCGGGATCAGCCGGCGCTGAGGACCCGCCAGTCGCGTACGCCGATGTCGGCGGGCGTGCCGTCGAGGATCCTGGCCGTCCGGGTCGCGGGCTCCAGGGTGATGGTGGCGAGGCCGGCCCAGCGCTGGCCGAGCGGCTTGTCCGGGTCGGGCAGGCAGGTCACCGGGGGTTCACCGGCTCCGGTCACCAGTACGTCCGCCAGCTCGTCGACGGTGGTCGGCGGCTGTCTGCGGACGAGGCGGTCCCGGACGAAGTCGTAGCGCTCGCCCGAATCGGGCTGGTAGAGCCAGGTCTTCTCGCCGGTGGCCGGCGTCGGTGTCAGGAAGTGGTTCGTACGCACCAGCGTGCCGTTCTCGGGGCGCATCTCGAAGATGCCGACGGGGCTCATGTCGAGCAGCACGGCGTCGGTCTCGTCGAAGAGCGCGAACGATCCGGAGGAGGCGAGGGGCGCGCCGCGGATGATCTCGACGGCCTCGGCGACGCTGCCCGCCTCTTCGAGGACGATGGCCGCGAGCACATGGACGGGGACGCCGCCGATGCCGTCGTCGACATGGCCGAGGATGTTGAAGTGCAGGGCGAGACCGGCGCTGTTGACGCCCATCTTGCCGAGGATGCCGTTCTCGGTGAGGCCGACGACATCATGGGTGCCGCCGCGCAACTCCAGCGTGTGCCACATGCCGTTGAGCTCGACGTGCCAGTCCCATGTCTGGACGCCGAATGTGCCCATGGCGTCGTCGCGGCGCACGATCGTGGTGCACTCCCCCGGCGGCACGGCGACACTGCGGGCCAGGATCTCGGTGCGGGCGTTGAGTGCGGCGACGCGCCACTCCTCGGTTCCGGACCCCTGGGCCATGCCCGAGATCTCGGTACGGGCCGCGGGCCGGAAGGCGCCGATCGCGTCGAGGGCGCGCTCGGCGTCCTCCCGTACCCGGGCGGTGGTGATACCGCCGAGTGCGAAGAGCCGGTCGTACACCTCGATCGCGGCGGGGATGCCGTCGCGGAGCTGCTCGCCCCGGGCGACGCCTCGCTCGTACGGGTCGGTGGCGGCGGCCTTGATGTGGGGGCGGTGTTCGGGGCGGGGAATGGGCATGGGGGTCACCGGTTTCCTTCCGTGCTGTTCGGGTGGAGCTGCACCGCGCCGCCGACCACCGTCGCGAGGACGGGGTTCGCGGGCTGTGCGTCGGGGGTGAGGTCGAGCGGGTTCGCGGCGAAGACGGTGAGATCTGCGAGGTGGCCCGGCGCGATCCTGCCGAGCTCGTCCGAGGCACCGGCGGCGTGCGCGGCCGCCGCGGTCATGCCGGTGTAGGCCTCGCGGGCGGAGATCGCCTGGCCGGGCTGGACAGGTGCGGTGTCCGGTTCCTCCACCGGGCGTCGCAGCTGGCAGTCGGCGAGGCCGATGCGCGGATCGCCGGGGCCGATGGGCCAGTCGGAGCCGAGTGCCACGACGGCGCCGTGGTCCAGCAGGTCGCGGGTGCGCCAGCCGTGGGCGACGCGGTCGGGGCCGATCCGCCGCGACCAGTTGTCCGTGGCGTCGGCCCGTGTGTGCCGGGTGCCGTGCACGGGCTGGAGGCTGGCCACGACGTCGAGTTCGGCGAACCTGCCCAGGAGGTCGTCGGGGACGGACTCGATGTGTTCGATGCGGTGGGGGGCGCGGCCGGCCGGGCCGACCTCCTCGATGACATCGAGCGCGAACCGGACGGCCTGGTCGCCGATGGCATGGGTCGCGGTGGGGATGCCGCGTTCGGTGAAGAACCGCATGGCGGCGCGGTAGGCGTCGAGGTCGCGCCAGAGCGGCTCACGGTTCTCGCCGTGGGTGTCCGGCCGCTCGAACCACGCCGTGCCGTTGTCCGCCGTGCCGTCGAGCATGAACTTCGCGCCCTCGACGTGCCAGCGCCGCCCGCGCCGGCCCTGCTGGTCGGCGATGTCCTGCCACACCTCGGGGGCCGAGTCGGCCGGGACCAGCGGGGAGCAGCGGACGCGCAGCGGCAGTTCCCCGTGTTCCTCGATGTGCCGGTACACGGATTCGGACGGATCGGTGAAGTCGAGCGCGTGCAGTCCGGTCAGCCCGCTGCGCGCGAGGCTGTCGAGCTGGTGGAGCACGTACCCGGCGGCGGTGTCCACCGGCACCTCGGGATAGTGGGTGAACACCAGGTCCATCGCCTGGAGTTCGACCACGTGTCCGGTCGGGCGGCCGTCCGGTCCGACCTCGACCGACGAGGCGTCGGTGAACGTCTCGCGGCCGGTCAGCCCGATGAGTTCGACCGCCCGGGGGCTCACGACGAGCGCGTGCGCGTCCCGCGTCATCAGCGAGATCGGCCGGCCGGGGAACGGACCGTCGAGCACGGTGCCGGTGGGGTCGCCGTCGAAGACATTGACGTCGAGGTCGAAGCCGGTGATCCAGCCGTCCGCCGGCCGTCCCCGCGCGGCGTCGGCCAGGCAGGTGAACACCTGGTCGAGCGTCGACGCGCCGGAGAGGTCCACGCCGCTGCCGGTCTCTATCGACCCCCACACCGGATGGGCGTGGACGTCGGTGAGGCCCGGCAGGACGGTGGCGCCCTCAAACGTGTGGACGACCGTGCCGGGGCCGCGCACCGGTTCGAGGTCCGGGACGCTGCCGATCGCGAGGATGCGGCCGTCGCGGATCGCGATCGCGTTCGCCTGCGGGTCGAGTGCCTCTTCGTCGAGGGTCTCTACGTGATCGGCCGTCACGATGACATCGGCGTACACGGGTTTCCTTCCGGTGGTGCTGTGCGTGGGGCGGGGGCGGCGGAGGCCGTCAGGGGCGGGGAATGGTCCGCAGGATGCGGGCAGCGGCCCAGTAGACGGCGGCGGCGACGGCCATGCCGGCCGGAATCGACAGGTCGACATCGCCCATGACCTGTGCGAGCGGGCCGGTCCAGAAGCTGGTGTTCACCCACATCAGGGCGGTGACACCGCCCGTGACCAGCGCGAGGATGCCGCACCAGTGGACACCGCGGTGGTACCAGAACGGCCCGCCGCGCTCCTGTTCCAGCAGCTCCGCCCCGTTGTAGCGGTTGCGCCGCATGACCAGGTCGGTCACGGCCACCGCCATGGCCGGGCCGGTCACGACCACCACGAGCTGGAGCATGGTGTTGACGCTGGTCAGGAAGTCCCAGACGAGGATCGCGTACAGCGTCATGATCGCGCCGAGGATGCCGATGGTCAGGACCGCGGGGATGCGCGCGAGGCGGACGCCGACCGACTGGATGGACAGTCCGGCGCTGTAGGCCGTCATGCCGTTGTTCGCCATGGTGTTGACGACGACCGCGACGACGAAGACCGGGACGAACCAGCCCGGCAGGATGCCCTCCAGCGCGGCCTGCGGGTCGGTCATGTCGAGGGTGGTGGCCGCGAGCGCGCCGACCGTGGTGAACAGGACGCTGGGCACGTACGCGCCGAGCGCCGTCCAGCCGGCGATGGCGACCGGGCTGCTGTCGCGCGGCAGGTAGCGGGCCAGGTCGGGGCTGTTGCTGTACGACAGCGGCGTGGAGGCGATGATGGCGAAGCCGATGCCGATCGCGGCGGTGAGTGCGCCGCCCTTCAGGGGCTCGGCCGGCGTGTAGGACCAGTCGGCGGCGGCGAGCACATAGCCCGTGACCACGATGAACACGACGGTCAGCAGGATGCTGAGCGCGGTGTAGAGGCGGACGATCGTCGCGTATCCGTAGATCGCGATCAGCAGCGTCGCCGCCGCGATGAGGCAGATGACGGCCGCGTGGACGGCCGCGTTGTCGGGCAGCCCGAGCCGGGCGGCCAGGCCGATGCCCGCGACCGAGGCGGCCGACCAGTTCAGGGCGAGGTAGGCCGCGGCGATGAGCCAGCCGGTCAGGACGAGCACGAACTTGTTGCCGATGACGCCGTGGAACGCGCGCGAGATGACCGAGCCACTCGTGCCGGCCACCGGTCCGCCGGCCGCGATGACGCCCGTACAGATCCACAGCAGGTTCCCGGCCAGGATGATGCCGATGGCCTGCGGGAGCGTGAGCCCCATGAGGATCAGCGTGGCGCCGACGACGAGGCTCAGATAGCTGACGTTGGGCGCCGCCCAGACCGCGAAGAGCTGTCGTGGGCGGCCGGCGCGCTCCTCGGCGGGAACCAGATCGATCCCGCGGGTCTCCAGCTGCCCCGAGCGCTCGGAGCCTTGCCCGTCGACAGCTCCTGCGGAGGTGGTGGGTCGTGTCGTCATCGAGGCCTCTCGGATGTCCAGGCGACGCTGCCTTTATTGGGCACATGGCCAACAACTTATTGGTCACTGATCCAATAACCTTTGGTCCATGACGTCAAGACCTCGGCCGAAGCAATCCAGGAAACTGCCCGAGCAGCGCCGCGCGGAGATCGTGCGCACCGCCGCCCGCATCGGGCTGGAGGAGGGACTGGAGCGGATCACGCTGCGCCGCGTCGCCGACACCCTGGGCGTCCGGCCGGGCCTGATCGGCCACTACTTCCCGGTCGCGGACCATCTGCTGGGCGAGGCGTTCGCCTTCGCGGCCACGACGGAGCGCGGGTCGCTGCTGCCGTCGCACGAGGAGGAGCTGCCGCCCGTGGAGCGGCTGGCCCGCTTCCTGGTACGCCTGACGGACGGCGACTACCGGGATCTGAGCCGACTGTGGCTCAACGCGCGGCATCTCAGCAGGTTCAAGGACGCGCTGCGCGAGGCCGTGAGCGCGCAGGAGTCGCAGACGCGCGCCGAGGTGGTAGCCCTGGTCGGCAAGGGCGTACGGGCCGGAGAGTTCACGACCGACGACGAGGTCAGGGCGGCCCTGCACATCCTCATCACGGTCGACGGGCTGGGGGCGTACGCGAACGACGACGCGCCGCAGGAGGGCCCGGACTACGGGGATGTGGCCATCGAGACGGCCGAGACCCGGCTCGGGCTGGCCCCGGGCACACTGCGCGCCCGCGCACAACCGGCCGAGGCGGCCACCGCCGGGTGACGCGGCCCAGTGGCACGGCGCGGCTCACCGGCGCGGTTCAGCGGCGCAGCTCAGCGGCGCGGTTCAGCGGCTCATCGGCGCAGCTCAGCAGCCCGGATCAGCGGCCCGGCTCAGCGGCCCGGCTCATCTGCGCGGTTCATCGGCGCGGTTCATCGGTGGCGCGCCTGAGAGGGGTGCCGTCGGGACTGTTCTCCCGCTCAGGGGGTCGCCGCGGAGACGACGTACACGACGGGGTTCATCGGGTCGGTCATGTTCACCATGATGTCCTGGGTGGGACGCGGGTCCTTGTTGGTGTGCCTGGTGCCCGCCCAGTCGGTCCCGGGGCCGAACTCCCAGCCCGAGACCTTCCGGTCGCGTTCGCCGATGGTCACCTTGCCGGGCTCCAGGTCGGAGCGCCCGCTGCCCATCCGGCCGAGGAAGCGGTCGAGCCCGGCGGACGTGGTGCGGAACTCCACGTACAGCCGGCTGGCCTTCCAGTTGTTGGTCTCGTAGTACTGCACGTCCAGGGAGTTTCCGGGCATCGGCAGCTCGAAGATCCGGCGCTGCATCCGGGACGGCCAGCCCTCCCGGAGCCCCTGCGCGGAGGCCTCGGCCTCCTTGTTCTGCCCGGCGCGGCGGCTCTGCCCGGCCGAGATCAGCAGATAGCCGGCCGGGATGCCGATGAGCAGCACGATGATGGTCGCCGTGATCAGCCTGCGGCGGATCATCCGGCGCCGGTCCTGCGGCGGCCGGCCGTCGTCGGGCGGCGTGGACTGACGCGGCAGGACGGGGTGCTCGGCTGCGGTCATGTGTCTGGGGATCCCTAGGAGGTGCGGGTGTTGCGGGTATTGCGGATGGTGCTCGCGGCCTGGTCGTAGATCTGGGCGTACCGCTCGTACCGTTCGACCCGGCGACGGTTGGTACGGCGGAATCTGCGGGCCACCAGCCGGGCCAGGTCCGCGGCGCCGACCATACCCGCCTCCGGGCCGAGCTGGGCCTTGGCGATCCGGGCCTCGGGCCGGTAGCCGCGGCCGGTGAGATGGCGCTTGAAGGCGTCCCGGGCGGGGCCGATGAGCAGGTCGTCGGCGGCACTGACGCCGCCCCCGATGACGAAGCAGGAGGGGTCGAGCGCGGCGGCCAGATTGGCGATGCCGACGCCGAGCCACTGGCCGATGTCCTGGAGGAGCTCGACGCACATCGCGTCGCCCTCGCGGGCCAGTTCGGTGATGAGGGGGCCGGTGATGTCGGGGATGTTGCCCTTGACCCGCTCGATGATCCCGTGCGCCACCGGGGAGTCCGCGGCGGCCAGCTCCTTGGCCTCCCGGACGAGTGCGTTGCCGGAGCTGTACTGCTCCCAGCAGCCGCGGTTCCCGCAGGGGCAGCGGTGCCCGCCGGGCACCACCTGCATGTGGCCGAACTCACCGGCGACGCCGTACTTGCCGCGCTTGACCTGGCCGTCCTCCAGGATCGCGCCGCCGATGCCGGTGCCGAGCGTGATCATGACGAGGTGGTCCTCGCCGCGGCCCGCGCCGAACCGCCACTCCGCCCAGGCGGCGGTGTTGGCGTCGTTGTCGACCATGACGGGGACGACGAGGCGGGAGGCGAGGGCGTCGCGCAGCGGTTCGTCGCGCCAGGCGAGGTGCGGGGCGAAGAGCACCTTGGAGCGGTCCGCGTCGACCCAGCCGGCCGCGCCGATGCCGACGGCGTGCACATCGTGCCGGTCGGAGAGGTCCAGGACCAGCTCGACGATGGTGTCCTCGACGACCTTGGGGCTCTTGGACTTGTCCGGAGTCTCGGTGCGCAGCTGCTCCAGGATGTTGCCGTCGGCGTCGACGACGCCCGCCATCACCTTCGTACCGCCGATGTCGATGCCGACGGTGGGTACCCGCGGTGCCGTGAGGTGCGAGCGCCGCTCCCGGGTGCCCACTGTCCGAAGGACGGTGGCGCGGGCGGAGCCGCGGTGTGTGAAGTCGCGGTACGTGCTCATCGTCCCTGCGGGGTCTGGGGGTGGCCGGGGGCGGTGCTCCCGGCGGCGGACTGCGCCCGTCGGGCTCGATTCTGCCACTGCCGGGGCACCGGGGCTGGCGGACCCGTGGGTACGGGGCCGGGGGCTACTCGGGGTCGCCGGGGACCGGGTGGCCGCCGAGACGGGTCGGCGCGGGGGCCCGCTCCAGCTCGTGGCTGAGCTCCTCCAGCTCGCTGCCGCCCGCCATCTGGCGGGTCAGCTCGTCCAGGGTGATGGACTCCTTGGTGTGGCTGCCGGACATGGCGCCCCGCTTCAGCAGGACGAAACGGTCCCCGACGAGATACGCGTGGTGCGGGTTGTGCGTGATGAGGACCACGCCGAGACCCGCGTCGCGGGCGGCCGCGACGTACTTGAGCACCACCCCGGACTGCTTGACGCCGAGCGCGGCGGTGGGCTCGTCCAGAACGAGGACCTTGGCGCCGAAGTAGACGGCCCGTGCGATGGCGACACACTGGCGCTCACCGCCGGAGAGGGTGCCGATCGGCTGGTCGACGTCGCGCAGGTCGATGCCCATGCGCAGCAGCTCGGAGCGGGTCGTCTCGCGCATCAGCCGCACGTCGAGGCGCTTGAAGGGGCCGGCGCCGGTGGTCGGCTCGGAGCCGAGGAAGAAGTTGCGCCAGACCGGCATCAGAGGGACGACGGCCAGGTCCTGGTAGACCGTGGCGATGCCGCGGTCCAGGGCGTCGCGCGGGTTGACGAGGGTGGTCTCCTCGCCGTCGATGAGGAAGGTTCCGGCATCGTGCCGGTGCAGCCCCGCGATGATCTTGATCAGGGTGGATTTGCCGGCGCCGTTGTCGCCGAGCACGCAGGAGATCTCGCCCGCGTGGACCTCCAGCGAGACGTCCGTCAGGGCCTTGATGTTGCCGTAGAACTTGCTGACGTGGTCCAGCTCGACGAGCGCCCGGTGGGGCGTCTCCCGGTCGGCCGGTGCCTTGGGGGCCGTCATTTCGTCGCCTCCGCGCGCTTGCGTACCCATGCGTTGAGCAGGGTGGCCAGGAGCAGCATGGCTCCGAGGAAGAACTTGAACCAGTCCGGGTTCCACTCCGCGTACACGATGCCCTTGCTGGTCATGCCGAAGATGAAGGCACCGACCGCGGAGCCGATCGCGGAGCCGTAGCCGCCGGTGATCAGACAGCCGCCGATGACGGCCGCGATGATGTAGATCAGCTCGTTGCCGACGCCCTCGCCGGACTGCACCACGTCGAAGGAGAACAGCAGGTGCTGGCCGGAGACCCAGGCGGCGAAGGCGACCCCGAGGTAGAGCCCGATCTTGGTGCGGATCACCGGTACGCCGACCGCGCGGGCCGCGTCGGCCTCGCCGCCGACCGCGAAGATCCAGTTGCCGAAGCGGGTACGGAGCAGGATCCAGGTGGCGATCGCGACGAGGACCGCCCACCACAGGATGGTGACCTTGAACTCGACGCCGCCGATCGTCCACTGCGAGGCGAAGACCTTGCGGGCCGAGTCGAAGCCCTCCATGTCCCCGATGGCCTTGGTGGACACGGTCCCGCTGATCAGCTTGGTGAAGCCCAGGTTCAGGCCGGTCAGCATCAGGAACGTACCGAGCGTGATGATGAAGCTCGGCAGTTTGGTCCGGGTGAGCATGAAGCCGTTGAACGCCCCGACGGCCAGGGTGACCAGCAGCGACACGAAGACGCCGACCCAGACGTTGGCGGTCATCTGGTAGCTGAACATCGACGAGACCAGCGCGGAGCTGGTGACCAGCACACCGGCGGAGAGATCGAACTCGCCGCCGATCATCAGCAGCGCCACCGGCGCGGCCATGATCCCGATCGTCGAGGCCGCGTACAGCACGGTGCCGAGGCTGGAGGCGCGCAGGAAGCTGTCGGCGACGATCGAGAAGAAGATGAAGACCGCCGCGGCACCGACCACCGAGCCGAGCTCGGGGCGGCCGAGCAGCCTGCGCAGCGGTGAGGTACGCATCAGCCGCTCGTCGGCCCCGGCCGGGGCCGGGGCGGACGGTCCGGCAACCGTGCTCATCGGGTTCCCCGCTTCGTGTACTCGGCCAGTTCGGCGGCGTCCTCGGCGGTGACGATCTGCGGTCCGGTGAGGACCGGGCGTCCGCCGCCGAGCACATTGCCGTTGTAGCGGTAGAGCCAGAGCAGGTCGACGGCCTCGTACCCCTGGAGGTAGGGCTGCTGGTCGACCGCGAAGCCGAGGGTCTTGTCCGTCAGGGCGGTGGCGACCTTGGCGTTCAGGTCGAAGGTGTCGATCTCGGCCTTGCTGCCCGCGGTCTTCTTCGCCTTGACGGCGGCGTCCGCGAACGGCGCGCCGAGCGTGACGACCGCGTCGATGTTCTTGTCGGCCTGGAGCTTGGCCTCGATGGACGCCTGGACATCGGGCATGTTGGTGCCCTCGACGTACAGGTTCTGCATCTGGCCGTCGAAGCTCTTCTTCGCTCCGGCGCAGCGCTGCTCGTGGCCGACGTTGCCCTGTTCGTGCAGGATGCACAGCGCCTTCTTGCGGCCCCGTGTGTTGAGCTCCTCACCGACCGCCTCGCCCGCGATGGACTCGTCCTGGCCGATGTGGGTGAGGGCGCCGAACCGCTTGGACTCCGCGGAGCCCGAGTTCACCGTGATCACCGGGATTCCGGCCCTGGTGGCCTTGGTCACGACGTCCTTCATGGCGTCGGGCTTGGCGAGGGTGACGATCAGCCCGTCGACCTTCTGGTCGATGGCGGCCTGCACCAGCTGTGCCTGCTGCTGCGCCTCGTCGTTGTGCGAGTACAGGAACTTGATGTTGTCCTTGACGGCTGCCTGCTCCGCGCCCCGCTGGACGATGTCCCAGAAGGTGTCGCCGTCGCCCGAGTGGGTGACCATCGCGAAGGTCCAGCGGGGTGTGTCCACCGCGGCCCGGCCCTCGGCGGCGGCCCGGGCCGCGCGCTCCTCCGCCCGCTTGCCACCGGTGCTGCTGCATCCCACGAGGGAAGCCCCGAGCACCGCCGCAAGCACGGCGCCCATCGCACGTACCCCTGTCCGAACCCTTGCCACGACGCCGTGCCCTTCTTGTGCTGCTCGCTGTGCTGCTTGGAGGGGCCGGGGATGGTGTGCTCCCGGCCCGGCTGGCCAAGTATCCCCGAGCCTTCGTCGGCACCGCCCGGCAGGGGCGGGACGCGTGTGTCGGCGGCGGGTGGGTCCGGCGGTGCGCGGGAGGTTCACCGGGTACCGCGCGCCGTGTACTTCTCCAGCTGCGGCACGTCCTTCGCGGTGACGATCGCCGGGCCGGTGAGCACCGGCCTTCCGCCGCCGACGACGTTGCCGTTGGTCCGGTTCAGCCACAGTTCGTCGACGGCGAGGTAGCCCTGGAGGTAGGGCTGCTGGTCGACGGCGAAACCGACCTCCCGGGCCTTCAGCCGCTTGACGACCTCGGCGTTCAGATCGAAGGTGTCGACCTCGGCCGTGCTGCCGGAGCCCTCCTTGGCCTTGACGGAGGCGGCGGCGAACGGGGCGCCGAGGGTGACGATCGCGTCGATGTCCTTGTCGGCCTGGAGCTTCGCCTCGATCGAGGAGGTGGCGGCCGGCATGTTGGTGCCCTCGACGTTCAGGTTCTCGACCTTGCCGCCGAAGGTCTTGCGCACCCCGGCGCAGCGCTCCTCCAGCGACACGTTGCCCTGCTCGTGGATGACGCAGAGGGCCTTCCTGCGGCCCCGTGCGCCGAGCTCGTCGCCGACGGCCTCGCCCGCGACCTTCTCGTCCTGCCCGATGTGCCCGAGCGCGCCGATCTCCGTGGAGAACTGCGCGCCCGAGTTGATGGTCACCACGGGTATCCCGGCCTTCACGGCCTTGGCGACGACGTCCTTGACGGCCTCCGGTTTGGCGAGGGTGACGATCAGCCCGTCGACCTTCTGGTCGATGGCGGCCTGGACGAGCTGGGCCTGTTCCTTGCCCTCCTTGTTCGCGGAGTACAGGAACTCGGCGTTGTCCTTGGCCGCCGCCTGCTTCGCGCCGCTCTGCACGATGTCCCAGAAGGTGTCGCCCTCCCCGGAGTGCGTGACCATCGCGATCTTCATCCGGGGTGTCCCGGCGGCCGACCCCCCGCTGTCCCCCGCGGGCTTCTCCTCGGCGCTGCGGCCGCCGGATCCGCTGCAGCCGGTGACGGTGAGCCCGATGCCGAGGGCCGCGACGGTGATCAGGGTTGCTGCCTTGCGAGAGGTACGCATGGTGGGTCCGCCTTCTCTCCCGGCCGCCCGAGTGCGGCTGGAGGAGTTCTAGCGGTGGTCGTACGCGGCGTCAACGGGGCCGGGCGGCCGTCGTCACGTACGAGCAGCTGGAAGTCGTCACCGTACGAGCAGCTGGAAGTCGAAGGTGTAGCGGGAGGCCCGGTAGATGTGGGAGCCGAACTCGACCGCGCGCCCGGTGTCGTCGAAGGTGGTGCGCTCCATGGTCAGCAGGGCGGCCCCTTCCGCCTCGGCGAGCCCGGCCGCCTCGTCGGCGGTGGCGAGGCGGGCGCCCACGGTCTGGCGGGCGCTGTGCAGGGTGATCCCGGCGCCGCGCATCAGCCGGTACAGGCCGGTGGCCTCCAGCCGCGCGGTGTCCAGGTCGACGATCCCGAGCGGCAGGTGGTTGCGCAGGAGTGCCAGTGGCTCGTCGTGGGCGTACCGCAGCCGCTCGACGAGGTGTACGTCGGTGCCTTCGGCGACCGCGAGTGCGTCGGCCACCACCGCGTCGGCGGGTTCGACGGTGTTGCGCAGGACGCGGGTCGTGGGGTGCCCGCCCGCGGCCTCCAGGTCGTCGTAGAGGCTGCTCAGTTCGAGCGGGCGCCTGACCCTGCTGTGCACCACCTGGGTACCGACACCGCGACGGCGCACCATCAGCCCCTTGTCGACCAGCGACTGGATGGCCTGGCGGACCGTGGGCCGGGACAGGCCGAGCCGTGCCGCCAGCTCGATCTCGTTGCCGAGGAGGCTGCCGGGGGCGAGCCGGCCCTGCTCGATGGCGGCCTCCAGCTGCTGGGCCAGCTGGAAGTAGAGCGGGATCGGGCTGGAGCGGTCCACGCCGAGTTCGAGTGCGGCCGGGTCGGTGGTGGGTTTGGGCACGCGTGGAGGGTATCCCTCACGTCAGAAACTCCGGAAGTCCGGTCGTCCTGTTGTCCGGACAGCATGACCAACGAACAAGGGGCACCTTGTCAGGACATATGGTTGACAGCGCAGCCGACGGGCGGCACGTTGGGTCCATGCGTATCGGACTCATCGGCACCGGCCGGATCGGTTCCTTCCACGCGGGCGTGCTGGCCCGCCATCCCGAGGTGGACGCCCTGGTGGTGACGGACACCGACGGGGCGCGGGCGGCGGAGGTCGCCGAGCGCGTCGGCGCGAAGGCGGTCCCGGGCGCCGCCGAGGTGTTCGGCGCGGGGGTGGACGCGGTGGTGATCGCCTCGGCCACCTCGGCGCACGCGGAGCTGATCGGCCGGGCGGCGCGGGCGGGGCTCCCGGCGTTCTGCGAGAAGCCGATCGCACTGGACCTGCCGGGAACGCTGGGCGCGCTGCGCGAGGTCGAGGGGGCCAGGAGCGTGCTCCAACTGGGCTTCATGCGCAGGTTCGACGCGGGTTACCGGGCGGCCCGTGCCGCCGTGCGGGCCGGTGCGCTGGGCCGGCTGCACACCGTGCGGGCGGTGACGATGGACCCCGCCCCGCCCCCCGCCGCGTATCTGCCGCTCTCCGGGGGGCTGTACCGGGACTGCCTGGTCCATGACTTCGACATGCTGCGGTGGGTGACGGGGCGTGAGGTGACCGAGGTGTACGCCGCCGGGTCGGATGCCGGGCCCGGGATGTTCCGGGCGGCCAAAGATGTCGACACGGCGGCGGTGCTGCTGACCCTCGACGACGGCACCCTGGCCACGGCGGCGGCCACCCGCTGCAACGGCGCCGGTTACGACGTACGGATGGAACTGGCGGGCGAGCTGGACCAGATCACGGTCGGCCTGGACGACCGCACACCGGTCACCTCGGCCGAACCTGGGGGGCCTTCGGCCCCCTCCTCGCCCTGGCCCGGTTTCCTGGAGCGGTTCGCCCCGGCGTACGAGGCCGAACTGGACGCGTTCGTAGGGGTGGTGCGGGGCGAGCGGCCCAATCCGTGCGACGGCCGGGAGGCGTGGTTCGCCCTGCTGATCGCGGAGGCGTGCGAGGTCTCCCGCCGGGAGCGGCGCCCGGTGACGGTCGCGGAGATCGCCGACGGTGCGGCGGGGCCCTGCGCGTAGGACGCCGCCGCGCCCGTCTCCGGGTCAGGTCCGCTCGGTCCGGGGCGCCTCGGCTCACCAGCGGACGGGCAGCCCGCGCACCCCGCGGATCAGCATCCCGGGAATCCAGTCCAGCTCCCCCGCCTCCGCGTCCGGCGCGAGGGAGGGGCACCGCTCCAGCAGCGTACGGATCGCGATCCGGCCCTCCATCCGGGCCAGCGGCGCACCCACGCAGAAGTGGGCACCGTGCCCGAAGGCCAGGTGGCCCCGGGCGTCGCGGCGGATGTCGAAGGTGTCCGGTTCCGGGTAGCGGGCGCGGTCCCGGTCGGCGCCCGCCAGGGACACCAGGACCGGGGCGCCCGCCGGGACGATCCGCTGCCCGATCTCGACCTGCTCGCGGGGATAGCGGAACGTGGCGTTCTCCACCGGCCCGTCGTAGCGCAGCATCTCCTCGACCGCACCGCCGGTCAGCTCCGGGTCGTCGCGCAGGGCCGCCAGCTGGGCGGGGTGGTCGAGCAGTGCCCGTACCCCGTTGGCGATCAGGTTGACCGTGGTCTCGTGGCCCGCGACGAGCAGCAGGAAGGCCATGCCCACGAGTTCGTCGGGCGACAGCGCGTCCCCTTCCTCGTCACGTGTCCGGACCAGGGCGCTCATCAGGTCGTCGCCGGGCGAGCACCGCTTGTCCTCGATGAGTTCGCACAGATACTCGTTCATGGCGCGCGCCGCTTCGATCTCCTGGAGCGGCGAGGCGGGGGTGATGATGCCGTTCGACAGCCTGCGGAATGCGTCGCGGTCCAGGTCCGGCACACCGATCAGCTCGCAGATGACGGTCATCGGCAGCGGGAAGGCGAGCGCGTCGACGAGATCGGCGCGGCCGGCGGGCACCATCGCGTCGAGGAGTTCGTCGGTGATCTGCTGGACGCGCGGGCGCAGCGACTCGACCCGGCGGGCGGTGAACTCCCGGGCGACGAGCTTGCGCAGCCGGGTGTGGTGGGGTGCGTCCAGCTCCAGCATGTTGAGGAAGATGGGGTCGCTCTCGGCGGGTGCGCCCGGCAGGCCCCGCCAGTCCTTGGCGAACCGCGGGTCGGCGAGGGTGGCGCGGGCCTCTTCGTACCCCACCACCAGCCAGACGCGCTCGAATTCGTCGGTGCGGACGGTGTGCACCGGGCCGGTGGCGCGGAGCTTCTCGTAGTACGGATACGGGTTCGCGGTGAATTCCGCGACCCCGCTCAGATCGACATCGACCTCGGCACGGCCACTGGCATCGGACATGGGATCGCCCCTCCCGCTCTGACGGCCCGATCGGCTCGATCGTTTCGGACCGACCGGTTCACCCTATGTCGCCGGTTCCGTGCCGTCATCGTCGAGCAGGCCCGCGTCGTGCACCAACAGCGCGATCTGGACACGGTTGTTGAAGCCGAACCGGGCCAGGATCCGGGACACCTGGGTCTTCACGGTCGCCACGCTGAGGTAGAGCGCGGCGGCGATCTCTGCGTTGGAACGGCCGCATGCGACGGCGATCGCGACCTCGCGTTCCCGCTCGGCGAGTGCGGCGATCCGCGCCCGTGCCCGCTCGGCCCGGTCCGCCCGGTCGTCGCGGCCGGTCCGGGGTCCGGTGCCGGCCGCGCGTGCCATGAGCTGACGCGTCACCGCGGGCGACAGCACCGGATCACCGGCCGCCACCCGTCGTACCGCGTCGACGATCCGCACCGGCGGGGTGTCCTTCAGTACGAAGCCGGCCGCTCCGGCACGGATGGCCCGCAGCACCTGTTCGTCCGCGTGGAACGTCGTCAGGACGATGACCTCCGGGGCGTCGGGCCGGGTGCGCAGCGACTCGGTCGCGGTCAGCCCGTCCATGCCCGGCATCCGGATGTCCATCAGCACCACGTCGGGGCGCAGCCGGTCGACGAGTTCGGCGACATCCGTGCCGTCCGCGCCCTCCCCCACGATGTCGATGTCGTCGGCGCCGCCGAGCATGAGGTTGAGCCCGGCGCGTACGAGCGGGTCGTCGTCGACGATGATCAGCCGGACGGGCTGTGCCGCGGGGTCCATCGGGGTCGGGGTGGTCATGGCGACCACCGTAGCCAGGCCCGGACGCCGGCCGCGCCGGGGCCCCGGTCACCCGCGGCGGTCAGGCCGGCCACGGCAGCGAGGCCCGGACCCGGAATCCGCCGTCCGGTTCCGGCCCGTGGTCGAGGCTGCCCCCGGCCAGGGTGGCGCGTTCCGTGAGGCCGATGAGCCCCTGGCCGGAACCGGGGACCTGCTCGAAGGGTTCGGTGGGCGCCGGATTGCGCACCTCGACGGTGAGCCCTTCGCCCGGTGCGCCGGTGACGGTGACGGTGACCTCGGTGCCGGGGGCGTGCTTGCGGGCGTTGGTCAGGCCCTCCTGGGCGATGCGGTAGACGGTGCGGCCGGTGGCGGCGGGGGCCGCGCCGGGGTCGTCGACACGGTTGTCGAGGGTGACCTTCATGCCGGCCATCCGGGATTCGTCGATCAGCGAGTCCAGCGTGGCGAGGGTGGGCTGCGGCCGGTCGCCGTCGCTCTCGCCCGGGCTGCGCAGGACTCCGATGATCTCGCGGAGGTCCTGGAGCGCCTCGTGCGCGCTGTCCCGGATGACCCCGGCCGCGCGGGCCACCTCGGCCTTCGGTGCGTCGGGGCGGAATTCGAGGGCGCCGGCGTGGACGCTGAGCAGGGTCAGCCGGTGGGCGAGGACGTCGTGCATCTCGCGGGCGATGGCCTCGCGGGCGAGCCGCTGCGCCTGTTCGGCGCGGAGTCCGGCCTCGGTCTCGGCGCGGTGGGCCCGTTCGCGCAGGGTGACGACGAGCTGCCGCCTGGACCGTACGGCCATGCCCCAGCTGATCACCAGCAGGGGCAGCAGCGCCCCGATGACCGTGGCCTCGACGAACGAGGTGCCCGGGTCGGGACGCAGATACGGCTGTACTGGGGTGAGGAGCAGGGCAAGCGCCCCGACGGCCGCCACGGGCCGGAACGGGCGGTGCACGGCCACGCCGAACAGCGCGACGAGCATGGCCCCTGACGCGACCGGCTCGATCGCGGAGACCAGGACCAGGCCCACCGCGACGCCGAACGGCCACCGCCGCCGCACCCACAGCGCACAGCAGGCCAGGGCACCGACCACGATGTCGGCGAGCAGGACGCCGTCGGGTGTGGTGGGGTCGGCCTCGATCGTCGCGACCGTGACCATGCCCACCGCGGCCGCGCAGAGGAAGGCGGTCAGGTCGACGGCCCAGTCCCGCACGGTGCGTCGCGCGCGGCCGTGCCGGTCGCCGGGCAGCTCGGGATCGGCCATCGCCGAGGGCAGCAGCCAGCGGTATTCCGTACGGGTCATGCCACAAAACTACCCAGGTCGGGCGGGCGATCCCGGCCGTGCGGACGTGACCGGCGACCAAAGTCGCGGAGGACGAGACTTTCGGACGGGCGGCGCGACGGCGGTGGCCGCCGGCCCGCTCAGGGAGCGGCCGGGGTGACCGCGCGGCGGCCCCAGGCGGTGCCGGCCAGGACGAGTACCGCGCCCACCGCGCCGAGGACTCCGAGCCGCTCGCCGCCGATCGCGATGCCCACGGCGGCGGCCCACAGCGGTTCCGTGCCGAGCAGCAGGCTGACCCGGGACGGCGAAGTGCGGCGCACGGACCACATCTGCACGAAGAAGGCGAAGAGCGTGCAGAAGACGGAGAGGAAGAGCAGCCCGCCCCATTCCCGGACGCCGAATCCCGCGGCCACCGTCCACGGCGCCTCGCCGGTGCCGGGAACGGCCGAGAGCAGGGCGAAGACGGCAACCGCGCTGCCGAGCTGGACCGTGGTCAGCGACAGCGAGTCGGCGCCCCGCACCGACTTGATGCGGGCCATCAGCAGGACGTGCACGGTACGGGCGAGCGCGGCCACCAGCATCAGCAGATCGCCGGCCGAGGGGCTGGTGAATCCGCCGCCCTGGGTCAGCAGCACCACTCCGGCGACCGAGAGCGCGGCGGCGGCGAGGAAGGCCCGGGGCGGGCGGACACGTGTCACGGCGGCCTCGGCGAGCGGGGTGAAGATCATCGTGAGGCTGATGATGAGCCCCGCGTTGGTCGCCGACGTGTGGACGACGCCGTACGTCTCCACGAGGAAGATCGCGCTGAGGACGAGCCCCAGCAGGCCGGCCCCCCGCCACTGCGCCGCGCGGAGCGCCCGTAGCTTGCGCCATCCGGCCACGGCCAGCACGGGCAGCACGACGGCGAACCGCAGCACTAGCACGGCGAGGACGGTCTGGGTGGTGGTGATGCCCTTGGCCGCCAGGTAGCTCGAACCCCAGACGGCCGCGACGAGCAGCACGGGCAGATCGGTGAGCCAGGCACGGCGGGACGGGGCGAGGGTGGGCACGGCGATCGAGGACACCTGGCTGCTTCTCCTGGTTCTCCACAGCGGGAACGATGTGGAGACCTCGACGGCTCGCACGCGGAACGATCACCGTACCGGGCACGGCCCCGTCCGGGACACCCCTTCCGGAGCAGCGCCTCCGGACGTCCCGGCCCGCTCAGTCCTCCAGGGGGAAGCTGCTGAACTCGGCCGGGCCGGCGGGCCGGTAGGTGTGGACCGTGATTCCGCTCCGGGTCTCCCGCGCGCCGGTCCGCTCGAAGGCGGTCGGCAGGCCGCCCTCCGGGAACAGCCGGTGGCCCCGGCCCAGCACGACCGGGTGGACGAGGAGGTTGCACTCGTCGATCAGGCCGTGCGTCATCAGTGACCGGGCGAGCGCCCCGCTGCCGTGGATCTGGAGCTCGCCGCCCTCCGTCCGCTCCTTGAGGCGGGCGACCTCCCCGGCGACGTCCGTGGAGATGACGGTCGTGTTGTGCCACTCGGGCGATTCCAGGGTGGTCGAGACGACGTACTTGGGGCGGGCGTTGAGGCTGCCGGCGACCCGGTGCCCGGGGTCGGTCACCTTGGGCCAGTACGCGGCGAAGATGTCGTACGTGCGGCGGCCCAGGAGGAAGGCCGCCGACCGGTCGAACAGCTCGTCGATGAACTGCCGCATGCCCTCGTCCGCGAACGGCACGGTCCAGCCGCCGTACTCGAACCCGCCGCTGCGGTCCTCGTCGGGTGCCCCCGGGGCCTGCATCACGCCGTCGAGCGACAGGAAGGTGGTGAGAGTCAGCTCGGCCATGGTCCTGCTCCTGTGTTCCGGTCCGACGATGGGCTTTCACCTGTTGACCCCGCTGCCGCCCGGAACTCACCGGTGCGCGCCGGCCGCGCCATGGGGAGGGCGCCCCACGCAGGGGTCCGATTCCCGCCGGTGACGGCCGGGCGGAACGACTTTGCTGGTCCGTGTCGAGGCACCGGCCGAGACACCACCGACGACGAAGGGCCCATCATGACCAGCACCATCACCGGCAAGACCCGCACCGCGCTCGTCACCGGGGGCAGCCGCGGCATCGGCGCCGCGACGGCCCTGCGGCTCGCCCGGGAGGGCATCGACGTGGCACTGACGTACGTACAGGACGAGGTGGCCGCCCACGAGGTCGTGGCGAGGATCCGCTCGTACGGCCGGCAGGGCATCGCCCTGCGTGTGGACTCGGCCGACCCCGAAGCGGTCCCGGCGGCCGTGACCGGCGCCGCGGAGGCGTTCGGCCGGCTGGACATCCTGGTCAACAACGCGGGGATCGGCGTCCTCGGCCCCATCGACACCCTCACCCCGGCCGATGTGGACCGGGTGCTCGCGGTGAATGTGCGGGCGGTGTTCCTGGCCTGCCGCGCGGCGGCGGGGCTGATGGAGCGCGGTGGCCGCATCGTCTCCATCGGTACGGCCCTGAGCCGGCATGCGGGCGGCCCCGGCTCCACCCTCTACGCGATGAGCAAGTCGGCGCTGGCCGGTCTCACCAAGCCGCTCGCCCGCGAGCTCGGCCCGCGCGGCATCACGGTCAATCTGGTGCAGCCAGGTCCGGTCGACACGGACCTCAACCCGGCCGACGGCCCGTTCGCCGACGGCCAGCGCTCGGCGACCGCACTGGGCCGTTTCGGCACCCCGGACGAAGTCGCTTCCCTCGTCGTCTACTTGGCCGGTGACGAGGCGGCGTACATCACCGGTACGGAGGTGGTGGTGGACGGCGGCCACGCGGCCTGACCGGGACGGTGCCCAAAGGGTGCGGAGCCGTCACCGCGAGCGCGGGGTGACCTCCGCCATCCGGGACCAGCCCTCGCCCGGCACCTCCACGTTGATGATCTCGGGGACCTCGGCCACCAGGTCCGCCATCAGGTCCATGGCCGCGGCGAAGTGCTCGGACTTCACATGGGCCGCACCGGCCTCGGGAGAGGCGAAGGCCTCCAGCAGGACGAACTGGTCGGGGTTCTCGACACTGTACGACCACTCGAAGAACACATTGCCCGGCTCCTGCCGGGTGGCCAGGGTGAAGGGCTCGACGGCGGGCAGCCAGTTGTCCCGCTCTTCGCTGCGGACGGTGAATTTGACGGCGATGAAGATCATGCGTCCAGGGTCGCATATGCCCTGGATGAGGACTCATCGGGCACACCCGGATGG